>NZ_CP076228.1:645293-967940 GCF_021378375.1 Wolbachia endosymbiont of Drosophila innubila | reverse complement strand
TTACGCATACAGCAGATAAAATGCTAAGAATTGCAAAAAAATAAAAGAAAAAAGGCATTGATACTTGAACTGCAACAATAGTTACTAATTTAAAGTGACTATCGTTGTAAAGTCAATATTATATTAAACGTTTGAAAACATTGTACTACAAAGCTCCAGCTCCATTTTAAATTATTATACAGAGCGCTTTCTAAGTGCTTAATCAATACACTAAGTCCTTAATTTATCAATATATAATATGTGTATGTTAGTAATTAATGGCGACTCAAAATGTACAACATATTTGGTTATTTTAAAAGCAACAATAGTTCTAACGCACAAAGTAGCAGACTAGATGGAGAAAGTTATCAATACACCACAAGAGACTATATGACAATTTACTTTAATAACACACTAGCAAGTTTCAGTAGATCATTGAGAGAATTTAAAGAAAAAGCGTATGGATTTATGTATGATATCGGAACTTGGTTGAAAGAAACATATGAAAATCTCACTGAACGACCTGCAACGCATAATCGCTATACCCCAAAAGAAAAACCCCTTGTTGAAGTTGAAGAAATAGAAATGAAGGAACTAAACCGTACATATAAGCCATTCCAAACTCCACTTATCCACCCAACAAGCAGAAGTTCTGGTGCCAATACCTCAAATCAAGTTGTTGTTACTCGACATACACCTGAAACTACTAAAACAAAATAGATGTAAAACCTACGTTTAAATATGTAGTACTTGAGTGAAGCATTCTTTAACTGTTCTATTCAATAAAACCTTTACAATATTTCAATCATAGGTTTAACTTTACGAAGTTATAATCTATAGGGCTACGATGAACGATTATCTCTCACTGCTAAATCCAGAACAACAATCAGCTGTAACTAACATAGATAGACCAGTTTTGATACTGGCAGGAGCCGGGACGGGAAAAACAAGAACGATTACTTCAAGAATAGCACACATAATTAGAAACGGTCACGCTTATTCTGATGAGATATTAGCAGTTACATTTACAAATAAAGCAGCAAATGAGATGGTATCAAGGGTACTTGAGCTAACGGGCACAAACATACCATGGCTTGGCACTTTCCATGCAATTGCAGCAAAAATCTTGCGCCTGCACGCAGAAATTGTGGGCTTAAACCCCAATTTTACAATCATTGGTGTGGATGACCAATTACAGGTAATAAAAAATATTATCAATGAAATAAATCCTGATTACCTATCAGAAAAATGTAAGACCATTATGAATATTATTCAGCAATGGAAAGAGAAGTGCTTATTGCCATCTGAAGTGGAAGATATTCAATCATTTAGGCCAGTATATGTAACTGCACTCAAAGTCTATCACCAGTATCAGGAAAGGTTGAAATTCCTTAATTCTGTCGATTTTGGTGACTTATTGCTATATAACATACAGCTCTTTAATCAAAAGACCGAAGTTCTGCCCTACTACCAAAACAAGTTTAAATATGTTATGGTAGATGAATATCAAGATACAAATGCGATACAATATCTTTGGCTAAAATACCTTGCAAAAGAGCACTCAAATATTTGCTGTGTAGGAGATGATGACCAGTCGATATATAGTTGGCGTGGTGCAGAAGTTGAAAATATTTTGAAGTTTTCTGATGATTTTAAAAATGCAAAAACCGTTAAACTAGAGTGTAACTACAGGTCAACACCTCACATACTTGCAACTGCGTCATATGTTATCAATCACAATAAGACTCGCTTAGAAAAAAAATTGTGGACAACAAACATTGAAGGGGAAAAGGTAAATCTAATAAAATTATGGGATGGGAAAGCTGAAGCAAGGTTCATAAGCGAACAGATATTGAAACTCAATAAATACAGATTTAGTGACATTGCAGTGCTGGTAAGGGCCACTTTTCAAACTAGAGTTCTCGAAGAGTATTTTATAAAATATTCAATTCCCTACAAGATTATAAGTGGCGTAAAATTCTACGAACGTCAGGAAGTCAGGGATATAATTGCATATTTAAGACTTGTTACAAACAATAACGATGACTTAGCTTTCGAAAGGATAGTAAATCGGCCAAAAAGAAGCATAGGAGCTACAACTCTAAAGAAAATATACACGACTGCTCAGGATAACAAAATTTCTTTTTTTGAGGCAGCAAAAATATTAGTTAATAGTAATCAGGTAACCGAAAGAATTAAACTCTCACTCAACGATTTTTTAAATAAAATTAAAGCTTGGGAAGAAATAGTAAGCGTAAAACCACTGCATGAATTCGTTAAAATCGTAGCAAACCAATCAGGATATATTGAAATGCTTGAAAATGATGAGGTAACAGGCTTAGCACGAATAGAAAATGTTAAAGAGCTCATCTCATCTTTAAAAAATTTCGATAATGCCACAACTTTCTTGGAGCATATAAGTCTGGTGATGGAAGTGGATAATATGAATAACGATGACACCGTATATGTTATGACTCTTCATGCAGCCAAAGGACTTGAATTCCCGTGCGTGTTTCTACCTGGTTGGGAAGAGGGATTATTTCCTCATCAAAGATCTTTTGATGACAAAAGTGGTAAAGCTTTAGAAGAAGAAAGGAGACTCGCATATGTTGGCATAACCAGAGCCAAAGAAAGGTTAATCATTTCATGTGCAGATAGGAGGGAAATTAACAACCAGTGGCAACCGATGCGCACTTCTCGGTTCATTAAAGAATTGCCAAGAGAAAATGTTGAGGTAATTAAAAGCAACATTGCCTACTGTTGAAGCTATAATTGCAGATAAACATATCTTACAAATCTGAATTACTTTAACTATATGTTTCTCCTGGCAAAAATTCTGTAACCGTTCACACTTAATTCTTCAATCTCATACCAATTTCTATTACATAACAAACAAATAGACAATAGAAGTGAGAAGGTTATACTAAGGCAGTATAATGATGGAGTTTTGGAATGGCATTGGTATCAGGTTGCAATTTTAGCTTACATTATGCCAATCTTTCTTCAATTGCTGCTCGCATAAATTCTGCCTGTCTTTTAGTTCTGCAGTGCACTATCGCATCATCCACATATCTTTCAAATGGTACTGTTGGGTGATTTTGTTTCATCCATATATCAAATGCATGGTGCATAAATATGTTTGAAATGATTGGGCTTATTGAACCTCCTTGCGGAACTCCTTTTTTCCCTAACTACCTTACTGCCATCTGCTTGCTGAATAGGGGATTTCATCCACCTTTCAACATACAGTATGACCCATTTGCAGTCTGTGTGCTTCTTGATAGCCTGCAGTGCTAAATTGTGGTCCAGATTGTCGAAAAATCCTGTAACATCAACAGCTTTCTTGGTAATCGTATCCTGTCTCCAATAAACAGCGGTTTTGCTATGTATCCTTGATCAGCAAAAAACTTACGTAAAGTTGGAGCCTTGTATTTAGCTTGAGTGAAAAGATTTAGAGCACCATCACGATCTTGAACACTTGCACTATGAACATCAGCCGCAATAATTAAGCCCACTGTATCTACAACAATATGACGTTTTCTACCCTTTATTTTTTTTCAGCATCATATCCTCTGGATCCCCTTTTTGAGTGGTTTTTACTGATTGACTGTCAATTATTCCTACTGAAGGTGTTTCATTTTTACCAAACATTTTTCTTACCTCTTTTACTAGCATATTATGTATTTTTTCCAATTTGCCATTACTACGTCACCTGAGAAAATAGTCATACACCGTCTTCCATGGAGGAAAATCTTTCGGCAGCATTCTCCATTGACAACCACCTCTCATTATATACCTTATTGCATTAATAATTGTTCTGATATTGTGCTTTCTTGGCCTCCCTATCTTTCCTTGTGCAACATGTGGCTCCAAAATTTCCCATTCCTTATCACTTATATCACTTGGATACAATTTTCCCTCCTATTTTTTACTTACACTATCATATTTTTTTCCTCATTCCTTTTTAAGACATACTCTTAGACAACTGGACGTCAAGCCTATCCTAGTGCTGCATATCAAGCTCATACTCAGTATGTAAATCTTTGACTAAAGCTACAGCGCATTCTTTTTGAACAATTATACTGATTTTGATTTCAGATGTTGTGATAGCAAGTATTTCTATCTTTTTTTCGCTTAAAACCTTGAGTGTGCGGTGCATCACTTCAGTGTTAGACATAACACCAATACCAATTATTGAAATTTTAGCTACATTATCGTTTATAGCATAATTTTCATTCTTATTCAGTAACTTTTCCATTAAATCAATATCAAATTTGGAGATAACAAAACTTGACCCATGTATCATATCAATTTTAACGTTTGCTCCTGCTATATCTCTTAAAGTACGCAAGTTATTTGCAAGGTTAGTGAAAGTTACAAGAGCTTCATTAGTGCTATAAGTTATTCCAGTAATTAAGTATCTCTCTAGTACATCCCTTTTGTGTAGCACTGTGGTGCCTTCTACTTCCTTAAAAGTGGATAGCACTTGCACTTTAATGTTATGTTTCATTGCAAGTTGTACTGAACGATTATGCAGTATTTTAGCACCAGATGACGACATTTCCAACATTTCATCGTAAGAGATAAATTTGAGCTTGCGTGCCTTTGGAACAATTCTCGGGTCTGCTGTATATATTCCATCAATATCAGTAAAAATTTCGCAAGTTCTAACACCAAAGGCTACCGCGAAGGCAACTGCTGATATATCAGAGCCTCCTCTTCCAAAAGTAGTGATTCTATCATCATTTATACCCTGAAAACCAGCAATGATCGCAGCAGTATAACCCTCAGCAAAAGATCTTTTCACACGTTCAATCTTTATTGTTTTTATTTTAGACTCAGAATAAAAATCATCAGTTACAATTGGTAACTGCCAGGCAAGCCACGATTTAGCATTAACTCCGATCGATTGGAGAGTGATAGCTAATAGACCGCAAGAGATTTGTTCTCCTGCTGAAAGCATAACGTCATACTCTGATAACTCTTGTCTATAACTTAAATTTGAGATTTGCCTAGCCTGAAAAACCATTTGGTCAGTAAATCCTGCAACAGCAGATACAACAACGATTACATTACAACCTTTCTCAATATCGTTTTTTATCAAATTTGCAACTCGGTTTAAATCAGTTAGCGAAGTCCCACCAAATTTTTTTATGATTATTTTGTCCATAGTTACAATATAACTCTCTTCTGAAGAAAAATATAGTTTTTGTAGAGATAGCAGCTTGCAAGCCATTCAGAAAAGGGAAGACAAAGCTATAGCTAACGCGTCATACCACGATTCATTCCATAGCTGTACGAACATTCATTTTTGAAGGTAAATTGCACAGCAAATGGTGTCATCCCAGTGCCTAGACACTGGGATCCAGAAGACTTAATTTCAACCAAGTGGCTGCATAATAAAGGCTGGATTCCAGTGCCAAGCACTGGAATGACACCCTCCCTTGTGGAAATTGCTCTCAAATCACAATGTTCGTACAGCTATGGATTCATTCGCGGTATAGATTCCGCTAACTAGTAGCGGAATGACGAATTTGTTGTTTTAAAATTGTCAGTAAATCTAAGTCAGTTTAGCTATATAGCACGAACTAAACCACTAAGCAGCAGAAGACCTTGCATGACCTCCAAAAAATGTTTTTACTCTTTCAAGATAAGTAAGTGGTTCTGCAGGAATTTCTATCTCGTCTATCTTAGAGGTTGTTCGGAAACAAGTAAAAGGCTATAAGAGGTTGTCCGGAAACAAGTAAAAGGCTATAATATCTGAAATTTTAGTACGGGGTAAAGATGAGAAAAAAGTATCCAACAGATCTAAGCGAAAGGGAATGGGCAAGAATAGAAAAACACTTCAGAGTATCATACAAGAAAGGAGGAAGGCTGCCAAAGTATAGCAAAAAAGAAATATTAGAAGCAATTTTCTATGTATTGCGTACAGGGTGTCAATGGCGGTATTTACCAAATGATTTTCCGCTATGGAAGACTGTGTATGAGCAGTTCAGGCAATGGAAGAAGCAGGGAATTTTTGAGAAAATGAATTATGAAATTACAAAATATAGTAGAAGAAAATAGGAAAGAATGAGCAGCCGAGTGCCTGTATAGTAGATAGTCAATCTGTAAAGACTACAGAAAAGGGGGGATCAAAGCTATGATGGAAGTAAAAAGTAAAGGGTAGAAAAAGGCATATAATTACAGACACTCAGGGTTTTATACTAGGTTGTTACGTAGGCGCTGCTAACGAAAATGATAGAGATGGTATTAAAATAGCATTAAACAATATGAGAACAAAATATACTAAAGTTAAAAAATGTGGGCTGACATGGGATACCAAGGAAGAAATTTAAAGAATCACATAAAGGAAGAATATGACATAGATATTGAAATTGTTAAAAGGCCTCCATGTAGATTTTGGGTGCACAAAGATACGCCACCTGAGCTACTACCAACAAGAGAACAAGGGTTTAAAGTACAGCCAAGAAGATGGGTTGTAGAAAGGACTTTTGCTTGGGTTAATAGGAATAGAAGGCTATCGAAGGAGTATGATTTACTCACAACATCCACTGAGAATTTCATATACCTAGCTATGAGTAGGGTTATGTTAAAGAGGGAATATGCTTGAATTTACTAGTTTCCGAACAACCTCTAATATCTGAAATTTTAGTACGGGGTAAAGATGAGAAAAAAGTATCCAACAGATCTAAGCGAAAGGGAATGGGCAAGAATAGAAAAACACTTCAGAGTATCATACAAGAAAGGAGGAAGGCTGCCAAAGTATAGCAAAAAAGAAATATTAGAAGCAATTTTCTATGTATTGCGTACAGGGTGTCAATGGCGGTATTTACCAAATGATTTTCCGCTATGGAAGACTGTGTATGAGCAGTTCAGGCAATGGAAGAAGCAGGGAATTTTTGAGAAAATGAATTATGAAATTACAAAATATAGTAGAAGAAAAATAGGAAAGAATGAGCAGCCGAGTGCCTGTATAGTAGATAGTCAATCTGTAAAGACTACAGAAAAGGGGGATCAAAGCTATGATGGAAGTAAAAAGTAAAGGGTAGAAAAAGGCATATAATTACAGACACTCAGGGTTTTATACTAGGTTGTTACGTAGGCGCTGCTAACGAAAATGATAGAGATGGTATTAAAATAGCATTAAACAATATGAGAACAAAATATACTAAAGTTAAAAAAATGTGGGCTGACATGGGATACCAAGGAAGAAATTTAAAGAATCACATAAAGGAAGAATATGACATAGATATTGAAATTGTTAAAAGGCCTCCATGTAGATTTTGGGTGCACAAAGATACGCCACCTGAGCTACTACCAACAAGAGAACAAGGGTTTAAAGTACAGCCAAGAAGATGGGTTGTAGAAAGGACTTTTGCTTGGGTTAATAGGAATAGAAGGCTATCGAAGGAGTATGATTTACTCACAACATCCACTGAGAATTTCATATACCTAGCTATGAGTAGGGTTATGTTAAAGAGGGAATATGCTTGAATTTACTAGTTTCCGAACAACCTCTTATAAGATATTGCTGCATCTATGACTTCATCTGTTATTAATTCTCTTAGCCTTTGTTTTATTTGCCCTCTCCGAATATGTTCTCCATAGTCGTTATAAAACTTTACATATAATTCCTTAAACACAAATTCTTTTATAGCATCTCTTGTATAAGAAATGCCATCCTTTACTTCATCACTCACGCTGCTCAAATCCACCCCAGAACTTGGTGAATACAAATTATCAAAATTTTCTTTCAAAACTTTTATTTTATGGTAGTGCTTATCCACATATTTCTCAAGAAATCTTTTAGTAGCATCACTAGCCAACTTTCCTATTGGCTGAGGCTCTAGTTGAGCTGCAAAATTATTTTCCGCTTTAAGACCACTTAATGCATAAATGATACGGTTGAGCATTCCAGGACCACATTGGCGATTACTTTCCTCAAAGCGAACCAGTAATATAGACTTCAATAATTCTATATCTGCATTTTGCTTTCTTGCCGCAATTAAAACTAAATTTATAGCCTGTGTCAATGTCAATCCGGTTTGTGAATCTGCCCAATTTACCCACTCCCCAGTTTCATAACCATCCAATCTTAGATAAGGTTCTATCATTCGTTTTTGCTGACTTGTTAAACCGCTTATATAACTTTTAAACTCTTCATCCAACTCATTTAACGGCGTACCATGTTCTTCCTTTAATTTTTTGGCACATTCAATAACGCTTTGCTGAAAACTTCTAGTATGAACGCTCTGACTACTAGTACCCACATCACTTACATTAAACAAAAAGCTTAGCTGCTTTACATTCAAACCCAAAGGTGAAAAGAGTTTTACTGATGGATATTTTATTAACTCAAGAAGTGCTACTGGAATTAGCAGTGCATAATTTAACAATAATAAACCAAAATTAAATATAAGAAACCCACGTAGAGCTGATACCTTTGATGCAATATACAAAAATGGAAGCTGTAGGTAATATATCAAGTGTATACTGAAGAATAAGATTTTGTCCTTTAATTTTATTGTTGGATCTTTATAAACCTCAAACAACATGCTATTGCTATCAATATTGTTGTTTTTAAAGGAGGTATAGTTGTTTATGATCTTCTCTTGCAAGGGAAGAAGCATTTTATTCAGGCAAATAAACGCAGCAATAACAATAAAACCTGTAGCCAAAAATGCTAGTGCAGGGCTAGAAGTGCTTGTAGATAAATAGGCATAAAGACCATCAACAATTAAGTTTTTGTATAATCTTTCAAAGGGACGAACTAGAATCGAGTCAAGGATATAGTTAACAAGAAGATTTAAATAATACACGAGAAACAAAAGTGCAATCAAAAATGCAATAATACTACAAACAACCAAAAATGCTTTTAATCTCGGATTCATAACCCCCTCTTAATAATCTGTTAATATAATCTATTTTAGGAATAAATTGAAAAAAATGCAAGTTTTTATGTTAAAAGATCAATTGAAATTTCTGAGTTTAGGGTATATTGTTAATCTATTTAGATAAGAATTATTGTGTCAAATAAAATAGGTTTTTGGGCTATTTTTGCCTTAGTGATTAGCAGCCAAATTGGCTCTGGAATTTTTATGCTTCCAATTAGCCTTGCTCCATATGGCATGTATAGCCTTATAAGCTGGATAATATCAGGGCTTGGTGCTATATCTCTTGCTTTAGTTTTTGCCTCACTCTGCGCAAAATTTCCGGAAACGGGTGGCCCTCACGTCTATGTAAAGCATGCTTTTGGCCCTGCTGCAGCTTTTTTTGTTGGTTGGACGTATTGGGTGAGCTCATGGGTTAGCACAACAGCCGTAATAGTTGTGGGTGTTGGTTATCTTACACCATTTTTCCATGAAGATATTCAAAACGTACATCTGTTTTTAGAGATGTTATTACTTACAATTATTACACTAATAAATTTTAGAGGAGTAGCTACTGCTGGACGTGTTGAGTTTTTATTGACGGTGATAAAAATTTCTGTATTGCTTGTAATACCTATAGCAGCATTGTTTTTTTTTGATAGAAATAACTTCATCATAAGTGAAGAAATATCAAATCTTACAACATCGCAGATTCTTGCCCGTTCTACACTTATTACTCTATGGGGTTTTATTGGAGTTGAATTGGCAACAGCACCTGCAGGGTCAGTTGATAATCCAGCTAGAACAATACCAAGAGCTGTGGTACTTGGAACAATCTCTGTTGCTGTTGTGTATTTTATCAACAATCTTGCAATTATGGGATTAATAAATGGCAATGATTTAGCAAGTTCAAGAGCACCATATGTTGACGCAATAAAAATTATGGCCTCTGGCAATTGGCACTTGATTATTTCTATAACTGCGTTCATTTTTTGTGTTGGTACTTTAAACGCTTGGGTACTAGCTAGTGGACAAGTGGCCCTTGGCCTTGCAAAAGATAAACTGATGCCACAGTTTTTTGCTCAAAGAAACAAGCACGGTTCTCCTTTCTGGGGCATAACAACTAGCTCAGTTGGAACTGCAACTTTACTAATCCTCACTTCAAGCAACAATTTTGCTAAGCAGATCACATCAATTATCGACTTTTCTGTAGTTTCATTTTTATTTGTTTACCTTGCATGCAGTCTTGCTTTTCTCAAAGTTATTGTGCAAGAAAAGAGTTGTTACAAATTTTTAATTGGCAGTATAGCAACAACCTTTTGCTGCTGGGTAATATTTGAAACTTCTGTGAATACCTTGCTGATCGCAAGCTTATTCACTGCAAGTGGCGTACCTCTTTATTTATTTTGGTATCGCAGAGTTTCTGTATAGCAAATGTTATGTATCTGTTCAGCAGAGTGGCAAAATAAGGTAGACGAGAAAAGACAACTATAGGAAGAAATGGGTGTCATGCCAGTGCGTGACACTGGCATCCAGTTCTTTCGCGCAGTTCCATCAAAAACGTTGTAAAGGATTAATCGCTTTCGTGTTTACCAACTTAGTGCCCAATCTGGATCCCAGATACTGTCTCTGCTGTCAAACAAATTATTCAACAAAATTACAATTAAATGGTTGATTATTTTTAAGAATACCAAAAAAGACATGCATTAATTTTCGCATTAACGCAAGAACTATGACTTTTGGACATTTGCCTTTACTTGCTAGACGCTGACAAAATTTTTGAAAATGATTATTATGGTTTTTGACTACTATAGCTGGCATGTAAAGAGCTTTTCGAATACGCTCAGATCCTATTTTGCATATGCAACTTCTCTTACTTACTGACGATCCCGATTGATAATGTCCTGGATTTAGACCAGCAAAAGCTGTAAATTGTTTAGCATTGTCAAAGTTATCAACTGATGGCATTTCTGCGACAACAGCAACAGCAGTAAGATATCCTATACCTTTTATAGTCTTAAGGTTTTCCACCATATTTTTTAGATGTGGATAGTTATTTATATGCTCATTAATTTCTTTTTCGAGAACAATAATTTGCTCCTCTATTGCCAAAATTACTTTAGATATAGCTTCTTTGCAACTGGAATGCATATTTTTGTTTTCCAAGCGATTTGTCTGTTGCACCTTATCATCTTTTAGCGATTGCATGCAACGGTAAAGCTCCCTCAAATGCCTCATTTCAGGTGCAATGGGCTTCCAAAGAGCAGGTTTGTTGGCGATACAAAATCTAGCTATCATAGCTGCATCTGATTTATCTGTCTTATTTCTGAGCAGCTCACTTTTGCCAAAAGCTTTCTGGGTTTACTATACTGACATTATGTCCTAAATCGTGCATAAAAGTAGCCAAATCTTCTCCATACCAACTAGTTGCTTCAAGACATAAATGAGTAAGATTTGCTCCATGGCCATTGCACCAAACTACAAGTTTTGCAAAACCATCTTGATTATTTTGAAAGACTTTGTGTCGTTTTTTACTGTCCACTAACAAACAAACATCAAATTTCTTTTTTGAAATATCCACACCCAAAATAGCATTTACTTGCATAAAATTGCCTCCAAGACTATAAATAAACTGAGAGTTTAGACTAACCTTGTAATACGGGATATAATTCCAAAAGATACTGTTCAGTCTTTAACTCTATGGGAGGGAAGCAAAATCTGGCTTAATGGCATTAGTGTCGCATCAGCTTCACCCTCCCTGTGAGGTATTTTAGCTCTAATGCCTCACATCATAAAGATACAAGTGTCACGCACTGGGATGACGAGAAAGGAGCACTGGAATTTTTGTTTCAATATTTGTACATGAGCCATGCATCTGAACAGATACAATGTTATAACTAGAGATAATTTTTAAATGATTGATATTTATGAACTACGACTTTTCTTGTTGTCCACTTGTTCAACATTACCCTTCTCAAGTTTACTATCTACTTCTTTTGTGTGTTCATCATCTATACTAGTTTCATCTTTTATCTTACTAGGGTAATCTTCCTGCGATTTTTTATATGCTTCCATGTTGTCATATATAGGGTTACTGATGATTTCTATTTTTTCAGGTGTGAAAATCCTTGCTAAAAATCTCCTTATTATTGGTATTGACCTTAAGGGATCTCTTAGCTTTGAAGATTCTTGTCTTTTGTTTAGAGACTGTTGGTCTATTTTAGAGGTTTTTACACCATACTTTTTATCATCAAAATTTATTGTAGGCTTTCTTTTATTCGAAAGAACACTTTGGGCCTTTGATCCATTGGTTCCTTCAGGCCCTTGAGGTGTAGACATTGCAGGTTTAACCTTAGTTTCATCGTATTCCTTACTCATCTTCCATTTCATTATGTAATATTACTAATATTGCATAATAATAGCTAAATTACAATTAATTGCAAGGTAAAAATATTAAAACAATTGTAAATTTTGTCAGTAAAAATATAATAGAACTTTAAAATTAGAGGTTCATCTATATGAGATACAAAATTGCTGTTATTGGAGCAACCGGAAGAGTAGGGCGTGAGGTATTAAGCACGCTTGCTGAATTTCAAGATGAGGCGATAGATTGCGTTATTGCACTTGCATCGAAAAAATCAGAAGGGAAGAAGGTGAGCTTTGGTGACAAAGAGTTAACAGTTTTATGCCTTGAGGATTATGACTTCGTTGGAACTAATGTAGCC
Source organism: Wolbachia endosymbiont of Drosophila innubila (assembly GCF_021378375.1). Taxonomy (NCBI): domain Bacteria; kingdom Pseudomonadati; phylum Pseudomonadota; class Alphaproteobacteria; order Rickettsiales; family Anaplasmataceae; genus Wolbachia; species Wolbachia endosymbiont of Drosophila innubila. Next base: position 955,363 of record NZ_CP076228.1, on the reverse strand, counting down.
ATTTTCTGTGCTGGATCTCATGTTTCTGAAGAGTATGTACCAATTGCAACACAGGCTGGATGCGTCGTGATAGATAACAGTTCCCATTTTAGAATGAAAGAGGGTGTGCCACTCATTATTCCAGAGATTAATAAAGAAAAAATTATGGAATATAAAAACCACAACATAATATCCAATCCAAACTGTACTACAATACAGATGCTGCTAGTACTACATCTATTACACCAAAAAGCAAAAATAAAGAGAATCGTTGCTTCAACTTATCAATCAACTTCTGGTGCAGGCAAAGCAGCAATGGATGAGCTCTATGACCAGACAAAAAAAATCTTTATGAACGAAGCTAAAAAACCCAAGATATTCTCTAAGCAAATAGCATTCAATTGCATTCCCCATGTAGGAGAATTCATGGAAAATGGCTCTACAGAAGAGGAATGGAAAATGCAAGAGGAGACAAAAAAAATTTTAGAGGAAGATATAAAAGTTACTGCAACTTGTGTAAGGGTACCCGTCTTTATCGGTCACGCTATGGCAGTAAATGTGGAATTTGATCAACATATCACTGAAGAACAAGCTCGTGAAGTGCTAAGTGAAGCCGAAGATAGTGGAGTTTTAGTGTACAACAGGCGTGAAGATAGTGAATACATAACTCAAATTGATGTTGTACAGGAGAATGCTGTATATGTATCGCGTATTAGAAGAGACAATACTGTTGAGCACGGATTAAATATGTGGATAGTGGCTGACAACCTGCGCAAAGGCGCAGCATTAAATATAGTGCAGATTCTTGAGATTTTGATAAGAGAGCATTTGTCAATCAAGTGCATATAGAGCGCACGTACGTTGTAATTCGAAGGAAATTGTATATCACATGGCAGCGCGTGACGCTGGAATGGCTTTGTTGCATCGCTACTTATGAAAGGCTAACTATAATTAGGATTATAAGCAACTTATTGAAAATCTTGTTTTTTTTGCAATCAATCTGATCAAATTTAAGAATAGTAACTTGTTATTTATATTAATAAATTTAATTCTATTGAAAATAGCTAAAGCATTGAAATTCTTGAATTTTAGCCGGATTAGTGAGTGGTAGTGAAATTTCTTTTACTCAAATTTAGGTATTCACTGACCGTTCTTGTTATACATACCAGAATAATAAGCTACTGATATTCTCCGCCTTTTTTATCTTTAATCCATCATAGCTAGCGATGCAACAAAGCCGGCTGGATTCCAGTGTCAAGCACTGGAATGACACCATTTGCTGTGCAGTTTACCTTCAAAAATGAATGTTCGTACAGCTATGGAATAAATCGCGGTATGACGGTTCGCAGCGGTATAGTAACTCGTCACCCCGCTATTTGTTAGCGGCTGAGATACCGCGGCGGTATGACGTAGAAGCTATACTTTTATACTCACCAACTCAGTATCCAATCTGGATCCAAGTAGTCAAGCTATTCGGATGACACCCTCATAAAGTGAAATGAGATCCCGCTAACACGTAGCGGGATGACGAGAAAGGGGCTACTCGGATGACACCCTCATAAAGTGAAATGAGATCCCGCTAACACGTAGCGGGATGACGGGAAAAGAGGTACTGGGAGACATCCTTCCTGGGAGACCCAAATCACAATGTTCGCACAGTTGTGCGTCACGCGCTGCCGAACACTGTATGGTTATACAAGAAAAATTAAGGCTTAAAAGGAATTTTAAGTATCAGGACTCAAGGTTTTTATTCCTTCTTAATAAAACATAAAAAGCCCCTTTACCACCATGTTTTTTCGTAGCTTGTTGGTAGTATAGAACCATATGCTGGATTTTAGTGTCATTTAACCATTTATTTAAGTTACTCTTTATAGTGTCTGTTTTGTTTGTTGCACTGCCGTATCCCGTAATTACCAATAAACATCTATTTCCTGCTCGATAATTTTTGATAATAAAATCTATCAATTTACAGTAAGCATCCTCTATATTATAGCCATGCAAATCGAGCTTATCGCTTATAAAATATTTACCCCTATCAACTTTTGATTTTGTGTTTTGGTCAAGACAAAATGATGAGTTACTATTATTGGTATTAAGAAAATTCCCTTGTAAGTCGGAGGTACCTTTATCAACCATAGACTTTATATTTACTTTATGATCAACTTTCAAAGTAACTTTTCCACATTTTATTGGCTTAACATTTTTTTGCCAATCCAACTCATCGTCCGACATAAACGCATTAATCGAATTGTATAATTTTACAACAATATTCAAACATAGTAAAATGTTGCTTATTCTATAAAAACCCGATTTTCAATAATACGATGAAATCGTCAAAAACTAATGAGAATTTTTGGCTGTATGGAAAGCACACCTGCATGTCAGCACTGAAGAATAAAAATAGGCGGTGTATAGAACTGTTAGTAACAGAAAATTTCTATAGAGAACACGAAAAAGAAATTAAGCAATATGCAAATAGTAAGGGTATTAAAGTTCGATTAGTAGAAAACAAAATACTTAATGACGTTTTACCCAAAGGTGCTAACCATCAAGGAATTGCTTTAAATGTTGCCCCTATTCTTTATAACTTAAGCATCGAAGAAGTAGCTGAAAGCTCAAACGACAGTTCTACTATAGTCATTTTAGATCAAGTCACTGACACGCACAATATTGGATCAATTTTAAGAACTTCAGCTTGTTTTAATGTCGACGCATTGGTTTTACCACATAACCATTCACCGAGTGAAAATGCATCTATTGCAAAAGCAGCAAGTGGGGCTTTAGATATTGTTCCGCTAATATACGTTACAAATATAGTAAAAACTATGCAGTATTTAAAAAAGGTCGGCTACTGGTGTTACGGGTTTGATTGCAATGCTAAAGAAAATATAGATGAAATAAAGAGTTTTGAGAAAAAAAGAGTAATTATTTTTGGTTCTGAAGAGAAAGGAATGCGGAGGTTAGTTAAAGAAAATTGTGATTATCTTTTAAAAATCCCAATGTCAAATGCAATTAACAGTTTAAATGTTTCAAACGCAGCAGCAATAGGCCTATATTCTATTTATATTAAAACAAATGCCAGCGCATAGCTGTTTATAATAAAAACACTTGATAAAAATATGGTTTTATATTATAATGTGTTAAGTAATGGATAAAAGGAGTTATATTATGTCTTATATGAGAAATGAACAGGATATTCGCTCTCAAGGCGTTTATTATAGTGCTGGGCTTAGAAGTTACCTAACTAAAGTATATAATTACATGGCTTTAGCTTTGGGCGTCACAGGGCTTGTTGCATTTTTAACAGTATTTTCTGGTCTTTTTCAAGCAATTTATTCTAATCCCGTTCTATCGCTTGTGGTAATGTTATCTCCGGTTGCATTGGTGTTCTACATGTCTTATAGAATTCAACACCTAAGTGCTCAGTCTGCCGTTACTATATTTTTCTCGTTCTCAGTGTTAATGGGGCTTTCCTTATCTTATGTTTTTATAGTTTATACTGCAGAAAATATAGCAAGGGCGTTTTTCATTACATCAATCATGTTTGGCTCTATGGCTTTATATGGCAATACTACAAAAAGAGATCTTACAAGTATGGGCTCTTTCTTGATTATGGGAGTTTGGGGGTTAATCATTGCGTCTATAGTAAATTTATTTCTTGGAAGTAGTCCTCTCCACTTTGCAATATCGTTCATATCAGTAATAGTCTTTACCTTAATGACTGCGTATGATGCTCAAAGAATCAAGGACGTTTATTATAAACATAATGACGGATCAGAAGTTGCTACTACTAAATTGGCAATACTCGGTGCAACTAATCTTTATTTTGACTTTATTAATATATTTCTCAATCTACTCAGGTTACTTAACTTGTTCAACAATAGGGATTAGATGTTTTCCTTTTTAAGGAAAGGCAGTAAGAATTCTATAGTTTTCTTTTTAGTATCTTTAGTTGTGTCGATGATATGTCTTGCATATGCATCGGTACCTCTATATAGCATTTTCTGTAAAGCTACTGGGTATGGTGGCACAATAAGAAAAGTAACTAACACAACAACAAATATAACTAACCAAAAGATCAGGGTCCATTTCAATGCTGATATAATGTCCGATCTACCTTGGGAGTTTAAATCAGAAACTAACTACGTTGACGTAAACATAGGAGAACAAAGTTTAGCGTTTTATTACGCAAAAAATCTATCTGATCAGCCTTCATTTGGTATGGCGGTGTATAATGTTACGCCTTTCAAAGCAGGTAAGTATTTCAATAAAGTTGCATGCTTTTGTTTTGAAGAGCAAATGTTGCTACCAAAACAAAAAGCAGCTATGCCCGTATCTTTCTATATAGATCCTGAGATAATGCTTGATAGTAATACAAAAGATTTGGGCGAAATAACACTATCATACACGTTCTTTAAGCTTAAGTAACAGAATGTTTGCAAACCGTGTCATTTCAGTAATCAATAGGGTGTCATCCAAGTAGCTAACACTGGAATGACAGGAGGTAACGCAAGAAGTCTATTGATTGTGAAAACAATAACTTTGCAAAATATTAATTGTTAGATAACATAATCAAAGTTTTTATCTTAATATTCATCATGGTTAGAGCTATACAAATTAAAAAAACTGGGGGACCAGAAGTATTAGAATTTGTAGATAAGAGTATAGGTGAGCCAAAAGGCGAGGAAGTTTTAGTACGTCACACAACTATCGGCTTAAATCGTTATGATTTAGAGCACAGAAAAGGTACGCGCAAAATTAAAAATTTACCATCAGTGCTTGGGGTAGAAGCAGTGGGAGTTATTGAAAAGCTTGGTAAAAAAATCAGTGATGGATTGAAGGTTGGAGACAGAGTTGGATATTGCACAGCTCCTCCAGGGGCATATTGTGAAAAGCGCATTATACACCAGAAATATCTGATAAAAATTCCAGATGACATATCTGATGAAGTTGCTGCTGCAGTGCTGTTTAAAGGTATGACAGCTCACTATTTAGTTAATCAATCTTATAAAGTTAGGCCTGGTGCTTTCGTGCTAGTTCATGGGGCTAATGGTGGTTTAGGACAAATAATATGCCAATGGGCAAAGGATAAAAAAGGTGTAGTGATAGGTTCTGTAAGCTCTGATGAAAAAATGAAGATAGCTTTACAAAGTGGCTGCACATACGCAATAAACTACAATGATAAAGACTTCGTTTCTAAAGTTATGGAGATTACGCAAAACAGAGGAGTAGGTGCAGTGTATGACCCTATAGGTTACGCTACAAGCAAGCTTTCTTTTGAATCTTTAGGCAGGTTCGGCATATACGTTTCCTATGGGCAGATATCAGGTAACGCTCCTATTAGTTTTTCTTTACTTAGTTCACGTTCGTTATTTGCAACTGGAACCTCAATATACCATTATAAGCATGATAGATTCACATTAGTGCTTACCACAATGGAAATCTTCGAGATGATAAGAAAAAAACTTTTAACTGTACGGATCAATAAAAAATATAAATTTGATGAAATAATTCAAGCACATCGTGATATGGAAAATAGAAAAGCGAGTGGGTTAAATATTATCAAAATCTCTTAAATAAATTAGTAATTTAAACTAACCATTCATTAAGTCATATCAACTAGAACTTCACATATTTAATTCTCCTTTTGGGGGAATTAAAAGCATATAGCTAAACTGACTTAGATTTACCGACAACCGTCATCCCGCTACGTGTTAGCGGAATCTATACCGCGAATAGACTTCTTGCATAACCCAAATTAAGTAGAAAAAGGTATCATCCGAGTAACTGACACTGGTTCCTTTATGACGGTAGTAGCCCCCCTTCTCCTGTCATTCCAGTGCTCCCTTTCTTGTCATCCAAGTAGCTGACACTGGGATGGCTTTGTTGCATCACGCTTTATGAGATGGTGATTTATGGTAAATTCATGTAACTATCTCAAATTTAGCCATACCAATATCAGTGAACTTATTGAGCAAATAGCATTTAACAAGTAGTTCCTTCTCTCTATTTGTCTCAGATTTATTCCTAAAACTAAACCCGAATGTTTGTTTCAGTCGCGAAAAAAAAACTTTCTATATAAGATCTTTTTCCATAACTCATCTCTTTTTCCACTTCTTTATACCATCTTCATCATATGACTTTATGAGCTTGACTGCAGAATTTCTCTCAGCCATATAGTCTAACTTTGGATGCTCTGCTGCGTTGTTTTTCGGAGGAATTTTCGTTTTATACCATATTGATTACACAGCTTATAGAGCTTTTCTCTGTCATATGCCCTATCTGCATATAGTGCTTTTATGGCATGCTGAAAATCAACTTCTTTTAGCAAATCACAAGCTCCATAGTGATCAGCCGTTACTGTATTTTACAGCTATGGCTTTTTTGTTGTTTATATTCAACATTACGTGCAATTTTCTCGTTTGCTCATAGCCACGATATTTTCTGTCAGTGCTATTTTCCTTGCTGTGTGTTGTTGTATATACTAATTCCTGTACTGTCTATAGCAATTTCGATATCTTCCATATTATTTTCTGCAATCATTTATCTTAATATTAAGTTTCTTTTGATGCTTGTGAATAGCTGCAAATCTCTTCCTATTTGTTGCAAATACCCTTTTATAAACCCGACTGTTTGTCTTAAACCAATTCTAAAGAAACTGACGATTATATGCACCAAAATCACAACTTTATCACTATAAATATAGTTGCCGCCCTGCATTTTTGGACAATTCTCGTACCAATTTTCTATGGCGTCATTGATATAACAAAAAATGCTTCCTCTTTCTTGGAGAAATTTGTTATATTCATGGCAGTTACTGACTCTCATTTTTTGTGGCATATTTTTTCTTCAACAGTTAAATGGCTATTTATAATGAATTTTGTCAGTAACTGCCAGTTCTTTTCACTTGAGCGATGCAACAAAGCCATTCCAGACTGGGATGACACCCTACTGATGGGCCCAAATCACAATGTTCGTACAGTTGTGGGTCAGGCTATAGGATGACAGAAGTTGACTTTATTAGCTATAGGTGGTATGACACTTAGTCAATTTAAGTAAGCAGATGATCTTAGCTACAAAAGTATTTTTTACCTCATTTGTTTTTGGATTTATTCTTTTTCCCTATTTTATAAAGCTTCTAAAAAAAATAAGCAAAGATGGGCAACCAATTAGATCATGTGGACCAGAAAGTCATTTAATAACAAAAAAGAATGTACCACCTATGGGCGGAATAATAATACTGATTTCTTCTTTATTACCAATTTTACTCTGGGCTCAGTTAACACCAGAAATTTTGCTGCTGATATTGATAACTCTATTTTTTGCTCTACTTGGATTTATTGATGATTATTTAAAATTGAAGACAAATCACTATCGAGGTTTAAGTGCAAAAACCAAAATACTTATTCAGTTTATTGTTGCTCTGGTTGGTGTGTTTATACTTAAGCTATACTCTGCTGAATGTTTTACAAAAACGTCCCTATTTAAAGGAGTAATAATAGATTTTGGCTATCTATATGTTCCGTTTGCTGCGTTTGTAATTGTCGGCTCTTCTAATGCTGTGAATCTCACAGATGGTTTGGATGGCCTTGCTGCAACTCAAGTTATCACTTCCTTTGCTTTTTTGGGGCTAATTGCATATATAACTCAGGCAGATATGAATATTACTTTATTCTGCATTGCATTTATAGGAGCTATTCTAAGTTTCTTGTGGTTTAACACACATCCAGCAAAAATATTTATGGGTGATGTTGGTAGCTTGTCGGTAGGTGCGGCTTTAGGGTTAACTAGTGTCCTAATTAAAAGAGAAATGCTTTTTGCCATTATTGGAATAATCTTTGTAATAGAGACTCTATCTGTTATTATTCAGATATCATATTTTAAATATACAAAGTTTAAATATGGAGAAGGAAAAAGAGTTTTTCTTATGGCACCAATACATCATCACTTTGAGAAGAAGAGATGGTCAGAAAATGTAATCGTTATGAAATTTTGGATAATTTCTATTATCTGTTCAGTTTTTACTATAACTTTCTTATTATAAAAACCTATGAAATACCCAGACTTTACATTAGAAAATAAATTATCAGGAGTGATAGCAGGAGTGGATGAAGTTGGAAGAGGTCCGCTAGCTGGTCCAGTAATATCCGCAGCCGTAGTGTTTATTGATAGAAATACAATTATTGATGGAATCAACGACTCGAAAAAGTTGACTCCTCAATGTAGGCAAGTCCTATATGAAAAAATAACATCCGTTGCAAAATTTGGTATAGGAATGGCAAGCGTAGAAGAAATAAATTCATACAATATCTTGCAAGCAACAAAGCTTTCAATGAAACGTGCGTTGATAGACTTGGACCTAGAATTAGATTATGTACTAGTTGATGGTAATCAACCACCTGAAGTGAAATGGCAAGTGAAATCCATAGTAAATGGTGATAATTTGAGTACATCAATTGCAGCAGCTTCAATCGTTGCAAAAGTTACGAGAGATCGGCTTATGCAAGAATTGCATAATAAGCATCCTGAATATAATTGGTATAAAAATAAAGGGTATGGGACAAAAGAGCACCTTAACGCTATTGGCCTTTATGGAATTACAGAACATCATAGAAAAAATTTTGCACCCATATCTCGGGCATTATAGCCTTTACCCTTTTTTGAAAGGTATGGTTTCATTAAATAGGCAAACTGTACTCGATCCATTCCTTAAGGTAAACACTGAACTTACCCTTTCGATTATCAGGTAGTTATCAACTGTACGGAAATTTACTAAAGACTCATATCCTGCAGAATCAACCATAAAAACTGCCGGAAAATCAGAGTTTATTTTATTGAATTGTAGATATGTAAATTTTCCGTCATCAAAAACCTTAATTGGTATTATTGACTGACTACCTTTGACGTGCGAGATGGAATAATTAAAATTTAATCCCTTCTTTACAACTTCAATATCATTGATATCAGGAATAATGGTATGACTAGCTTGTTCGAAGATATCACCGTTATTTGTTGTGTAAATCTCATCACTGCTAAATAGTGGATAAAGAAACCTTACTTCATATGCTAATCTTGGATCATCTAGTCCAGTTGCTTCTTCAGCATGAAGTTCAAAGTAATAAACTCTTTTATTGGTAATTATAGTTGCATTAGTATCGGCAATATCATCTATAGGCTTAATAAACAATCTATTACCTTGAGGAAGGAGTTGCCAACCAGTTGAATCACCCATTGAAAGGTTTTGTATTACCTCCCCTGGTTCAAACAATATACTGGACTGATAACCATAAAAACCCGTATACTTATGTATAGCTTGTGGGTTATAATTTATCACCTTTATGTGATTATCTCCAGCTATTGAACGTGGCTCCTGTTTTGCAAGTGCATCACTACCACAGAGGAACAACAGTACGGCAAACAGTAAACCAATCATAATATCAAAATAAATTAATTTTCATTTTATCATTGATAGACATGCACTGCAACTATTAAGGCACTTTCTATACTATAAACCCCAAAGCAAGCGGTAGAAAAGGCAAGAAATAAGGCAAACTCCTTAAATACTTTAGAACTACAGGAGGCTTTACCTGAACGGATATACTTGGAATCCTGCCATTTTCACTTTGTAAACATACCAAGAATTCTATCCATTATTCCACCCATATTTGCTTCAGCTTGAGTATACTCTATTTTACCACCATGCAAGATTAGTTTAATATCTGATCCAGGTGATATATTAACAAATTTACTGCCAACAACTCCACTGCTAGTGATCAGAGCTGAACTATCAATTGGCAATTTTATGTCTTTGCTTATACACATATCGATTCGTGCTACGTAGGTAGCTTTGTCAAGTGATACACCAGTTATGCTTCCAACATCTACACCAGAGATCTTGACACTATCACCAACTCCTATATCGTTAGCGTTAGCAAAAAGACCATATATTTTATTGCAATCCTTATAGTTTTTCTTTATGTAAGATAGCTTATCAATAGCAAAGAAAATCAGAAAAATAGTGAAAATTAATACAAATAATCCAGCGGTTATTTCAAGTATATTTGACCTTCGCATCTTTAGTTATCAGGACTCCAGCTTTTATAGTAATTTTTCACTTTTTGGTTTGGATAGTATGCATCTTTTGTACCCGTTAAATTAGGAGTATGTTTTACTTTTCTTTTTTTATTATTAACTGGTACTACATTATCAGTATAGTGAAGCCATATATGCCATTCCGGAGGCACTGTTGTAGGCTCAGAGACACTGCTATACATAACCCACCTTTTTCCTTTACTTGATTCATAGTAAGAATTTCCATTTTCATCTCTTCCTACAAATTTATCTTCTCTTCGTAATAGGCGTTTTATTGCGTTACAAATTTTAGATAACATAAGGGTATTAAAACAAAAAGTATTATATATACTAATACTTTAACGATATATTAACAACAATTTAATGCAATTACCAATCTTACAAGTTATTATACCAATAATTGCATCAATGTTTTGCTTTCTTGCCAAGAAACACAAGGTATCTTGGTTTATTTCTTTTATTGCAACAACAATCACTCTTATCATTTCATCAATACTACTCATTAAAACATATAAAGGTGAAATTATAACTTATCACCTTGGAAATTGGGCTCCTCCGTATGGAATAGAGTTAAGAATCGACGTGTTAAACTCCTTGATTCTAACTTTGGTGAATTTTATAGCGCTGATTAGCGTGCTTTATAGCTTTTATATTAACGAAAAAGAAATTAGCAAAAACAAAATCACTGGTTTTTACTCTCTATTTCTACTGTGCTTAAGCGGACTGCTCGGGATTCTAGTAACAAACGACATATTTAACCTTTACGTTTTCTTGGAAATTTCATCTCTTTCTTCTTATGTATTAGTTTCAATGGGAAGGGATAAAAAAGCTTTGGTTGCAGCATTTGAATATCTAATTAGTGGAACAATAGGCGCAACATTTTATTTATTTGGCATCGGGCTCTTGTATTCAATGACTGGAACGCTCAATATGTCTGACATGGCTGAAAGAATAGTTCCATTACACGATAACAACATCATAAAACTTGGCACGTTGTTCATTTTTATTGGTCTCTCAATCAAAATGGCACTGTTTCCATTAAGCAGGTGGCTGGTTAATGCATATAGTGAGGCGCCAAGTTTCATTAGCATATTCTTTTCAGGCACAGTGACAAAAGTGATGATATATGTTTTCATCAGAATCTTTTATACTGTTTTTCATCAAAATTTCTTCTTATTTAAACCATCACTAAGCAACGTGATAATTATCCTCGCACTTTGCGCTGTTATATTTGGGTCGATATTTGCAATAACCGCAAAAGACATAAAAAGACTGCTTGCTCACTCTAGTATTAGCCAAATTGGTTATATAATTTTAGCACTGAGTTTTAACTCAAAAACAGGTGTATTTGCAGCAATTCTTCACATAGTAAACCACAGCATAATAAAAACATCTTTATTTATGGCTGCAGGATGTATTTCTTACAAATTTGATACAACAAAAATAGAGAATTTATCGGGACTCAAGAAATCAATGCCTTATACAGCACTTGCGTTCACTCTACTCAGTTTAGCATTAATCGGTGTGCCTTTAACAAATGGCTTTGTAAGCAAGTGGTATATAATGAAAGCAATTATCGAATCTCATGCGTGGATTTCCCTTGTAACATTTGCTGCTGGCTCTTTCCTTGCATTGATATATATGTGGAAGATGGTAGAGAAAATGTATTTTGAAAATGATGCAACGTCACGCACTGGAATGACACCGGACAAAATTAATGATGTGCCATTTCCTATGCTTTTCTGTCTATTGTTTATGGCAGTTTTAACAGTAGTAACTGGAATATATAGCACTCCAATTCGGTTAGTAGTTGAGAAGTTGGTTTTTTGATTTTTATCTTTGTTTCATATTTTACTATACTTTAAGGTTATAAGGTCTTTATTGTGGATAGACTGAAGAAGATTCATTGGTTGTTAGTCATTAACGTGATAGCGCTGTTTTGCGTTGGCATTGTTGTTCAATACTCTTCTGCTGGAGGAAAGTGGGTGCCATTTGCGATTCACCAATTGGTCATATTCTCCTTCTTTTTCCTACTTGCTATAGCTATGTCATTCATAGAGCTAGATTTTTATTTGAAGCACGCCTACTTTTTTTATGTAGCAGCAGTGATTTCGCTATTAGTAGTGAATTTTTTTGGCTCACACATAATGGGTGCAACAAGGTGGATAAGAATTGGATCAATTAGTTTGCAACCATCAGAATTTGCAAAAGTAGGCTTAATACTTGCGCTTGCTCGCTATTTTGATAAGCAGAGTGTATATAAAATGATGGAATTTAAAAGATTGCTTAAGGCACTTATAATTATTTTCTTACCCGTGTTCTTGGTGTTAAAGCAACCTAATTTAGGCACAGCTGTGATAATGTTATTTATAGGGATATCAATTATATTCACAGCAATAATAAAAAGATCTCATTCGGTAATATGTGGAACGCTTGGCATTTTTGCAGTACCGGCTATTTGGCCTTTTTTACGTCCTTATCACAAGCAAAGGATATTGTCGTTTTTGGATTCATCAGTGGATCCACTTGGAATAGGTTATAATGCGCAGCAATCTCAGATAGCTATTGGTTCAGGAGGTTTGCTTGGTAAGGGCTTTGTTAACGGAAGTCAAACTCAACTTGGATTTTTGCCGGAGAAACGTACAGATTTTGCTTTTGCAGTGCTGAGTGAGGAATGGGGATTTTTAGGTAGCATGGCTTTAATTTTGCTTTATACCTCATTACTTGGCATAATTTTCTCTATCGCTTATAGGTCGAAAAATTATTTTTCTAAGTCGATATCTATCGGCATTTTCGCCTTTTTTAGTGCTCATTTCTTTATAAACATCGGAATGACAATGGGCCTCTTACCTGTGATAGGCGACCCATTGCCATTTCTGTCCTATGGAGGAAGTACAACTGCTGCAAGCTTAATATGCATAGGATTATTGCTGGCAATAAAAGCAGATGAACAACAAAATGCTTGTATTTTACCTATGCTAAAGTAAAATTAAATTTTACTTAATAGTTTTTATGCTAGATGAAATGCGTGAGGAATGTGGGGTATTTGGCATAAGTTGCAACCAAAGTGCTGCTTTTAACTCTATACTTGCTCTCCACGCTTTGCAGCATAGAGGTCAAGAGTCTTTTGGCGTAGTAACCAGTAACAACGATAAGCTGCACTCTTATCACTTTCAAGGTCAAGTGAGCAGCGTATTTGATGATATAGATGAAATAAAGAAATCCTTACCTGGAGATTGTGCAATAGGTCATGTTCGATACTCAACAAGTGGTAATAAGTTTGGAGTGCAGCCCATGTTTAGCAAAAGTGGCAAATTTGGGGATTTCGCCATAGCACATAATGGTAATTTAATTAATATTTCTCCGATACGCGAACAATTGATTAAACAAGAGTGCGTTTTTCAGTCAGATATTGATACAGAAGTAGTAGTGCATCTGACAGCAAGCGGTGAAAAAGATAGCTTTTTAGAGAGTTTTATATATGCATTAAAGCAAATACAAGGTGCTTATTCTTTTGTTGCAATCAATCAAGAAGTAGTTATTGGAGTACGTGATTCATCTGGAATCAGGCCTCTTGTTTTAGGAAAGTTAAACGGTTCTTACGTTCTTGCATCTGAAACTTGTGCTCTTGATATAATAAATGCAGAGTTTGTTAGAGAAATAGAACCAGGCGAATTAGTTACCATCAGTTCGGGTAGTAAGCTAGCCTCAATGTTTCCTTTCCCACAGCAAAAATCAAGTTTTTGTATTTTTGAATACGTTTATTTTTCAAGACCAGACAGCATAATGGAGAATAGGTCTATATACGATACAAGAAAAGAAATAGGAAGAATACTTGCAGAAGAGAGCCCACCAAAAAACAATGTAGATATGGTTGTACCAATACCTGATTCTGGAATACCTGCAGCTATTGGATATGCAAAGCATTCAGGATTACCTATGGAACTGGGAATAATTCGTAATCATTACATAGGAAGAACTTTTATACAACCAACCGCTGAAGTACGTAAAGTTAGAATAAAATTAAAATTCAATGCTAATAAGCACACTTTGAAAGGTAAAAACATAATTTTAATAGATGATAGTATAGTGCGTGGTAGTACGTTAACAAATATAATAGTTATGCTAAAGGATGCAGGAGTAAAAGAGATTCACCTCAAAATTTCAAGCCCACCAATTAAGCATTCTTGTTTTTATGGAATAGATACGCCAGAGTGCAAAGATTTAATTGCTGCAAATAAATCTGTAGAGGAAATTAAGGAAGTTATAGGAGTAGATAGCCTAGCCTTCTTGAGTATTGATGGATTATATCAGGCGGTTAAAGGAGAAGTGCGTAACAATGCTACACCACAATATTGTGATGCTTGTTTCACTGGTGATTATCCAATTGGCAAATAGTCTACGCAAGATCTTAAGTTTTTAAACCGCCAAAATTTCTCTTGGCCTTTACTAATTCCGATTCTCGGAGTGCACACATAATCTGGTTTGAGGTGAGATTCATAAACACAAAATTCGTGGCTTATAGTAAGGTCCTGTTTGTTATGTTCTTTTGTAATATTTAATCTTTTACACAATATTCCTGGCCCACCTAAATTTGCCTCAAGCGGTTCAATGAGCTTTAATCCCCGTATTAACACTGCTGCTGGGAACCCTTCTGCTTCTGTTACAATATTTAAACAGTAATACATTCCATATATAAAGTACACATATGAAAACCCCGGCATACCAAACATTACTGAGGTTCGGTTAGTATAACCCTTAGCTGCATGACAAGCTGGGTCACTCATTCCTATATAGGCTTCAACTTCGGTTATTATTCCACTAAAGTTAGAAAATTTCAGCATCTTTCCTAGTAACTCCCCGGCTACAACCAAAGTTGGCCGCTCGTAGAAATTTCTTGGTAGTATTGTGTTGCTCATCATAAAAGTATAAGTTACTTGCAGATGCAAGCAACTTATACTGAATTTTCACTACTTTACCTATTTTGAAGCAGCAGGAGCTTGATGCTTTTGTGATGCGCCGCTCAAGTCTTCTACATTTGTTGAATGCTGCTCCAAAAATTTTACTTCTTCAGAGCTTTGTTGTAATTGTGTTTGTGGCAATTGTGATGCTAACACTTCATGTAAAGGCTTTGCTTCATATTGCCTTCCTACTTTTACTTCTTTGTGTGCAGCTAATTGCTCCATAGTAACACCATTACCCTCAATAAGTTCTACGGAGCCATTATCATGAATATTAATTTTAATATTACATTCTTTTCCTTGAGCATTCCACTTTAAAGTCATTTGATATGACCCATTAGCTACTTCATAAATTCTTGTTCCATGTTCATCAACCCGGCAACTTAGCCCCCTTGCTTTACTTTGAGGTAGCAATAATGTAATTGCTTTCACGCCATATTGTTTACACAAATCGTTATTTAGAATGTCACTCATGCTTCTTTTGTATTACTACCTATCGCAATTCTTACGGCAGGCTCAATAATATTATCTTCATTTTTGCTTTCTTTAAGTTTTATAAATTCTATATCATTATTTTCTATATTTTTAGATATCTCTTCTTTAATTTGTTCAGCAATTTTGCCTATAATGTTCTTACCACCATATTTATTCTCATCCCGAGCAGTATATGTACATATACCATTACTATCCTTATGAATATAAGGTTTTGGTTTCTTTTTATTAGTGGTATTAGTAGAAGTGTTGTTCTGCATTATAAAGAACTCATTCCATTCTTCTGCATTATTAAGAGTGACGTATTTAGGTACGTTCTCATCTAGTGTTGATTTAGGTACATTTTTAGTATCCGAAATCGAATTATTATCAGAAGGACTGATATTTAGATTAGAAGAAGTTTCAATTAAAGATACAGTTTCAGTGCTATTAGTTAACATATATGCCTCCATTATTTTTAATATATAAATGTTAGCATATAGATACCATGCCAATTAGTCAATATAAATTATGATGTTTAATGTTGAAAGCTCAAATACTCCTTTGCTTGATCGGTTAGAACGCGCCCTCTTGGTGTGCGCTTTACAAAACTAATTTTGATTAAATAAGGTTCTACTGTTTCTTCAATATTGCCAACATCTTCGGATAGCGCAATAGATATGGTGTCAATTCCAACAGGGCCTGAAGTGTTGAATAAAAATCTTAGATAATTCATATCAAGTTTATTGAGTCCCATTTTATCTACACCCAATTTTAGTAATACAGAATCAGCGACTTCATAAGTAATTTTTTTATCATCTTTCACTTCAACAAAATCCCTTATTCTTCTGAGTAACCTCAAAGCAATTCTTGGAGTGCCGCGCGCACGGCAGGCAATTTCCCGTGCTGCATCCTCTTCAATTTCAGCAGAAAGAACTCTTGCGCCTCTTTTTATAATATTAACCAGCTCCTCAAAGGAATAAAACTCAAGATGCAAAGGAATGCCAAAACGATCTCTGAGTGGCGCAGAAAGTAATCCAAGCCGTGTTGTTGCTCCAATTAGCGTAAATGGTGGTAGATCTATCCTTAAAGTGCGAGTAGATGGACCTTCACCTACTAATATGTCCAGGCAAAAATCTTCCATAGCAGTATATAAAACTTCTTCGATGCTGCGATTTAATCTATGAATTTCGTCGATAAATAGAACATCTTTTGCATTTAAAGTGGTAAGCACTGCGGCCAAATCTCCAGCTTTACTAAGTAAAGGACCAGAAGTTGCGCGAAAGCTAACTCTTAATTCTTTAGAAACAATTTGTGCTAAAGTTGTTTTGCCAAGCCCTGGAGGACCATATAATAAAACGTGATCTAAAGCTTCAGTTCTCGTCTGTGCAGCGTTTATAAACACTTTTAAATTTTGTATTAAGTCTTTTTGCCCGACAAAATCATCAAGTTGTTCAGGCCTGATGTTGATATTGCGCACATCTTCAGTATATTCTTTACCGCACGATATTGATTTCATAGTATTGAAAGCTCCTTAAGCGCCATGCGAATAATATCCTTAGTGTCCAGATTTGGCCTGTATTTTTTTATCGTATCATAAGCTTTCATTTTTTCATACCCAAGATTGATCAATGCTGAAAGGGCATCTTCATTAATTGGATGAAAATTATTGTTATTTATTTCTAGTTTACTCACTTTGCCACTCAATTCAGTGATGATTCGATTTATGAGTTTCAGGCCAAGTCCGCTCATCTTGAGTGCTACTTTATCTTCATTCATAATTGCCAAAAATAGCTGTTCTGGAGTTAATTTGCCCAAAATTGACATTGCAGTTTTATAGCTAACGCCGCTTACTTTGACAAGCAACCTCAAGCACTGCTGTTCTTCTTTGCTTATAAAACCATATAGCTGAGCGACATTTTCTCTGTTATTTGCATAGGTTTCGATAAGTAATTTAACTCTACTTCCGATGGAACATGCATTTAAAGTTTTGGCTGAAAGATACACCATATAGCCAACATCATTCACATTCAGGATTATGTGATCACTGCGCACTTCATCAACTATTCCGCTTAGATTTCCTATCATTTTTAACACTATATAGAGTTCAGTTTAAATACTCCTGGATCTTAGGTCAAGCAAACGAACATTATAACAGGGAAACGTGGCTAAAAAACCACTTGACAAACTCCGCCAGCCCCCTTATCATAAACACTGAAGCTATTTATTTATCTTCTCTGTACAGATTAAATGACAAAAAACTCACGTATCTGGCGTCTCATGTTTAATTTTTTGCACTATGTGCACTCTATGTCTTTATCAAATTCTGGGTTTTTACCTACACAAGCTGAAATACGCTTATAAAGCATTTAAAACATTAAAAAACGCCAACTTAAAAAATGGATAGTGAATAATTAGCTACCCTAGGGTTTCTTTTGCCTTTTTTTCTGTTTAGTAAATTTCTTAATGTTTATAATTTAGATTAGTTGCAGCTTAAAAGCAGCTGAGTCGTGGTTATTAAGCGTTTAGAATAAAAAAACGCCATACTTGAAAGTATAATGTAAGTAATTAGCCAACCACGGGGCTTCTTTTGCCTTTTTTTTATTTGGTAAATTTCTTAATGTTTGTAGCTAAACGACAACCGTCATCCCGCTGCTTGTTAGCGGGATCTATGTTAAGGTATGACGGTTAAGTAAGGGATCTATGTTAAGAGATACCGCGAATGAATCGCGGTATGACGTAGGACTGCTGTCATTCCAGTGCATGGGCTTTGTTGCATCGCTCTTCGGATAGTAGGTAACGCACAATAAATTTATGAAGCTATCTCAAATTTAGCCATACCAATATCAGTGAACTTATTGAGCAAATAGCATTTAACAAGTAGTTCCTTCTCTCTATTTGTCTCAGATTTATTCCTAAAACTAAACCCGAATGTTTGTTTCAGTCGCGAGAAAAAACTTTCTATATAAGATCTTTTTCCATAACTCATCTCTTTTTTCCACTTCTTTATACCATCTTCATCATATGACTTTATGAGCTTGACTGCAGAATTTCTCTCAGCCATATAGTCTAACTTTGGATGCTCTGCTGCGTTGTTTTTCGGAGGAATTTTCGTTTTTATACCATATTGATTACACAGCTTATAGAGCTTTTCTCTGTCATATGCCCTATCTGCATATAGTACTTTTATGACATACTGAAAATCGACTTCTTTTAGCAAATCACAAGCTCCATAGTGATCAGCCGTTACTGTATTTTACAGCTATGGCTTTTTTGTTGTTTATATTCAACATTACATGCAATTTTCTTGTCTGTTCATAGCTGCGATACTTTCTATCTTCGCTATTTTCTTTGCTATGACCAGGAGTGTTGTTGTATATACTAATTCCTGTACTGTCTATAGCAATTTCGATATCTTCCATATTATTTTCTGCAATCATTGATCTTAATATTGAGTTTCTTAAACCTTCTTGATGATTGTGAATAGCTGATAACTTGCAAATTTTTCCCAATTTGCTCAAGGTATCCTGCTATAAACCCAACTGTTTGCCTCAGGCCTATTCTAAATAAACAAGTTATTATGTGCACCAAAATTACAACTTTATCGCTATAAATATTGTTGCCACCTGGTATTTTTGGACCATTCTCGTACCACTTTTCTATGGCTTCGTTGATATAATGAAAAATATTTCCTCTTTTTTCTAGAAATTTGTTATATTCGCTATGGTTACTGACCCTCATTTTTTGTGGCATATTTTTTCTTTCAAGGTTAAATGGCTATTTTATAATGAATTTTGTCAGTAGCCACCAGATTTTTTCAGTTGCTATGCAGCAAAGCCATCCCAGTGTCGGCTACTTGGATGACAAGAAGAGGGTACTTGGATAAGAGGCATTGCCCTCCTGGTAGGCCCAAATTGCAATGTCCGTACAGTTATGGATTCATTCGCGGTATAGATTCCGCTAATGAGTAGCGAAATGACGAATTTGTTGTTTTTCAAATTGTAGGTAAACCTAAGCCACTTTAGCTATATATAATAGAATTTCGCTTTCTACTATCTTTCCAGTTGTTTTATACATAATTCTCGAATTTTGAAAATTTGCTCCATATCTAATTTCTCACTTGTATAAAATTTGTTTTCTTACTTCGAGACCTAATCTACCACAACTTTTATATGGCGTTTCTTTCCTGCAGATAATTTTATAAATGGCTGATCTTTAAAGCTTTCGAAATTTATTACATGATCAATATTGTTTACAACATTATCATTAATCTTGCATCCGTTGCCCTGTATTAAACGCTTTGCAGCGCCTTTTGAAGGTTCAAAACCGGTGTCATGTAGTAGGTCTACTAAGGATATGCCGCTTGCAACTTGTTCTTTTTTTATGATGTAATCAGGAAGTAGTGAGCTATCTTCATTCTCAAAAGCAGAAATTGCAGCAAATTGTGCAAGTTCCGCTTCTTTGTCACCATGACATATTTTTGTCACTTCTGTTGCCAAGACCTTTTTTGCTTCATTTATTTCTTGATCCTTTAAAGACTCTAATTTTCTAATCTCATCAATTGGCACATCAGTGAGCAATCTTAAAAAACGTCCAACATCTTGATCATCAACGTTGCGAAAATATTGCCAGTAGTCGTAAGGCTTTAGCATATTATCATCAAGCCACACTGCTCCACTTTCAGTTTTGCCCATTTTTTTTCCTTGTGCATTTAATAAAAGAGGCATGGTAAGGCCAAATAGCTCAGGTAAATTCAACTTTTTTCCAAGTTCAATTCCGTTTACTATATTTCCCCACTGGTCTGACCCTCCAATCTGCAGACGACAATCATATTTTTTGTTTAATTCAATAAAGTCGTAAGCTTGCAATAGCATGTAATTAAATTCTAGAAAGCTTAAGGTTTGCTCTCTATCCAGCCTGGTTTTCACACTATCAAAACTTAGCATACGATTTACAGAAAAATAAGCTCCTATATCACGCAAAAAATCTATGTATTTTATGTTATCCAACCAATCTGCGTTATTTACTATCATTGCACCAGTCTTGCTGTCATTAAAAGATACCATTTTCTCTAATATTCTCCTTATACTGGATGTATTTTGATTGATGTTCTCTACAGGCAAGATGCTTCTTGCTTTATCTTTGAAGGATGGGTCACCAATTTTTGTTGTGCCACCTCCAAGTAAGACTATCGGCTTATAACCAAATTTTTGTAGGTGACAGAGCATCATAATCTGAATTAGGTGACCAGCATGAAGACTTGGTGCTGTGCAATCAAACCCAATGTATGCAACTATATAATTGCTCTGCAATAATAATTGATCTAGTCCTTCAATGTTTGTGCATTGGTATAGGTACCCTCTTTCTTGGATGAAATTTAAAAATTCAGATGCGTGTTTCATTTTATAAACCCCAGTCTATCCTGTCATTAATGCCGAAGGTAACCCTAATAGAGAAGCCAGTGCCCAGACACTGGAACTTAATTATAAACAAGCACACTATACAACGTTTCCGATGAAATTGCATGAAAAACTGGATCCAGTGTCAGCTACTTTCATGACACCACTACCTGTGCAGGAGTTGCCTTCAAAATTACAACGTTTGTGCAGTTGTGCACCAGCTATCCAGGCAATCAGTTCCATAACTCTTCTATTTTATAATACTCCCTTACTTCCGGCCTGAATATGTGAACCATTATGCCTTGAAAATTCAAAACTACCCAATTGCCTTCATCCATACCTTCTACATCTATTTTATCATGTGGCTTGAGGCTTTTTATTACGTGCTCAGCTAAAGCTTTAACGTGACGGCTTGAATCACCAGATGCAATAATCATATATTTTGCAATAACGGTTTTATTCTGCACATCAAAAGTTACTATATCATGACCTTTATTTTGATCTATTATCTCTTCAATTGTACTTCTTATCGATTCCATATCGCTAAGCATTGTTTACAGGTTATATGATTCATTTATAATTATATACTCAAAATTTCTAAATATGAACTATTTTCAACGCAACTACTTGTTAAAGGTATTACCTGCATCTATTTTATCATCATGTTTTTAGCATGTACAATGTATATACTTTTTATATAATTGAAAATAGCTTTTTACTAGTATTCATTATGGGCAAGACTCTCATCTACTTAATCGGCTTTCCAGGCAGTGGTAAGTTTACTACTGCAAAGGAACTGTGTAAAATCATTGGTGCAGTAATAGTAAGCAATAATCTATTCAATAATATTATATTTGATATTGTTAAATTACAAAACGCTGAAGTTCCAGATGACCTATGGGAAAAAATTTTTGCAGTTAGGGAAAATGTATTAGCAATACTGGAAAAACACTACGTAAAATCAAAACATTATATATTTACAAATGAATTGATAGAGGGTGATCCCTATGACCAAAGATTATATAACTCAGTGGTAAATTTAAGTAAAAAAATGGACATGGAAATTTTTTCTGTAGTATTACATTGTAATAATGAAAAACTAGTAAGACGTGTCCAATCAGAAGAGAGATATCAGGAAAATAAAATTACTGATCCGGATTTTGCTATAAAGAAAATTGAAGGGAAAAGGCTATTTATACCTGAGGGTTCGCTTGAAATTGATAACTCGAACTTGAGTGCAAAGGAAGTTGCAAAGAAAATTGTTGAAGAGATGAAGAAAGAAAAAAATGGAAAATTAATTAAAACTTCTGTAACAAATCATTTAAAAACAGAGCGTACTCGTGGTTGAGCAGAAAGATAAGTACCGTCCTTGTGTTGGCATAATGCTATTTAACA
Source organism: Wolbachia endosymbiont of Drosophila innubila (assembly GCF_021378375.1). Classification (NCBI taxonomy): domain Bacteria; kingdom Pseudomonadati; phylum Pseudomonadota; class Alphaproteobacteria; order Rickettsiales; family Anaplasmataceae; genus Wolbachia; species Wolbachia endosymbiont of Drosophila innubila. Next base: position 933,066 of record NZ_CP076228.1, on the reverse strand, counting down.
GACAAGGACATGCCTTTATTGGAAAACGCTTTGATAGCGATTCTTACTGGCAGATGCCACAAGGAGGTGTTGATGATGGTGAGGAACTGGAACAAGCAGCGTTACGTGAGTTGCTAGAGGAGGTTGGTACTAATAAAGTAAAGGTTATAACTAAAAGCAAGGATTGGATATACTACAACTTGCCTGAAGAAGTTATACCAATATGCTGGAATGGAAAATATTCTGGTCAAAAGCAAAGGTGGTTCTTAATGAAGTTTTGCGGAGAGGATGAGGACATTGATATTAATTATACTGGTCATCCAGAGTTCAAAGAGTGGCGTTGGCAAGGTATAGATAGTTTAGTAGCCAGTGCTATATCATTTAAAAAAGAAGTTTATAAAACAGTGATAGAAGAGTTTTCTTCTATAATAAAAGCCTCAACAATAAGCTCATGATAGTAGATTCTCATTGCCACTTGATTTATTTTTCTGACGATGAAATACCAAAAGTAATTTCAAGGGCAGAGCAAAATGGTGTAAAGGTTTTGCATAACATATGCGTAAGCATTGACGATGTTCCTAAGTTATTAAAAATTTCTTCATCCTATGATCAGGTCTACTCCTCTGTTGGTATACATCCGCTTGATGCTGCTATAGAAAACGGTGAGTGTATACATGTTGATGAATTAGTTGAATTTACCAAGAACCAAAAGGTAATTAGTATCGGTGAAACCGGGTTAGATTTTTATAAATCTGACAACAAAGACAATCAGAAAAAAAGTTTTGCATTACATATAGAAGCGTCAAGAATAACTGGACTACCTTTAGTTATTCACACAAGAAGCGCTGATAATGAGATGATCGATATGTTAAGGTCAGAAATGAAAGCCGGTGCTTTTAGTGGAGTAATGCACTGCTTTGCTTCCTCTAAAGAACTTGCTTATCAATCTATAGATTTGGGGTTATATATTTCATTTTCTGGAATTATTACTTTTAAAAATGCGAGCTTACTCAGAGAAATTGCACAAAATGTACCACGCGAGCGTGTTTTAGTCGAAACTGATGCACCATATCTATCACCTGAGCCTTATAGGGGAAAAAAGAATGAACCAGCAATGGTGAAATACGTTGTTGATTGTTTGGCAGAGTTGTGGAATGAGTCACCAGAACAAGTAGCGAAGGTAACCACAAGCAACTTTTTTAGGCTGTTTTAGCTATAAAGAAGCTCTATAAAACCATTAATTTGCTTATGAACCTAAAGATTTCACCAGCTCTCTCACCGAGTTTACAGACTTATTAAACATTTCTTGTTCACTATCATTCATTTTAACTTCTAGGATCTTTTCAATTCCGTTTTTTCCAATAATTACAGGAACACCAATAAACAACTCTTCTACACCATATTCACCATTAAGGTAAGCAGCACATGGTAATATGCGCCTCTTACCTTTTAAATATGATTCTAACATGCATATAGCTGAAGATGCAGGAGCGTAGTATGCAGATCCAGACTTAAGCAGATCAACTATTTCTTTACCGCCATTGCGAGTGCGTTCAACTATTTCATCGACTTTTTTCTGTGTGATAAGACCCATATCGATAATTTGAGTAAGTGGAACTCCAGCAACTGAAGCACAATTGATTAGTGGTACCATAGTGTCGCCATGTCCTCCAAGCACAAAAGCAGATATATCTTCAACTGAGATATTTAACTCACTTGCAAGAAAGTAACGAAAACGGGAAGAATCAAGCACTCCTGCCATGCCAACAATCATATTAGTTGGAAAGTTTGAAAATTTATGCACCACTGAAACCATGGCATCCAAAGGGTTGGTAACCACTATTACAAACGCGTTTGGAGAATATTTTTTAATATTTTCGCCAACCTCCTTCATTACTTTAGCATTGGTTTGCAGGAGGTCATCCCTGCTCATTCCAGGTTTTCTAGCGATGCCAGCGGTTATTATAATTGCATCGGAGTTTTTTATATCTTCATACCTATTTGTGCCAGTAATATTGACATTAAATCCATCAATAGGGGATGATTCTGCTATGTCGAGTGCTTTACCTTGTGGTATTCCATCACTAATATCAAGTAAAACAACATCACCGAGTTCCCTTAGTGCAATCATATGGGTGAGAGTTCCACCGATATTTCCTGCACCGATTAAAGATATTTTTTTTCTTTGTACTGTCATTTTCTACTCCTTTGTATTTACTTTTATGGTTTTACCTTCCCAAGGCGATAAGCTATCAAACATACGAAAATCTTGCGGTAAATCTATAGGATTATACACAACCTTTTTTGTCTCTATATCATATCTTACTTCCTCATAACCAGTGAGAGGGAAATCTTTTAACATTGGATGACCTTTGAATCCATAGTCTGTTAGAATCCTACGCAAATCAGGGTGATCAGAAAACTCTATTCCATACATATCAAACACTTCACGCTCAAACCACAAAGCCGTACTAAATATCTTCGCTACACTTGGAGGCATGTCGCTTTCACATAACTGAAGCTTTATGTGTACTCTAATATTATGCACAATGCTGAGTAGATTGTATATTAGCTCGAAACGCTTCTCTCTATTTGGATAGTCAACCCCAAAAATATCAACTAATAGTTCAAACCTACACTTTTCATCATCACGTAGAAAGAATAGGTACTTTTCAATTTCATCTAAAGTTGAATATATTACAATAATGCCATCATCTTTTTGAATGCACTCGCATTTGGTCTTTTTTTGTATATACTTTGCAGTTTTATCCATTCCGAGTCCGTTTTATTTTGTTTTGTAGGCATAGCATTCCATATAGCAACGCCTCAGCGGTTGGTGGGCATCCAGGGACATACACGTCAACTGGCACAATTCTATCACAGCCTCGGACTACTGAATAAGAGTAATGGTAATAACCACCACCATTTGCACAACTTCCCATGGAAATAACATACTTCGGGTCTGCCATTTGATCATAAACCTTGCGCAATGCTGCTGCCATTTTATTAGTTAGTGTGCCAGCAACAATCATCACATCTGATTGACGTGGGCTTGCACGAAACATTATACCATATCTATCAAGATCATAACGGCTGGATGCAGTATGCATCATCTCAACTGCGCAACATGCAAGACCAAATGTCATTGGCCACAATGAACCAGACCTTGCCCAATTCATTACATAATCTGTTAAATCACCAAATTTAGTGACAAGAAACCCTTCTTTTTTATAACGACCCCAGTCATCATTAGATAGAATTTGATTTGTCATAAACTACTCCCACTCTAATGCACCTTTACACCATTCATAGATAAAACCTATAGTGAGTATTGCAAGAAATACCATCATAGACCAAAATCCACCATAGCTTATCTTAGATAAAGAAACAGCCCAAGGAAAAAGAAAAGCAATTTCTAAGTCAAATATTATAAATAATATTGAAACTAGGTAAAATTTAATGTCAAAATTTTTCCTTGCACTGGATAGTGGATTGAAGCCACACTCATATGTGGAAAGCTTTTCACCATCTGGCTTACTCACTGCAAGAAACATAGGCAATATACCTAAAGCAAAAGATACTACAATTGATACGCAGATAAAGATTACTATGGTTAAATATTCGCTCATTTAACAAAACATATAACACTATGAGTTTACATGCTTTCCTAACTTTTTACCACCTAAAATATGCACGTGAAAGTGTGGTACAACCTGCTCTCCATTTTCACCGTAGTTAGTGACTAATCTATATCCTGTTTTTTCTAGATTATATTTGTGTGCTATCTCTCTTACAGTTTTGAAGAAATCCGCTATTTCCTCTTCAGGAGCTTTTAGAATGAAATCATCATATGAAATATATTGATTTTTTGATATAACTAAAATATGAACTGGTGCGTCAGGGTACTTATCATGAAAAGCTAGTACATTTTCATTTTCATGTACCTTCTCACAAGGTAACTCACCTCTTAATATTTGAGCAAAGATGTTATCGCTATCATAAACTTCATTGCTCATATTTTAAGAGCGACCTTTCCCTCTTTCTTCGTTTTTCTCTACATTAGGTGTAGATAGTGGTTTTATCGCATCACCAGAAGCATCTTCAAGATTTAAAGAGCTTACAAGTTCCCTTACTTTTACCATGTCCTGCTGTTCTTTCAAAAAGGGTTCTATTCCACTTACCCTTTTTCCAGTAATAACTCCTGGTTGTAAGTGATACATATCCCCAGGAACAGTTAGACTATGATGTCTTTCCTCTATTTTTTTAGCTTCACTCATAATACTCCCCTATAACTTATTTTTGCATTCCACAACTTTGCGACTTACCTGCTTTTATAGCTTCTTGCGCCCATTTTTTCTCACCTGAAGCTATAGTTTCTGAAGGCTGACCAACATCAGACTTCACAACTTTGTCTGATGACTGCTTTTGATTATCATATTCCTTATACAATTTTTCTGCAATACCATACAGCAATTTTAAGTCTGTGTGAACTTTAAATTCTCCACCAGTAATTTTTGCTAGATCTTTAAGGTTACCGTCAACTTTTTGTTTAATTTCTTCAATAGCAAGCTTTTTTATCTCCTCTGGACTCTTTCCTTTATATTTAATGTCTTCAATTATTTTTTTAACATCAACTTCAATTACAATTTTATTTTCTTCTTTAAAGATAGTTACATTTGGCAGGTTTTGCTTTATTTCACCTAATCGTTCTGGCGTCAAATAGGGTATATCCCCTGTCAGAGTCCTTGATGCTAAAAAAGTTACCTTTCCTGTTCCTTTCTTTTGCTCCATTATTTGGACACCAAGATCCTCACTAGCTTGTGTGGTTTCTATAGGTGGATCATATTCTTCAAGTGGGTTGCCAATAATAGAACGTCCGCCATTTTTTATGTCATGCCGCATTTCATCCCAGGACTTAAACCAATTCTTTGGCCATATAGGGTACACTGCACCCTTGACTAGAACTTTTACACCTCTACCCAGAAAACTTCCTACTCCCGAAGCTGCATTACCAACTTTAGCTAGTATAGAAGTAGATTTTTCATTTTTTCCTGTGAACATACATACCCCCAAGGTACTTTCTACAACTAAATACATTTTAATTATAGACGAAAAAATTTAAACTTCTATATCCATTATAAGATAGAATTATAGGAATTGCAACCATTATTTGCACATTGTCTAAAACATGTAGTATTTTCGCTACTTTTATTGTTCAATTTATTATAAAGAATACTCTAAATTATGTTTAAATGGAACACAAATAATATCATTGATGCAACTGGCGGAAGAGACGTAAATGGTTGTAATTGGATACATAGCTCAAATATTTCAACGGACACAAGAAGCATAAAAAAAGGTGATTTATTTATTGCCCTCAAGGGAAAGAATTTTGATGGCCATAATTTTTTGCATGAAGCGTTTTTAAAAGGGGCTATCGCTGCAATAGTGAGTGAGGGTAAATATAAAAGTTTCCCTCTCATTATTGTACAAGATACCCTGAAAGCTTTGCACGATATGGCATCATATTACATTAGAAATGTTCTTATTGATGCTAAAGTTATTGCAGTTACAGGTAGTGTCGGAAAAACCACTACAAAGGATATGCTACACACTGTTTTATCGCAATATGGAGTGTCCCATGCAAACGAAGGTAACTTAAATAATAATATAGGATTGCCTTTGACAATTCTGAAAGCTCCAAAAAACTGCCAGTACTTAATTCTTGAAATGGGAATGAATAAAGCTGGTGAAATAAAAGAATTATCAAAAATTAGTAATCCGAATATTGCAGTTATTACCAACATCGAACCTGCACATACTGAAAATTTTTCATCACTATTTGACGTTGCACAAGCGAAGTTAGAAATTCTGTATGGTATGAAAAATAACGGTACTTTGGTTTTAAGCAGAGATAATAAATATTATGATTATCTCTCATCACACGCCAATAGAAATGTAATAAGCTTCGGTAAAGATAAAAATGCTGAAGTTTGTTTACTAAACTTAATAAGAAACGATGAATCTTCTGTCATTTCAGCACTATCTTCTGTCATCCCAGTGCTTGACTACTTGGATCCAGGAAGTTCAATTGCAAATGAGCATATCAGACGGTTGTATAATAAAGACTGGATTCCAGCGTCACGCGCTGGAATGACATCAAACCGAGTTGCTAATAGATTAAGTTTAAAAATCAGGCTGAGTGATAATCAAATTATAAACTGTAATTTACGTGTACAAGGTGAGCATTTTGCTTATTCGCTACTTGCTGTTGCAGCAGTTGTGCAAAGCCTTGGACTTGATTTATCAAAATTACCACTTGCACTTAAGAATTTTAGTGTAGCGAAAGGTAGAGGCAATATTCATAAGGTCAAATGCAATAAAAAATATATACATTTAATTGATGACTCCTATAACGCCAGCCCTGCTTCGATGAAAACTGCAATAAAAACTTTGAGTACATATTCTAATCAGAGAAAAGTAGCTTTGCTTGGTGATATGTTGGAACTTGGTGATGAAAGCATAGAGTTTCATACAGATTTGGTTAAGATTATCACAGAAAATAATATAGATAAAGTTTATACAGTTGGTAAATTTATGTTAGAATTGCATGAGCTTTTGCCAGATAATATAAGAGGCACGCATTTTAATGATTCTAATCAATTGAAAAGTGATTTAGCTAACATTATTCAGAATAATGACGCAATTCTAGTTAAAGGCTCACGAAGAATGAAAATGGATCTTATTGTACGGGAATTCGTAATAAAATATTAAGCGAAATCATTGTATTAATTTACAGTAACAAATTATTAGGAACTTTAATTGTGACAAAACGTGTAATTATTTTTGGTGGAACGGGGTTTATAGGGAAACACATCGTAAGACGCTTGGCAGCAGAAGGATATTTAATAAAGATATTCACTCGTAATCAGGAAAAAGCTGCTTGTTTAAAATTGTGTGGCAATTTAGGACAAATATCAATATTTAAAGGCGATTTTTTTGATGAAAAATCAATTCTGGATGGTATGGAAGAATGTGATGTAGCTATAAACTTAGTGGGAATATTATATGAAGCAAAAAAGCACGATTTTTACGCTGTTCACGTTAAAATAGCTGAAAGGATAGCAAAAGCTGCAAAAATGAAAAATGTACCTATGATGATACATTTTTCTGCTATGGGAATAGAAAATAGCAAGTTGTCAAAATATGCCAAAAGTAAATTGGAAGGTGAAAAAGCTGTAACTTCAGCATTTCAAAAAGCAATAATAATTAGGCCAAGCCTTGTATTTGGTAAAGAAGACAACTTCTTTAATAAATTTGCAAGATTAGCAACTATTCTTCCTTTCTTACCACTAATTGGCAATGGAACAACTAAATTTCAGCCAATATGTGTAACAGACTTAGCTGAAGTGGTATATCGTATTATCAGTTTTAATAAGCAAGACAAGAAAATTTATAACATGGGTGGACCAAAGGTTTACTCTTTCAAAAGCTTATTGAAGTTTATTCTGAATGTTACTAACAGAAAGTGTTTGTTGATCAATGTATCTTTTCCAATGGCAAAGTTAATAGCTTTCTTTTTAGAAAATAAAATTATTTCTATGCTGCTAAAACCAATAACCGGAGATACGAACCCTATGCTTACTCAAGATCAGGTGAAAGTTATGATGAATAGTTCAATCGAAAAGTCAGTTGACCTTGAAACAATGAAGGTTCGACCATTAGCAATTGAAAATGTGGTGCCAGAGTACTTGAAGATTTATAGAAAGTATTGATAAAAGAGTGTGCCCGGTGGGATTCGAACCTACGACCCACAGCTTAGAAGGCTGTTGCTCTATCCAGCTGAGCTACGGGCACACAACATATATAAAATGCTTCTTAGTACAAGTGAAGTCAAGTACTTCGTGTGAATATGATGTTTATCTTGCGACACCTTGTCATTGCAGTTGTGTGTCGCGCGCTGCCAAAATTGGATGCGAGAAGTCTATTTATTTTAGAAAATACTATATAGAAACTTACTTGACACCCTTCGCTAGCCCCCTTATCATGAAACTGAAGCTATTGTATTTGCTTTCGCCAATCTGCAGATTAAAAGGTAAGGATTACTTAATGTATCGGCGTCTCATGTTCAATTTTTTGCAGTATATAGATACTGTATGTCTTTACAAAACTTCATCTACATCTAGATTTTTATCTAAATAAGCTGAACGCGCTTATAAAGCGTTACAAGACATCAAAAAATGCCAATACTCGACAGAGATAGTAAAAGACTAGCTAACTCGGGGATTCTTTGTCTTTTTTTCTGCTTAGTAAATTTCTTAAACATTTGCAGCGTAGGTTAGTTGCAATTAAAAGTGGCTGAATCTCGCTTGTCAAGCGTTTAAAACATAAAAAACGCCAATATTTTAAAGCGGATAATAACCACGGGGCTTCTTTTGCCTTTTTTTCATTTGGTAAATTTCTTAATATTTATGGCTAAACGACAATCGTCATCCCGCTGCTTGTTAGCGGGATCTCTTGTTAGCGGCTGAGATACCGCGAATGAATCGCGGTATGACGGTGTAGATGATGGTTAAGTATCCCGCTACGTGTTAGCGGGATCTATGCTTTGAGATACCGCGAATGAATCGCGGTATGACGGTTAAGTAAGGTGTCATTCCAGTGCTCCTTTTTTTGTCATCCCAGCGTCACGCGTTGGTTTCAACATTATATCATGAACTTTCTAAAATTCATTGAACTGTGCTTTCAAACGGTAGTGCCGGGGTGTGAGTATAACGATTATCAGTATATAAAAGTCATAGCAGACAGGCTGGAAGCAGCGAGCGCTGGTGAAGTGAAACGAATAATATTCAATATGCCTCCGCGCTCGATGAAGTCCATGTGCATAAGCGTTGCGTGGCCCGCATGGATACTGGGCAACTGCGAGAATAATAGTTGCAAGTTATTCTCAGCGGCTCAGCGAAAAGCACTCGCTCGACACCAGGTGCGTGATGCAGTCTAGTTGGTATAGAGCGCTATTTCCAGAGATAGAACTATCCAAAGACCAGAATACCAAATATAAATTTCAAACAGTGCAGAGAGGATACAGAATCGCAACATCAGTTGGTGGAACACTAACTGGTGAAGGTGGTGATTTTATCATTGTGGACGATCCGCTCAGTTCTGCTCAAGCTTTGAGTGAAACGCTTAGAAAGCGTGCCACAAACTGGTTTGATCAGACTTTAGTAACCAGGCTGAACGATAGAAAAAAAGGAGTCATCGTTCTTGTAATGCACAGGCTACACCAGGAGGACTTAACTGGACACCTTCTCTCCAAGCCAAAAAACATATGGCATCATATTTGTTTGCCAATGATTTCTGAAAATAAGCAGGTTATTTATTCAATCAAAAAGCCAATGCCTCCCGTTCCTGTCATCCGAGTAGCTCAGCACTGTGCGACCAGGCGATTATATAATAAACCAGCGTCACCTGTAAGGATATTATATTCAAGAGAAGAAGGTCAGTTGTTATATCCCCTCGATGGAGGAAAAGAAGAAGTTGAGATAATAAAAGCTGAACTTGGGAGTTACGCTTTTGCTGCTCAATATCAACAAAACCCTCTGCCGCTTTCAAGTGGTATAATTAAACCAGAGTGGTTGAGAGGTTGTTCGGAAACTAGTAAATTCAAGCATATTCCCTCTTTAACATAACCCTACTCATAGCTAGGTATATGAAATTCTCAGTGGATGTTGTGAGTAAATCATACTCCTTCGATAGCCTTCTATTCCTATTAACCCAAGCAAAAGTCCTTTCTACAACCCATCTTCTTGGCTGTACTTTAAACCCTTGTTCTCTTGTTGGTAGTAGCTCAGGTGGCGTATCTTTGTGCACCCAAAATCTACATGGAGGCCTTTTAACAATTTCAATATCTATGTCATATTCTTCCTTTATGTGATTCTTTAAATTTCTTCCTTGGTATCCCATGTCAGCCCACATTTTTTTTAACTTTAGTATATTTTGTTCTCATATTGTTTAATGCTATTTTAATACCATCTCTATCATTTTCGTTAGCAGCGCCTACGTAACAACCTAGTATAAAACCCTGAGTGTCTGTAATTATATGCCTTTTTCTACCCTTTACTTTTTACTTCCATCATAGCTTTGATCCCCCTTTTCTGTAGTCTTTACAGATTGACTATCTACTATACAGGCACTCGGCTGCTCATTCTTTCCTATTTTTCTTCTACTATATTTTGTAATTTCATAATTCATTTTCTCAAAAATTCCCTGCTTCTTCCATTGCCTGAACTGCTCATACACAGTCTTCCATAGCGGAAAATCATTTGGTAAATACCGCCATTGACACCCTGTACGCAATACATAGAAAATTGCTTCTAATATTTCTTTTTTGCTATACTTTGGCAGCCTTCCTCCTTTCTTGTATGATACTCTGAAGTGTTTTTCTATTCTTGCCCATTCCCTTTCGCTTAGATCTGTTGGATACTTTTTTCTCATCTTTACCCCGTACTAAAATTTCAGATATTATAGCCTTTTACTTGTTTCCGGACAACCTCTCAAATCTTACTATTACCCACAAATATAAAGTTCGTGAGCAAGTCGCCATCCTTCTGCTAAATCAAAGAGACGTTTATATCCTTTCCAAAGAGTAATTGGTCCTGGTTTTGGGTCATTTTTTCTTGCTAAATGGCCTCCAAGTTCATGAAACAGCTTCTTTTATGTTGGGAACTACACTTGGACATGGTTTTCTGTGTATTTTAACGTATAAAACTTTCCATTCTTCTTCAGCTAATAAGGTAGTACATGGTAATGTTGGGTTAGCTCTTGCAATTGATGTAATAAAGAAGATCCTCCAAGCAATAATACTCATAACTGTTAGATATCTCATTAGTCTTTCTGCTATTCCAAGCCTACATTCTTCAACTTTGAGACCGGATTTAAAATTTTATGTAATATCTCTATTTTCCATCTAAGGGAATTGTAAGTTAAAAACGTGATATAAAAGAGATAAGAGAGAAAGATAACCCTGCTCACTAGGAATAGCGGGCGGGCGCGACCGAAAGGAAATTGGTATTACAACCGTTGGTATCAAGGTACGCTAGCCCTATCTCTCGATACGTTTGAATAGTTGCTTGGGACATATATATGCACCCGTTTACAATCTTAAATTAACTAAAACTATCGAGGTTTATTATGGTTACATCTTATCAAAATTTTATTGGCATTGACATCGGAAAATTTAAAAATATCGTTGCAATTCACAAACAGAAGAATGCTGTCGAATTTGATAATAATGCTTCTGGTTGGCAACAATTATTTCAAGAGTTTTCAGATATTCTACCTAATGCTTTAGTGACTTTAGAAAATACAGGGAAATATGAGCTTGGCTTATCACATTTTCTTACCGACAAAAATATTGCCGTGCATCGAGCTAATACTCGTAAAGTAAAAAGCTTTATTTTATCTCACGGAACTTTAGCAAAGTCTAGATGCAAGAGCTCTTGCTCAATATGGATTTGAACGCCATAGAACTATCTCTCTATTTGTACCTACCTCTACAGAACAATCAACTTTGGCTGCACTTTGTCAACGTCGTGATGATATTACGCAAATGAGAACTCAAGAAAAATGCAGACTTGAAGCACCGGAAAATGATCATATAAAAGAAAGCTGTCAAAAGACCATTGAGTTTTTCGATAGTCAAATAAACGAACTCAATGATACTATACAAAAGATTATTGATGAAAGCCGCGAATTACAACAACGCCAAAAAAATTCTTAAAACAGTTCCTGGAAAAGTTATCACAAGATTTTTTTGTGTTTAATGCCAGAGCTTGGTTACTTAAATAGAAAAGAAGTAGCAAGTCTTGCCGGAGTTGCACCGCATCCAAAAGAAAGTGGTAAAGCTGTTGGTTACCGAAGGATTACAGGTGGTAGAAGTAACGTTCGTTCAAAGCTCTTTACAGCCGCTATGGCTGCTACAAGGTCAAAATCTATACTTGGCGCCTTTTATTCTAAGCTTGTTGAAAGTGGTAAGAAGAAGATGGTGGCTATAACAGCCCTAATGCGTAAAATTATAGTAATTGCTAATACAAGACTTAAAGAAGCAATTAATTTGCATACTTAAAAATCTTCACAACGGTAACTGAAATTGGCTAATGAATATGTGCGTCCACACAGACTTAAAGCACATATTCATTAGCTTAAGCAGAAATTGCTGTGGTAGCTGTTTGATATAAAATTCTATTTCTATGACAAACGGGTTTTATTGCCCATATAATTTGCAAAATTACACAAATAAAAAATTTTTAAAAACATAGTTGATACCAACTAATTTTTTCAACAGCTTCATCGAAAGTATTAACTGAAAGATTCGTTAATAGCATCCATTCTAGCGGTTTTTTTAAGGGAGGGGAGTTTTCTCAACAACATAAACTGCATAAAGTGGTAATTTAGGTAGTTCTTCCGTCTTATGCCTAATATTATTCTTAGATGGATTCATCATAAACTTTCCAAATCTAACTTCCAAACGTGCTGTTCTTTTTGGCTTATTATCTTTTACAGGAACTTCAACTTCTACCGTACCTGCACAATGAGAGGATTTAATAAATGCCCATAACTTCTGCTCACCTTTTTCAGGATATCGAGATTTTCTATTTACTGCTCTATCTCTGCATGCTCTAACTAGCACTGCCGAATTAAGATTATGTGCAAGCTCAAAAAAGTCATATATATCTGCTTCTCTATCGCATACAGTTATAGTCTCAGTTTGAGTTGGATCAATAATATTATTTGTTTTTCTTAAAGTTTCCAACCACTTTACGCTTTCTTTATCTTCAATGCGATCGCTCTTTTTTTTAAGGTTCTCAGTTTCTTCAGGTCTTGAATAAACTTTTTGATCTAGTATCCCTAGTACCAAACCTTCTATACTAACGGCAAGAGCTGTATGCATTATAATACCTTTTGCAGTATCATAACTGGACAAATTTGCTAATCCGCTTGTTTTTTTATGGTTATTATATACAATGTAACTGGTATCTTGAATGACAAGAACCCTCTTGTGAGCTTTTGTTCTCTCAACCGTCTTATTAATATGTGTAGCTAAAATATCACTTTCTTTTACATTCTCATTTTGAAAAAAAAACGTTATGCTGTTTTTGCTTCTGACCAACTTTCACATGCTTGATTAATCTAACTTTCAGGTAATTTTGTCAAACATATCAGCAATCTTTACTAATCGCTCAGTTAACCTTTTATCTCCAAATTCATTTTTAGCCCATTCACTACTTTTACTTGCCATTTTACACCCTCAATATTTGCAAACTTTAATATTGTAATATTTTACTTTTTAGTCCATTTATATTTGTGGGTAATAGTAAGGAATGACACCGTCTTGGATGGAAACCAGTGTCAGCTACTTTCATGACACCATCACAAGGTGAAACTGGATCCCAGTGGGCTTTGTTGCATCGCTCAAGTGAAAAGAACTGGCAGTTACTGACAAAATTCATTATAAATAGCCATTTAACTGTTGAAGAAAAAATATGCCACAAAAAATGAGAGTCAGTAACTGCCATGAATATAACAAATTTCTCCAAGAAAGAGGAAGCATTTTTTGTTATATCAATGACGCCATAGAAAATTGGTACGAGAATTGTCCAAAAATGCAGGGCGGCAACTATATTTATAGTGATAAAGTTGTGATTTTGGTGCATATAATCGTCAGTTTCTTTAGAATTGGTTTAAGACAAACAGTCGGGTTTATAAAAGGGTATTTGCAACAAATAGGAAGAGATTTGCAGCTATTCACAAGCATCAAAAGAAACTTAATATTAAGATAAATGATTGCAGAAAATAATATGGAAGATATCGAAATTGCTATAGACAGTACAGGAATTAGTATATACAACAACACACAGCAAGGAAAATAGCACTGACAGAAAATATCGTGGCTATGAGCAAACGAGAAAATTGCACGTAATGTTGAATATAAACAACAAAAAAGCCATAGCTGTAAAATACAGTAACGGCTGATCACTATGGAGCTTGTGATTTGCTAAAAGAAGTTGATTTTCAGCATGCCATAAAAGCACTATATGCAGATAGGGCATATGACAGAGAAAAGCTCTATAAGCTGTGTAATCAATATGGTATAAAAACGAAAATTCCTCCGAAAAACAACGCAGCAGAGCATCCAAAGTTAGACTATATGGCTGAGAGAAATTCTGCAGTCAAGCTCATAAAGTCATATGATGAAGATGGTATAAAGAAGTGGAAAAAAGAGATGAGTTATGGAAAAAGATCTTATATAGAAAGTTTTTTCTCGCGACTGAAACAAACATTCGGGTTTAGTTTTAGGAATAAATCTGAGACAAATAGAGAGAAGGAACTACTTGTTAAATGCTATTTGCTCAATAAGTTCACTGATATTGGTATGGCTAAATTTGAGATAGTTACATGAATTTACCATAAATCACCATCTCATAAAGCGTGATGCAACAAAGCCGTCTGGAATCCACAACTGTACGAACGTTGTAGTTTGGACCACCAGTGGGGTGTCATCCCAGTGCCCAGACACTGGTTCTATGCAACTTAATTAAAAACGTTTGTTTTAGTGTAAGACAATTACCTTTAGCTTATCAGCTCAGTTATAAGCAAAATTTCTGGATTCCAGACTGGAATGACACCATTTGCTGTGCAATTTACCTTCAAAAATGAATGTTCGTACAGTTGTGAACCTGTGGCAGGTATTACATAAGAGCATTTCCCTCTTCTAAATTAAAACGCACTTTTGCCTCCTTTGCAGTCTATACTTTAGATGTATTTAATTTACAAATACTAATTATTTATTAATAATGGTGATATGTAAATATAGTTATAAAATAATTGTTACACTTGAATTCCTTCCTGGTTTCTGTTGTTATCAGAACATTTAAAACACTTTAAGAAAGCTGCTTAGTTAAATTAACTTAGACAAGTAAATAGCAGTTTTGCAGCCTGTTTTTATGAATGATGATAAAATGTTGTAGCCAAATGCGCTTTCAGCATTGTGCTGAATTGCAATATCTTTGTGCTCTAACTCCTCGTCGCGAAATTTACTTATAGTTTCTCTTAATTCCCCATCTTCTAAATGTGAAACTTGCTCTTTGTAGTGCTCCCCGATAACTTCTTCAACTGCAGCAGTGCAAGCCATAGCAGCTTTTTTGCCCATAATGGCAGTTGCAACGCCAAGCGACACTCCTAAAACACGCCAAACAGGCAACAAAACAGTAGGACGAACTTTTTGCTCTTTGATTTTCTCATTAAAATAGTGAAAATGCTTTTTTTCCTGCTCTTCCATTTCAATTATTTCATTGATTATAGAAGATTTCTTAAGAATAAATTTTTGACCAGAATAAATGCAAATAGCTCCATATTCTCCAGCGTGATCTACTCTAATTGCCTGTTGCAAGAACTGATTGTTGCTGTACCTTAAATTATTTAGATTTCTTTCTTTCTCCACAATACACCTTACCTGATACGAACAGAGCTACTATGAGATAAATTAGATTCCATGTTGCTAAGGAAACACCTAGAACGTAATGAGGTCTGTCACAAGATGGAGAGTAATTAGGATTTAGTAGATTATTTCTGAGCTCTTCTATACTAACGTTACTACTTGCTTGCTCTGTACAACCTAAAACATCATGAAATAAGTGAAGTTCAAGACCTATATGATAAAAAGATATTACTGCACCTATGAGGTAGCTGCAAAACATTGCATAGATTAGAATTTTGTTGTCTTTAAGCATGCACGCTACTGCAAGTAATCCAGCGATATAGTAAACTATTCGCTCGTATGTACATAACTTGCATGGCAGCATGTTGAAAAAATATTCTAGCACATATGCAAAAATTAGAGCAGCGGCACTCGACAGCAGAAAGATTGCAGGAATTCTGGAATTATTACACATAACTTTAAGTAAATTATCCCTGAAAGTATAAAGCAAAGTATTCATTTTACATAGGGATTTTTATTTTTTTTCAAAAGCAATCTAACTGGCACACCGTCTGCAAAGAAATTTTTTCTGAGATCGTTAATTAAATAGCGTTTGTAACTTTCATCAACACTTTCAGGTATGTTACATATCAAAGAAAAAGCTGGAGGTTTAGTACCAATTTGAGCGATATACTTCATTTTAACTGCTTTGCCTTTTACAAGAGGGTGAGAATGTTTTCCTACAGCATCTATGAGCCACTTATTCAGTTTTGCAGTGCTGATCTTCTTGTTCAAGGATTCACTCACTTCAAGACACTTATCTATCACATCACCGCAGCGCATGCCTTTTAACGCAGAAATTGTTATAGTTGGCACTTCCAAGAATAACCTGGTTACTTCCTGTTGTTTGACAAATTTTATTAACCTGCTTCTGTCATCCTTACCTATTAAATCCCACTTATTTAAAACAACAATAATCCCTTTCCCTCCCTTAATTGCAGCTTCACCAATTGATAAATCCTGCTGCTCAATACCAACTAGGGAGTCTAGCATTAAAACTACCACATGAGAGCGCTTGATTGATTCCATGCTTTTCTCAACAAATCTTGATTCTAAGCCATCTACAACATTCGCCTTTCTGCGGATTCCGGCAGTGTCAATTAGAGTAATTAACTCTCCATCATGATCATATGTAATATCCACAGAATCACGTGTGGTACCTGGCTCTGAACTTGTTATTAGTCTGTTTTCTGCAAGTAAACCATTTAAAAAAGTTGATTTTCCAACATTCGGACGGCCGATGATCGCGATCCTCAGCCTACTCAGTTCATTGTTAGGTAACTCAGTGTTCTCGTTAAAATTTTCAATAACACCAGCTAATGCATCATAAAGATCAACCATGCCAAGATTATGCTCGGCAGAGATATACACCGGGCCAAGAAAATCAAAAAACTGCAAATAATCAACATTTTCGGATTTATGACTCTCGCATTTATTTGCTACTAGTATTACAGGTTTATTTATTTTTCTCTTCAGCCACTTTGCAAACTCTTCATTTCGCTCATTTTGCACTTTTGCATCAACAAGAAAGAAAATTATGTTTGAATTGGATAAAGAAAATTCGATTTGTTCAATAACTTGTAGTGAAAAATTAGTTTGGTCGTTCCATCCTCCTGTATCTATAACTTTAAACTCCAAATCGCTAATTCTCCCCATTCCCTCTTGCCTATCCCTTGTCACTCCTGGAATGTTACTCACTACTGCTGCTTTTCTTTCTACTAATCTGTTGAATAGGGTCGATTTTCCAGCATTTGGTAGGCCTACTATGGCGATTTTTAGCATAATTCAAGGGCATGTTCTATATGAAGTAAATTATAACCGAAACTTTTCAATTTAACTATCGACTTCGTAGATTATATAAGCATACTACAGTTAGAATTTTTTATTTCGTTATGTAAAATATGGGGTAGTTATGCTAGTGTCAGAGCAAATAGAGAGTGTAGATAGAGAAGAATTAAAGCAACAAAATCATATACATAAAGATACAGAGTATTCGGAAGAGACGACAATATATGGGCATATTAATCAACATATGGAAAAAAACATCTCAAATACATTGCATGAAATATATGATGCTCTTATGTCATATAACGAATCGGAACAGCCAATGGCGTCAACTTAAGAACTTTCATTAGCAAACTCTCCTAAAGACATGATGGCGTTTAGGCTTATCTACTTTATTGCGGCTGTCCCGGTCGGATTTTAACTTTAGCGCGTATACTTAAAAAGGGCTTGAAAGTTTTTTGGCGCAATAAGTACCTGATAGAGTTTCTGCCTCATTACACCAAATAAAACTGAAAAATTTAAACGATACTCATACCAATTCTCATTATTAGTGAATCAAATAAGCGATATTGTAGAGTTATTTAATTGTGGAGTGAGAAAGAAAGGCAATAGTATGGCTTTTTTTTCCATTGTTATCTATCCGTTTATTGTGCAGTGGGAATTGGTATCAGTAATTTGATCTGGGTTCCAAGGCCCTTGTGCATCACACATATGAAGCGATAATATATTGCACATGACCAAGTTTGCCCAAAATTCTTGTAATACAGCCTCTCCAGAAAAATTCTCTAACTCTGCTCCTACTTTGAGTCGTTTATAGCACTCCTCTATGTGCCACCTTAACACATAAGCTTTGCTCCAAAGTCTCGGTCAAAAACTCTGTTTCTCAGTTGGCTAATGTCAGCACTATAACTCTTACTTTCTGTCCTTTCATTTTATTTTTTAGCTTTTCATTTTCTAATATAAAATCAAAATCTAATTCGCCAGCGTTCCCATAGCTTACTATAATTTCTTTTTTGCAAGCGAAAAATAAAATCTACTTCCAAATTATAATGCTGCTGAATGAATTTTACTGAAGACGATCATAGATAAATAATAATTTCTCTTGATTTAATAAACGCATTTGAGTGATAACTTCGGGTAATTGCTCTGCCGCCAACGTTTGTTCACCTATATTCCAAGCTGCAAGACGAGCACTGCAAATCAATGAAGTACACAAATCAACAAACAAATTGCCAATGGTGCCTGTTGTTCCATTTGGTTCAAACTCGGATACAATTTCCCCAGAGCTGGGTAATCTCATACCAGAACCATCTGCTGCAATAAGTCTATAGCCTCTCCAACTCAGGTTCATCCTGATAGGCTGTTTGGATGCTTAAATTCTTGAAAAAGCCTGTATGGCAAATCTTATACCTTGCTTTAGAAAAAGCTTGCTTTGAGGGTACATGTCAATGGCTCCATAAGTTCACATTCTATTCCCAAACTTTTTTTAACTAACTTTAAAATCATAGAAAATACTGTCGAAAAAGGAAGTTTTCTTGTTCGTGTAAAACTCAACACAATGGATTTTCTGAAAAGTTTTCGAGTATATTGCATTTTTAATTTGTAAGATAAGATCTTTTCCTTTTTGCATGCCTCACCTAAAAAAGACACATTTTAAACTTTTTTGTTGCAATAAAATAGAAACAAAAGTGCTGTCCCTTGCACTCTTTGGATAATTTAATGATAAAAAATTTGGAGAGAAATTTTATACACTATCGCTGATATTTTTCCTTAAGTTGACGCCATTGCCTGAACGGATACAACTTAATTTTTAATCTGCAGGAGTCAAGTTGAGAATGTCCAATTTTCCACTTTCTTTATAGCATAACATACTTCAGCGCCTCTTGCTCCTCTTGAAGTCCAATGGGCTCACCACTTATGTGTAAATTAATCGTTAATGTTGTACACGTTCTTTTCTTTTTCTACTCTCTCTTGCTCTTCAATACAATATATAGCAAGCGGATTAGCTTTAAGTCTTTCGACTCCTATTTCTTCTCCTGTTCCATCGCAGTAACCATAAGTGCCTAATTTTATTTTTTCTAACGCCTCCTTAATTTTTTCTTTTCTATCTTTTCGACGCTTGATTAATTCCTCGTTTCCACTATCTTCATCAGAATAGTATGTATCAATACTATTATCTTCTAGTTCTTGTTTCTCTAACTCAGCGAGTATTGATTGTAACTTTAAGCTGAAGTATTCCAGTTGTTTTACGCTCATATATTCTTCATCTTCTGAAGGAGTGTAATCTTCTGGTGACTTTATTTTTGGTAACTTTTCCATAATTGCATTATCAAAAAAATAATAAAACCTATATAATTTATGAACAAAAAATTATACTACCTCAAAGTAAACACTATAATTTATAATAAACATTTAAAAGCCTAGTATGATCGACTCAGTAAAAAAATTAGTAATAGATGATAAGAACTTTACCTATATAGTATGTATTTTTATCATAATGTTAAGTTTATCTTCATTTACACTTAAAAACAACAATAAACAAGAAGTTATGTTAACATTAACATGGATATGTGCTACATTTGTTTTGCAGATTTCTACAAATAATTTGTTTACATCTGATTATCATGATGGAATATTAGAGCAAATCTTTGTACAGCCACTCTCTTCTAGGCTTATAGTTGCTTATAAAATTTTCGCTCACTGGTTATTATTTGGATTACCGATTTCAGTAATTTCTTCCATATTCAGCTTTGCAATTCTAGGCAATAGTATTGAACACTCAATAGCAGTTGGAGTGTCTTTATTATTTAATACGCTGATAATCACTAATATTTCAGCTACTGGAAATGCATTGATGATTGGTCAAAACAACTTAGCATCAGGAGTATCGCAAATTCTTGTTTTGCCAATGATAATGCCAACCTTTGTGTATTTTAAAATGCTAACTCAATTTGAAAATTTATCCTTGAATATTTATACACTACTAATCACCATCTTAGTTTTTGTTATTTTGATTGTTAACAGCACCATAACTACTCACATGGCACTAAAATTTGCTGTGGAACAGGATTGAAAAATCTTACTGTTATTCAGTAGACTTCTTGCATAACCTAGAAAAAAGGCAAATAGTTATTATAGATTTAGGTTTATCGACAATTTGAAAAACCTTCATTCCAGCATCCTTCCCTGTCATCCAAGTAGCCCTTCGTTGTCATCCCAGTGTCAAAAACTGGGATAACAGCTAACCTGACAACCGTCATCCCGCTACTTGTTAGCGGCTAAGAGATACCGTGACGGTATGACGGTTCGCGGTGGCATGACGATAAGCCTCATCATCCCGCTACGTGTTAGCGCCGCGGCGGTATGACGATTCGCAGCGGCATGACGAGAAAGGGGCTACTTGGATGATACCTTTTTTCTACTTAGTTTGGGTTATGCAAGAAGTCTATTCCTTCATAAGGAGAAGTAGTTAAAGGAATTTACTCTATTTCTCCCTCTTTTTTTATTATTTTTAATCTATAGTTAACGTAAAAGAGATATGCAAAAACTCTATTGATCCATAGTCTGCAAATTATTAATAACACTTACTTTAAAGAACCTCACTTTACGCTGATCTTTGAGCGCTCTTCTGTGGTATTTTGTAAGAGTATAACTTGTGAAATCGTCTTCCCTATAGATTAAAGAGTTACACTGCTTTATATGTGATGCTATCCACTCTGCATAGTCCTGATGATCGGTTGCAATGAATATTTCCCCTGTTATAAGTATTTTTTTTGCTAATAAATTTAAAAATTCCGTATTAATTAATCGTCTTTTATTGTGACTTCTTTTTGGCCATGGATCTGGAAAGAGAATAAAGAATCTTTCAACACTGTTATCAGGAAAATTTGCAATCAATTCTCTTGCATCTTCTGTCCACATTAAAATATTTTTTATGTTCTGTATTTCTATGTTTGTTAGCAAGCGAGAAACCCCCTTTAAGTAGGGCTCACATCCTATAAATAATAGATCAGGTTCATTGAGCACCTGGTAAAGCATATTTTCACCGTTGCCAAAGCCTATTTCTACCCATATTCTTTTTTGTGAATTTACAATTTTCTCTATAGATTCCTTGCTGTTTTGAATAGAATATTTTTCCAATATTTCATCAACATCAGGTTTTAGCCTGGACCTTCTGGAGAACGATCTAATCCACTTGCTATTCTTAAATAGCATATTCTTGATACATATATAATTTTCTCACTATATTTTATATAGCTTAAACAATTCTCGAAATGAGTTAATGAAAAATTACTTGTCAATAATTGTTAATATTATATAATATATGAGTTCTAATAAAGTTTAAGTTAAAGGTATGAATAATAATAATCCAGTCGTAAATCTACCGGTTACTATCAGAAAGCTATCATCAAACAAATTTATAGAAGAGATATGTCAAGGCCAATTTGAGGATCAAGATAATACCTTGTTTGAAGATTCTTTTGTTAACAAAATTAAAGAAGGAGATGTGGTAGAAGGTGTAATTACAAGAATAAACCCTAACGACGTTGTGGTTGATATTGGTTTAAAATCTGACGGGAGAATTCTGATCAAGGAACTCGGTTGTAATGATGAGGTCATTATTGGCTCGAAAATCAGAGTTTATGTGGAAAGAATTGAAGATTATCATGGTAATGTTGTTCTTAGTCGTGAAAAAGCAATTAGGGACGAAAAATGGAATAAGTTGGAAGAAGATACAGTTACAAGGGCTGAAGTAAGCGGAGTTATTAAACGCTCAATTAAATGTGGCTTTATTGTTGATCTTGGTGACGGAATAAGCGCTTTTTTACCGCTGAGTCATGTGGATTTGAAGCAAGTAAAAGATGCGAGGCACCTTATTGAAACTGAACAAAAGTTCATCGTGCTTAAAATGGATAAGAAGCAGGGCAATATTGTAGTATCAAGAAAGCTGGTGTTAGAAAAATTGCACGCTGGTGAAAAAATTAAATTTTTAGAATCTTTAAATGAAGGCGATATAATAGAAGGGAAAATAAAAAGTATCACTCATTACGGTGTATTTGTCGGTATTCATGAATCAGATGTAGTGGGAGTTATAGATGGATTGTTACATATTACAGATATCTCTTGGAGTAGGGTAAGTCATCCGTCTGCAGTTTTTACTTGTGGTCAGACTATAAAAGTTAAAATTATAAAAATAGATAAGGAAAATGCTAAAATTTCCTTGGGTGTGAAGCAGCTAGAAGATAGCCCTTGGCAAGATGCAGAGTCAAAATATCTAGTTGATAGTGTGCATAAGGGTTATGTAACAAGCATAGAAGATTATGGATTATTTGTTGAGCTTAGATCTGGAATTGAAGGTTTAGTGCACTCGTCAGAAATAACTTGGGTTAAGAGTAATTTACCAGTTAGTAGTCTCGTAACAAGGGGACAAGAAGTATATGTAAAAATTCTCAGTATTGACATTGCTAAGAGTAGGATGAGTTTAAGCATGAAAAGGTGTGTAGACAACCCTTGGCAAGTATTTATCAATAAATATCCTCCTGGTTCTATTGTTTCTGGTGAAGTGAAGAATAATACCGGCTCATATGTATCTGTTGCTTTCGGTGCTTCTGAAATAGATGAGAACGTAGAAGGGACAATATATGTGAAAGATTTTAGTTGGTCTAAAAATGGTTCAGATGAGATAAAGAAGTATAATGTAGGTGATAAAATAGAAGCAAAAGTAATAAGGGCTAACGTGAATCGGGCAAGAATTTATCTTGGAATAAAACAAATAGAGTATGATCCTCTTGAAGAACTGATAAAGAAAGTTAAGGTAGGTGATAAAATACAGGTTATTGTAGATAAGAGAGAAGATAATGGACTAGTCGTTGAAGTTGAGAACGATGTAACCCTTCTAATAGATCAAGAGCATTTACCAGAGAATAAAAAATTCTCTATATCAGAAAAAATAGAAGTTGAAGTATTGGGTGTTGAAGAATATAACATAGCATTATCTGCTAAGTGATAAGGTTTACTTATTTTGGTTCATATAAATGGCAACAAAGTCTGATATAATAGCGAGGGTAGCAAAAAGACATCTTTTTTTAGATAAGATTGTTATAGCAGCTATAGTTGATAGATTTTTTGGGATACTTTCAAGCACATTGAAACATCATAATAGAGTTGAAATTAGGGGGTTTGGTTCTTTTTCAGTTAGAAGTTATAACTTGAAAGAAACAAGCCATTTAATGTTACAGAAGTTTACAAAGAATCAATACTTTAAAACATATTTTCGTAGCAGTAAAAAATTATCTGATTTGATAAATGAATAAAAATTTATACCATAAATAAGATGAAAGTAGGGGTTTGAGTTTATACTGTACGATAGAAATTTTTAGCACCATATGCAAGTAGTAGAAATAGTTATACGTAATAACACATATAAAATATCTTGCGAAAGTGGGAAGGAGAATCATTTATTACGCCTTGCTAATAGTTTTGACAAGTTAGTTAGTTCTGTATCTCAAAAAACTGGAGGTAAGGGTTCGGATGCATTAAATTTCTTACTTGCAGCACTAATTCTTGAGGATAAAATTTTAGAATTAACAAAGCGATTAGATGAAGTAAATCAAGAGCGCGAAAAGTATAGAAACGAGAAAAGAATAGAATATACTGAGGTACTAGATAAGGTAAATAAGATTATCACTAATCTTGAGTGCATAAAGGATTAGCTTCAATAAAGCAAGCAATTAAATTGACTATCTGACTATTCAAGCCAGGAGGGAGGTTTGTCTTACGAGTTATGTAACAATATAATTCGTAATCATCAAGATCAACTATTTTTTCGTATTCGATTAGTTCGCTTAAGGAAAATTTATCAAGATATTTCAATGCGAAATGCCCTAAAAGTATATCGGTTTCTTTGCAACCCCTATGCCAGCTTCTATATATTAATTTTCTTCTGAGTAGTGAGGTATCTGTCATTACAATTAAACTTTTTTTAATTTAAAAGTTAAACTAAATACTTGTCAAGCGAGGCGCATTTTAATATACTTAACATTTTGTTAAGATCTAAATATACAGGTGGAATTAATTTCTAATCTTATCCATCAATTTAGCGATGGAATATATTATTTTTTATCATTTTCTTTAATAATTTCTGTCATAGTATTCGTGCATGAATATGGGCATTATGTTGTTGCCAAAGCATGCAAAGTTAAAGTTGAATCTTTTTCCATAGGTTTTGGTCCTGAAATTTTTGGTTTTAACGATAAGTCTGGAACTAGATGGAAATTAAGCGTTGTTCCATTGGGTGGTTATGTTAAAATGCTAGGAGATACTAATGCAGCGAGTGTCCCAGCTGATCAACAAGAATTAACGAAAGAAGAAAAATTGTATTCATTTCATACAAAACCGCGTCATAAAAAAGCAGCAGTAGTTTTTGCAGGGCCTTTTGCAAACATGGTATTTGCTGTTATAGCTTTTACAATATTTTTTAGCATAGCAGGTTATTATCGCACTCCACCGGTGATTGAAAATGTAATCGAAGGTAGTGCAGCTAAGCAAGCTGGTTTGTTGCCAGGTGACACTATTACACAAATCAATGAGCATAAAATAAAATACTTTGAAGATATTTCACGTGTGATAATGTCGAATCCTAAAACAAGAATGGAGATTGAGTATAGCAGAAATAATGAGAAGCACAGGACCAGTTTAACTCCATTAATAATCAAGGGCAAAGACGTTTTTGGCAACACAATAGAAAGAGAAACTATAGGGATTATTTCAGTCAATACATTAAAGCAGTCGTCTTTTCTTGGGGCTGTGAGCTTATCAGTAAGTGAAACTTACCACACTATGTGCTTAACGATTAAAGCTATCTTTCAAATTATTGTTGGTAAGAGGAGTGCAAGTGAAATAGGTGGACCAATAAAAATCGCAAAATATTCAGGACAATCAGCTAAAAAGGGATTTATTATGGTTCTATATTTTATGGCAATCATTTCAGCTAATTTAGCTGCAATTAACTTGCTGCCAATACCACTGCTAGATGGTGGGCATTTATTTCATTATATCATAGAAGCGGTTATACGTAGGGATTTAAGCTTGAAATGTCAAAAATATGCAGCTATTTTTGGTGCTTTAGTGTTGTTTTTGCTTATGGCAACTGGAATGTCAAATGATATTAGGGATCTTTTTTGAAATAAAATATGAAAAAGCTATTTTATATACTGGTAGTGGTTTTTATTTCTTTTCCTGCCCTGCTTGTTGCTTTAGGAACTGCGGAAAAAGTGCAGGTGAAAGATGTCAAATGTATTGGTAATGAGAGGGTAAGCAACCAGACAATAGGGTTCTATATAAAACTAAAATCTGGTGATTATATAAACGACGATGATATAGACTCAATTATAAAAGATCTATATAAAACAAAGTTATTTGCTAGTGTTAATGCTTACATAGATGATAAAAAAAATTTAGTAATAAAAATTCAAGAAAATCCACTGATTAACAAGGTAGTGTTAAAAGGCAATAAGTTATTTAACAGCAAAGAGCTGCTAAGTAATGTGATTCAATCAAAGTCGCTAACTATTTTAACTGAAACAAAATTGCAAAACGATTTAGTGAATTTAGTCACTACTTATAGAAATAACGGTAAGATTGGTGTTAAAATTGAATATGACCTGAATAAGCTTGATGGCAATAGAGTCAATCTAATTTTTAAAATAAAAGAAGGCAAAACCTCTAAAATTAAGGATATAAGATTTATAGGCAACAAAAACTTTTCTGAAAATGAGCTAGAGCAAGTTATCAAAAGACATAGTAATGACATATTTAGTAAGTTATTTAGAGCTATTTTTAAAGGCGGAAATCATTATTCACCGCAATATCTATTGATTAACACAGAATTGCTCGATCATTTTTATTCATCTAAAGGATATATTCAAAATAATATTCAACCAATTGTTGAGATTGATAATAACAATCAAACAGAGTTAACTTTTTTGATTGACGAAGGACAGCAGTATTTATTTGGAAATAATGAGGTTAATATTGAAACTGAAATTCAGGATTTGAGCCTAAAAGAAGAAATATTGGATTTTATAACAGAGGAAAACGGTAAGATATTTAATAGAGTTAAAATTAATAATACAGTAGAAAAAATAAACAAATATTTAAATGAGAAAGGATATATATTTGCAAAAGTTAATCCAGAGTATGCACAACGTGACAATGTTGTAGATGTAACCTACAGAGTGCTGCCGGGTAAAAAGATTTATATAAATCAAATTACAATTGATGGTAACGATCGCACTTTAGATAAAGTGATCAGAAGTAAGCTAAGTGTAGCAGAAGGTGATGCGTACAATATATCTGAGATTCAAAAGTCACGTAAAAAACTAATGAGTAGTGATTTTTTTGAAACAGTGAAAGTAAATAGTTATGCAGTTAATGATAATGCAGTAAATCTTGACTTAAGTGTTAAAGAAAAAAACACTACTTCGTTGTATTTGGGAGGAGGTGTGTCTCTTCCTGGTGGAGCATTGATTAAAATTGACCTCAAAGACCGTAATTTATTTGGTACTGGAAAAGAGCTCTCTTTTGCTCTTGAAAAAAGTCAATACGTATTTTCTACTGATTTAGAGTTTGTTGAAAATAATTTTAACGATTCTGATACGTCACTAGGCATGGGTGTATTTTATGAAAAACAAGATAAACCAAACACTACTTTTGATAGTTGCGATATGGGATTTTTTACAAAGTTATCATATAAAGTCACAGAGAACTTAACTAATTCCCTTCGCTATTCTTATAAGTATAATCATATACACATGGATAATAAGGGTGGACAAGACACCGATATCTCTGAAATAATACTGGACCGAAAAGGTAAACATCAGATTTCATCAGTGGGATACACGTTGGCATATAATAAACTGGATAACCTCTATACTCCAAAAGAAGGGTATTTACTGCGCTTAAGTCAGGATATTTCAGGATTGGGAGGAAACGTGAATTTCCTGAAATCTGAATTCTTATCTTTTTATACGCACCCTATATTAAGCAAAATTGACGATGATATAACGCTACGCTTTAAGATGGCGGCAGGTCATATTTTTTCTTATACTGATGAAAATCTAAACATTGGCCAGCACTTTTTTAAAGGGGGTAATGAGATTAGAGGGTTTGACCTTTCCGGTATTGGACCAAGAGCAGAAGACAAAAATAAAAGCTCATTAGGAGGCAAAACTTATTTTAATCTAACACAGCAAGTGGATTTTCCTCTACCAAAACTATATGACTATGCTGGTATCAAAGGCTCACTATTTGTTGACTATGCAACACTTTTTGGCTTAGATGATAAAAATAAGAAGTATGAAGGGAAATACTATGATAGCAAGCTTGTGAGAGTGTCACCAGGTTTTGGCTTTTCAATGCTTTCTCCTTTTGGTAGACTTAGATTGGATTTCGGGTTTCCTTTAGTAAAGGAATCTTATGATATAATACCATCACCAAATGTTAAATTTTCTATTGAAGCGGGGATTTGAATGAAATATATACAGTTATTTATATCAGTTATTGCCTTAATTATTTCCTTATTTGTGGGGTATAAGTTTGTAGGATATCAACCTCAGAACACAAAGGCTGCAATTATCGATAGTGAAAAAGTCATCAATGAATCTCTTGCTCTGCAAAATATACAACAACAAATAAAGGAGCAGAATTCTAGATTACAACAAGAATTTGAAAATGAGTTAGAAAAACTTAAGCCATCAAAAGAAGAATTTGACCTTTTGTCAGAAGAAGCAAAAAAGGAAAAGACAGGACAATTTAATAAGCACACTGTAAATGTTAGAGATAATTATGCTAAAAAAATGTTACATTTAGAAGAAAGCTATAGAGAAGCAGTAGAGAGTGTTTTTAACAAGATAAAAGAAGTCACTAAAAAAACGGCAGAAAAAAACAACATAGATTTGGTACTATTTATTTCAAAAAAGAACCAAGTTTTATACTCCATGGATGAAGTTGATTTATCAGATGTGGTATTAAACAATATAAACAAGGAAATACCTGAATTTGCTTTAAAAGGCATTGAATAGACTTATGCAATTTAATATCAGTGATATTATAAAAACACTACCACATTCTTATCCGTTTCTCTTAGTAGATAGAGTTATAGAGTGTGATCCTGGTAAAAGTATAAAAGCAATCAAAAATGTGACTTTCAATGAGCCATTTTTTATTGGCCACTTCCCTGGTCATCCGATAATGCCAGGAGTCTTGATAATTGAATCTCTAGCTCAGGCATCTGCTATATGTGTTCTAGGTAAAGAAACAATAGAAAATAAAGTTGTTTACTTGAGATCCATTGAAAATGCAAAATTCAGAAAGCTAGTTACTCCAGGGGACACATTGATTCTTCAAGCTAACATTCAAAGTGTGTGTTTAGGTGTATACAAATTTAGGTGTATTGCATCTGTTAGCGAAGAAAAAGTTGCAGAAGCAACAATCTCAGCAGTATTGCAAAATAAATAAAATCTTCATCTGTAAGAAACAGCATGTACACTTTATAGTATAGCAATGAAGCTGAATTTCAAAATCTCATTTTCGAATCTATATACTCGCAATGGATTAACAAAATTAGATGAGACATTTTTGAATTATATTAAATCATGTGATGAGAGCTTGTTTTGTTCATTAATTGAAGCAAGAGAAAAAGCAGCTTCTTCTTCGATGTCATCCCAGTGTCACCTCCCATCATCCCAGTGTCACCCCCCGTCATCCCAGTGCTTGACACTGGGATCTAGAAAACAAGAAGAACGGTCAGCTACTTGGATGACAGATAGCCAGCTCATTATAGACCTCTCATATTTACTTGATGAATTTATTGCAAAACTTTTTAATGTTGAAAAAGAAATAGAGGAGCTAAAGAAAAAGCACAACGACTTTGCTGTAATATATAAGTGCAAAAGATTATTTGTCCAACGCTATGCATTGAAGAAATACACTAATGTGGCGAATATAGATATTACTAACAAACTAAGTCATTTTCTCACTTTGCCAACAACAGAAAAAAATTTTGCTGAGCAGGTGATGCATTGGTTTGAAGATAAAGAAAATCACAAAGAGGAAATAGAACTTGCGGCACAATATGCAGTGTGGAGAGTAAAAAATAAACAGAGTATATTATTTAGCATACATAAAAAAATTGACCACGAAAACCTCATACCATTTTCTAAAAAAGAAGTAGACAAAGTTGAAGTGCTGTATTCAAATGAAGTAAAAAGACGATACGGTTTTGACCTAACAAGTGAAAAGGCTAGTTTAGATAAAGCATTGGATAATGCTCACTACTGCATATTTTGTCATAAGCAAAGTAAGGATAGCTGCTCAAAGGGGCTAATTAATGATGACAATACTTTCAAAAAGTCTCCACTTAGAGTTGAACTGCACGGCTGCCCACTAGAGCAGAAAATATCAGAAATGAATCTGGTGAAAAGCGAAGGGTACAGCATAGCAAGTCTTGCAATTGTGATGATAGATAACCCATTATGCGCGGCTACTGGACACAGAATATGCAATGACTGCATGAATTCGTGCATATATCAAAAACAAGAACCCGTAAATGTGCCAGCAATTGAAACAAGGATTCTGGATGATGTGCTCAGTTTACCGTACGGATTTGAAATATATTCTCTGCTCAGCCGTTGGAATCCTTTAAATTTTCAGCGTTCATTGCCAAGAGAAAACACCGGAAAAAACGTTCTAGTTGTAGGCCTTGGTCCTGCTGGTTTTAATTTAGCTCATCATTTGTTGAATGATGGGCATAACGTTATCACCATTGATGGACTAAAGATTGAACCTTTGATCGATAATTTCCAGCTAATTAAAGATTTCAAACACGAAAAATTGAGTGAACGCACGGCAGGAGGGTTTGGTGGGGTGGCAGAATATGGCATTACTTCTCGGTGGGATAAGAATTACTTAAAGATTATTAGATTACTGCTGGAAAGACGTGAGAATTTCGTACTTTATGGAGGCATTCGTTTTGGTGGCACGATTAATGCTGATGACGCGTTCAACTTGGGTTTTGATCACATCGCCCTAGCACTTGGCTCTGGTAAGCCACGAATGATCAAAATAAAAAACATACTAGCTCGTGGAGTACGCATGGCATCTGATTTTCTGATGTCGTTACAACTGACTGGCGCTCTTAAATTTGATTCTATAGCAAATCTGCAAGTTCGTATGCCGATAGTTGTCATAGGGGCGGGGCTTACTGCGATTGACACTGCCACTGAAGCTTTAGCGTATTATCCAATTCAAGTAGAAAAATTTCTTCTTCGTTATGAGATATTAGTTGATAAGTATGGAAAGGACTGTGTTGAAAAAGATTGGACAGAAGAAGAGCGCGAAATTGCGAATGAGTTTATATCGCACGCACAATTGATCCGAGAAAAGCAAAAGTTAGCAAAAAAAGAGAATAGAGAAATAAAAATATTAGAGTTAATGCAGAGCCTCGGGGGAGTGAAAGTTATATATAGAAAAGAGCTAAAAGATTCACCAAGTTATCGATTAAATAGCGAAGAGGTGCAAAATGCACTGTCAGAAGGAATTTACTTTATTGAAAACTTAGAGCCAGTTGAAGTTGTGACGGATAAATATAACCATGCTGAATTAATAAAACTGATAGACACAAAATCCGGCGAAATCAAACGTATAAAAGCACGTTCTATTTTTATAGCAGCAGGTACTGAGCCAAATACAGTTATTGCAACAGAAGATAAAAAGCATTTTAAATTAAGTAATGGGTATTTTACTCATTTGAATTCATCAGGAAAAGAAATAGACCCAATATTTTCTCCTAAAATGCAAAATAAAGATAGAATATTAGTGTATAAGCAAGGCAATAAAACAATCAGCTTTTTTGGTGATCTTCACCCTTCGTATAGTGGCAGCGTCGTGAAAGCTATGGCAAGTGCTAAAAACGGCTACCCTATTATTTCTCAGCTTTTGAGTGGAGTTAATAGCTTCGTTTCTGTCATTCCAGTGTGTGATGTTGTGGGCCAGAAAAAAAATGCGTGGTCAAGTGTTGAAGACTTGGCTAATAAAGAATTATTTAATAGAATCAAAGAGCAATTCACTGCAAAGGTTATAAAAGTTCAATATTTAACAGACAAAGTTGTGGAAATAGTGATCAAAGCACCACTTGCGGCAAAGAATTTTAAGCCTGGGCAATTCTTTAGATTGCAAAATTTTGAAACCAATGGCAGAAAAGCCAATAATACAAACCTTGCTATGGAAGGTATAGCCGTAACCGGCACTGAAGTAGACAAAAAAAAAGGAATTATTTCCACTATTGTGCTGGAAATCGGCGGCTCCACTAATTTATGCAGACACTTAAGAGAAGGCGAGCAAATAATTCTTATGGGCCCAACTGGCAGACCTACTGAGGTTTACTAAGTCTCAATATTAAAGTGATGCCAAATTTTATTTCAAAAAGTAAATAATTTACTAACGCTCGTGCACAAATTAAAAATAAATTATGCACGAGTGTAGCGTTATGAATTAGGAGTGCTATATTAAAGCTTACCTCACTATTAAAGCTGTCGGTCAGATTAGATTAAAAACCTAATCTGACCGGTTTCTCTATAACCCTCTAAACTCTGATATAATTATATGATAATTAGTTTAATTAGTGGTTAATATGCAAATTGATTTTATTCATATATTGAGATAGCATAAACCATATTGGTTTTAATTATTGTGCAACTTTATAAATCGTCACTGTTACTTCTACTGACTGTATTAATAGTTATAGTCCTAAAATTACCTGAAAATTTGAGCATTGCAGTAAATTGGTCTCTCCCAATTCTAGATTTTGATTTATCTTTTCGTACCATACTAATATCTTTTTTATCAGTTGCATTTTTAGCTGTTCTACCAGCACAAAATTTGACTTTTTCAGAGATGCTATCTTTTGCTGCTTACACTATTAGTTCACTTTATGCAGTTTTATCTGAACATATGATATTGGTTATAATATTCTGTGAATTAATGACCATCAGTGCATTTTTTATTATCGCAGCTAGCTGTAGAGATAGTGGACCTGCAATAAGGTACGCTTGTGTACACTTTTTCGTTGGAGTTATATTAATAGCAGGATTGGCACTTCAAAGCACTAACCTGATAATTTTGGGTTTATTGATAAACTGCGCTTGTTTTCCTTTTTCATTTTGGGTTGTTGATGCATATCCTGCTGCATCGCTACATGGCACCACATATCTCTCTTTATTTACCACTAAAGTCTCTTTTTTAGTGATGCTTTTACACACTTATAACCTATGGCAAGATTGTACTGAAATATTAGCGCTTGTAGGCGCCATCACTGCAATTTACAGCATTATATTTGCTTCTCTTGAGCAAAATATTCGCAGATTTTTATGCTATAACGTTGTAGGACAAATGGGCTTGCTGATTATTGCAGGAAGTTTGCTCAGTCCTTCGGAAAAAGCAATACCAATTTTGATACTGCATATAATCTTCTCTCTTGTTTATCAATCATTATTGTTTGTGGTCAGTAATTCGATTATTTCACAAACAAAAACAATTAGTTTTAATGGAGTGGGTAAACTGATGTCAGTGGAAGGCATGTGTGCTATAATCGCAATACTTACAATGGCTGCATTTCCTGGAACCGTTGGATTTATCAGTAAATCATATATCACAGCTGAAATTGAAATGAACACTGTTGCCTTAAAAGGGTATAAAAATTTATATAAGCTTCTAAATTTGCTGCTTCATTTAAGCGTGGGGCTAAAGTTTCTTTATTACTTATTTATTGCAAAAAGTAAGTCAAAACCTTTAGCAGAGAGAGGAAGCAAAATGACTATGATTATTTTAGCATTTATATGCGTAATCGCTGGCAATCCTTACTTACCTATTTACAATAAACCTTCGATTTTCGATTTTGTGTACAACACAAAAAATATTTGGTCGCAATTTAATTTATTACTATGTACCACTTTATTGTTTATTCCTTTACGCAAGTTATTTTACCCGAGAGTAAATTTTAAAATGGATGTTGATTGGATTTTTAGAGCTTTCATACCCTATATTATCTTGCTGTTCAATCAGTTAGTCTCTAAAACTAGAGAAATGTTTGCCAGCGTAGTGCAAAACTTGACTAATCCACTTGTTGGTTTATACTTTAATAATATTACTAAACTTAAAGAAGTGCTGAGTTATAACTCAGTGAGTTTTGTTTCAGCTTCTTCTCTCTTTTTAATGAGTATTCTACTAATGCTATTATGTTTAAATCGTTAACTGAAAGTTTAAATTCTGTATTTAGTAAACTGAGAGGAAAGTCAATCATTTCTGAAGATGATTTTAATCTTGCCATGCGTGAAATACGCATAGCCTTAATTGAAGCTGACGTTTCACTTGAAGTTGCAAAAAAATTCATCAACGACATTAAAGATAAAGTGATTGGGGAAAAAGTCATAAAAAGTGTTTCTCCAGCACAAATGATAATTAAAATTGTACAGGATAATTTAGTTGCAGTTCTCGGATCAGAGAAAAGTGACTTAAATCTAGCAGTTAAACCCCCTGCTGTGATTATGATGGTGGGCTTACAAGGTGCAGGTAAAACAACTACCTCAGGAAAGCTTGCTTTAAAACTAAAAAAGCAAAAGAAAAAAGTGATGCTTGCCTCTTTAGACATTTATAGGCCTGCTGCCCAGAAACAACTTGAAGTGCTAGGTAAACAAATAGATGTGCAAACTTTACCTGTAGTAATAGATGAGAAGCCCATTACAATTACAAAAAGGGCAATAGCAATAGCAAAGAACGATAATTATGATGTATTAATACTAGACACTGCAGGCAGGCTTCATATTGACAATAATATGATGAATGAGTTGAAAGCCGTAAAGGAAATAGCTTCACCTGCAGAAGTTATTTTAGTAGCCGACGCAATGATAGGCCAGGATGCGGTCAACATTGCCAAATCATTCAATGAGGTAATAGGTGTAACCGGCATTATTCTCACCCGTGTTGATGGTGATGCACGTGGTGGTGCTGCTCTTTCTATGAAAATGATCGCCGATTGTCCAATTAAATTTATTGCTTGTGGTGAAAAATTAAGTGACCTCGATGATTTTTATCCCGATAGAATTGCAAAAAGGATACTTAGCATGGGTGATGTTGTCTCATTGGTTGAAAAAGCTGCTGAGATTGTTGGTCAGGAAGAAATTGATAAGTTACAAAAGAAAGTGAAAAAAGGTAAATTCGACCTAAACGACCTAGTGGGAATGTTAAAAACTCTGAGTAAAATGGATGGCATTAGCAACATAATGAAATTCATTCCTAGTTCATTTACAAAAAAGCTAAGTAGCAGTGTGCCAGATGACAATAAAGTGAAAAAATATATAGCCATCATAAACTCAATGACTGAAAAAGAAAGGCAAAATCCAGATATTTTAAATGGCAAAAGAAGACTTAGAATTTCTAAGGGGTCCGGAACAACTGTAACTGACATTAATCTTCTAATTAAGCAGTATAATCAAATGAGCTCTATGGTAAATAAGTTCAGTAAAGTTGACCATAGTAAACTCAAAGAATCTGATTTGATGGATATGCTAAGCAGAAAGTAAGTCAGCAGGTAGTGGAATGAGACAAATCATCAGTAAACCTTTAGCTATATCAAAAGCGGCTTAGGTCTCGCAAAAAAATTTACAGCTTCTTGCTAGCCAAGAAATTTATTATTAATTTTAAGAAATACTATAGCTGATCCAAGCAACACGTCATACCGCGATTCATTCGCGGTATCTCATCCGCTAACAAGAGATCCCGCTAACAAGCAGCGGGATGACGAGTTACTATACCGCTGCGAACCGTCATACCGCCGTGGTATCTCTAGATCCCGCTAACACGTAGTGGGATGACGATTGTCAGGGTAGCTGTCATCCCAGTAGCCTCTTTCTCTTGTCATCCTAGTGCCCTGACTACTTGGATCCAGGAAACTTAATTGCAAGTAATGCATTGGGTTTGGTGAGTATGGGTTTTGCGTTATAGAATGAAGCACTTTTTGTGAATTTGTAAAGAAAACTGGATCCAAGTAGTCAGGGCACTGGGATGACATCATCCTTTTTTTTGGATTCCAGACTGGAATAACAGCAGTCCTACGTCATACCGCGATTCATTCGCGGTATCTCTAGATCCCGCTAACAAGCAGCGGGATGACGGTTGTCGTTTAGCTATAAATATTTAAGAAATTTACTAAACAGAAAAAAAGGCAAAAGAAACCCTAGGGTAGCTAGTTATTCACTATCCATTTTTTAAGTTGGCGTTTTTTTTATGTTTTAAACGCTTTATAAGCGCGTTTCAGCTTATGTAGGTAGAAGTTTGATAAAGACATAAGGTGCACATAGTGCAAAAAATTAAACATGAGACGCCAGATACGTGAGTTTTTTTGTCATTTAATCTGTACAGAGAAGATAAATAAATAGCTTCAGTTTCATGATAAGGGGGCTGGCGGAGTTTGTCAAGTAAGTTTTTTCGTTTCTATTGTAATGACAGTTATGGCCTGTGCAAGAAATCTATTGATTTACAGCAGGTTCTTTGTTACAGTCCACAGTTATGCAAAGAAACTTAAAGCCTCATGAGTTTATTTACAGCCAGTGGTTTACATAATTTGGAGCTGTATAGCTGAGTATTGTATATGATAATATTGATAACAAACGATGATGGCTTTGGAGGTGAAGGAATAAAATTACTCAAAGAGGTTGCACGGAATTTTGCGTCAGAAATATGGATAGTGGCACCAGATACTGATAGAAGCGGAGCTGCAAGATCTCTTGATTATCCAGTGAAACAATCTATTGGAATAAAACAACATAGTGAAAGGGAATTTAGTGTGTCTGGTACTCCTGCAGATTGTGTCATTATTGCGCTAAATAAAGTTATGAATAAAAAACCAGACTTAATATTGTCCGGAGTAAATATTGGATCAAATGTCGGGGACGATATTTGTTATTCAGGAACAATTGGTGCTGTAATGGAAGGTGCTGCAAGGTCTATACCTTCTATTGCGCTGAGCCAAGTTTATCATGATAAAATAGACTGGCACAATACAAAGGTTTTTGCACCAAAGGTTATTGCCAAGCTAGTTAAGGTTGGTTGGCCTAAAAACATAGTGATGAGTGTAAATTTTCCTGCTACGGAAAAAGTAAAAGGAGTAGAATTTGCTGAACAAGGTGAATATAACATTGATGGGGATTTAACTTTTACTGAAAATTCGAATGGCTCTTTTAGCTTAAATTGGTCTCGAGAGCACTCAGGCAGTGGTAGTATAAATAAAATAAAAGAAGGATTTATTACTATTACACCGGTAAAATTAGATTTTACAGATTATGATACTTTGAATACTATGAAAAATTCTTGTGCAGACGAATTTTCTTCTATAGCTGACTGAGAAAAACATTTGCATTGCTCCTAATAGATATTTTCTATTGTGTTATCGCGAGCAATTATTTTTTCTTCACCTGTATCCATGTTTTTAATCTTTAAAGTTTTACTACTCAATTCTTCATCGCCAAAGATTAAAGCAGCTTTAGCATTTGCTTGATTTGCTTTTTTCATTCGGGTTCTGAGCGTTCCGCTATATTCATAGATTACATATAAACCATTTCTGCGCAATTCATTTGCAAGTGTTAAAGCATGTTTTTCAGCCTCTCTACCGATTGGAATTAGGTAAATAGGTCGCTCTTCTTTCGGAGAATAATTGATTAACTCCATTATGCGCTCAATACCCCCTGCAAATCCTATTGCTGGAGTGTGTTTTCCACCTACTGAAGATACTAAATTATCGTATCTTCCACCGGCAAAAACTGCCCCTTGTGCACCTAAATCCTCTGTAACAAACTCAAACACTGTGTGGCAATAATAATCCAAACCTCGAACTAGTTTATTGTTTACGGTATAAGGTATATCAAGAATTGTTAATCCATTTAGTATTTGTTCAAAGAAATCTGAGGACTCTTTCGTATAATAATTGCTGATTTTAGGCGCATCAGAAATTATTGATTTATCTTTCTCATCCTTGGAATCCAGTATTCTGAGTGGATTTTTGATCAACCTATTTTTGCTATCTTCTGATAGATCATTTTGATACTTTGTAAAGTATAAGATCAAAGCTTCTCTATATTTAGTTATTGTTTCACCATCACCTAAAGAGTTGATTTCCAGCTTTACATTTTTATTGATGCCAAATTCAGTTAGTAAGTGCTGAGCGAGTGATATCAATTCAATATCAGCTTTTGGATCTTCTATGCCAAAAACCTCAAAATTTATCTGATGAAATTGCCTTTGTCTTCCCTTTTGCGGTCTTTCATAGCGAAATGCAGGTCCTGTTGAGAATAATTTTATCGGTGTTTGCAGTTTTTTTTCAATGAGTAGCCTGACAATCGCTGCAGTGAACTCAGGACGTAAAGTTATGCTCTTTCCCCCTTTATCATTGAAGCTATACATCTCTTTAGTGATGATGTCTGAGCTATCACCTAAGGTTTTTGTAAAAACCTCCGTGCACTCAAATATTGGAGTTTGGGCGGGCAAAAAGCCGTATAAACTTGAGATTCTGTTTGCTGTTTGCTCTATGTATTTAAACTTGTACCATTCATCAAACAGGAGATCTTTTGTTCCTCTAACCGTTTGATTAGTCATAGTGTGGTCTCTATACCTGCAATCTCTGGTATGTGGTAGCTCAGCATATTTTGCACTCCTTGCTTTAAAGTAATTGCAGCACTTGGGCATCCAGAGCAAGCTCCTTGCAACTCAACATAAACTATTCCATCTTTATAGCCACGAAATTTGATATCGCCACCATCTTGAGCAACTGCAGGTTTGATATGACTTTCCATCAATTCTTTTATTCTATTTACAATTTCTATATCATTTTTATCAAAAAATTCTTCATCTGGATCATTCACTTCTTCTTTATCTAGTGCTTTTCCACCAGAAGTAAAGTGATTCATGATTGTAGTTAAAACTTCTACTTTTAATATATCCCAATTAATTCCATCCAATTTTGTTACTGAAATAAAATCATGACCGAAAAATACTCTTACCACATGCTCTATTTGAAAAAGATTTGCTGCTAGTTTAGAATTTTTTATCTCATTCGCATTTGAAAAATCAGCAGTTTCTCCTTCGTTTAAAATTTCAAATCCAGGAAGGAATTTTAGCGTATTTGGGTTTGGTGTTTCTTCAATCTGGATGAACATGTTATTTACCATGACAATTATAATTGTTACTATTTAATCATAAAATGATAAAAAAATATACATGTCATTCATCTTTTTTCTTTTTTTAGTATTCATAGTAATTACATTTGTCTTGCCTAGCGTTGTTATATTTTTTCTTTTCCTGACAAAAAAAAATAATATGAGTTTCATGATGAACTCTATATTGAGTAAGTTTTTGAACGAATTTAGTAGCAGTAGAAGTTATACTGAAAATTACACTGGTGATAACATGTCCAAGGATGAAGCATTAAAGATACTGGGGCTGAATCCTGAGGCAAGTCAAAATGAAATCAATAAAGCATATCAAAATTTAATGAAATTAGTTCACCCAGATAAGGGAGGCTCGGAATATTTTGCGCAAAAGCTAAATGCGGCACGTGATAAATTGTTAAAAAAGTGATCTTAAAAAAAGTTTTCGTTTAACGAATTTCTTCCTTTGCTTTTTCTAAATACTCCAATATTGCTTCATGTAGTGCAGTCCATGTTATCTGTTCTTCCAGGGAAGGTATAAATTCTTGTCTCCAAGCATTCTTAAACTCCTGAAACCACTGTTTTTCAAAACCCTGAAATTCTAAAGAAATATCTACTTTAAAGCTATCAATTAAACTGGAAACTTCTGCAGCTTTAGAGCTATCTAGTGATTTTAAAGATAACACTCCACTCTTTAAAATCTCTAACTCTTCCAATACATTAAGCTTAAATGGTTTATAGAGTGAAGACCATATGCGATATCTTAAATAAGAATCATAGTATAACTTAATTTTGTACATTAAAGTGGTAGATGCATCAGGAGAAATGTTATTCTCATATTGTGCAAGAGAAGATAATAAATTCTCATAATCTACTTTGCTTAAACATGGTTGTAGAGTCGATTTAATTTTTTCACTAAAGGTTAGATAACTAGAAGAAATGCCATGACTATATTCACTAAAGAATTCAGGAAATATATCTGCTTGTTCTAGTTTAAGAGGTAGATCTTTTCTAATTTCTCTTGGTAAATTATGTATTGAAAACTGATAAATAACCCATACAAAATTCTCATCAAACTCATCTGAGTAATCAGCATTATTATCAGGAAAAATTACATTACCTTTCTTATCATTCCAAGGTTCTATCTTATAGAAAAATCTGTTCAGCCTTTGTTTTAATTTCAAAATACCTTCATTTCTATCACCTGCTTTATACAATGTTTTGCCCATTTTGTGTTTAGCATCTTTAGGGTTTATTCTGTCACTTATGTGCAATCCAATTTCATTTTTCTCTAATAACTCCCAATCAAACAATTTGTGTGGATCTGGTTTACGCATTGTATAGCCAAGCTCTGGATCATACACTATAGTTCCTATTTCAGAATGACTAAATATCATATCCCTTTTAATTTTAAAACGCTCCATAAGGTATAAAATCAGCTCTTTAACAGATCTCATTTGCTCTTCCGGAAAAGGCTCAAGTCCTGTGTTTACAATTTCAATACCTACAGAATAGTTGTTAAGCTTCCGTAACTCTTCAAGCTTACTATCTACCTTAACTCTTGCATAACTAATACCAGCATGCCATGCTTCTTTCTCTAATGGAACCATTAAGGTGATGCTGCCATCCCTATCGACAATAAAATGAACTGACAATCCTCTAGCATTCAGCGTATCTTTTGTACCTTTTAGTGTTGATGTTTCAGTATGGTGAACTATAACCATTAACACTTTTTTACCTGCCCTATCACCATAATTTAAAGCTGAAGCTGGATCTAAAAATAACAAATCCTGATCTTTCAATAATGGTAATTTTTCTTGTAAATCTTGAAAATCATTCTCGATATTGCTTGAACTGGATACTTGCCCAGATATGAGAAATGCTGAGACAGTAATCAGTAAAACTAATAAATATTTGTTGACTTTAGATAGTTGGATTTTCATACCATCTTCATAAACACTTTGTAGATAATTTTTCATTATATAGTTAGAATAGGGTTGTTGAATAAATTTACAAGACAAAATCATACTAGTCTGGTAGTAGTAACATGTTCAGAGATGGAGCATTTAAAGTGCTAGGAATAGATTCTGGAGCGAACCAAAATGAAATCAATAAAGCATATCAAAATTTAATGAAATTAGTTCACCCAGATAAAGGAGGCTCGGAATATTTTGCACAAAAATTAAACGCAGCACGTGACAGGTTGCTGAAGAGGTAATTAATATTGCTTTAAAGTTTTTA
Source organism: Wolbachia endosymbiont of Drosophila innubila (assembly GCF_021378375.1). Lineage (NCBI taxonomy): Bacteria > Pseudomonadati > Pseudomonadota > Alphaproteobacteria > Rickettsiales > Anaplasmataceae > Wolbachia > Wolbachia endosymbiont of Drosophila innubila. The sequence goes on along the minus strand of NZ_CP076228.1, from coordinate 892,272 downwards.
TTTGTGCGTAAAGGATAAGTTGCTACAATAAAAAAATAAGATAAAAGTAGCAATGGACATGTGTTCAGAAAGGTTTAAGTTATGCAGGAAGATAACAAAAAAGAAACAATAAAAGAAGAAAAAGGCATATTAGGATGGATAGAATATAGATTGCCTATATTTTCTTTTCTAAGACACACTGCTTCTTACCAAGTGCCAAAAAACTTAAATTATGCTTGGAACTTTGGCTCTTTGGCTGGTATAGCGCTGATTTTACAAATAATAACAGGTATATTTCTTGCTATGCACTACACTCCGCATGTTGATTATGCGTTTAATAGTGTAGAGCGCATAATGCGAGATGTGAATTACGGGTGGTTAATACGCTACACTCACGCTGTTGGAGCATCGCTTTTCTTTATGGTAGTCTATGTTCATATAATGCGTGGATTATATTACGGATCTTATAAAAGACCGAGAGAGATGGTGTGGTTTATTGGAATATTTATATTTTTTGCAATGATGGCAACTGCCTTTATGGGATATGTATTGCCTTGGGGACAAATGAGTTTCTGGGGTGCAACAGTTATAACCAACTTATTTTCTGCTATACCTTTAATTGGCAATAAAATAGTTATATGGTTATGGGGTGGTTTTTCAGTGGATAACCCAACACTTAACCGTTTTTTCGCTCTGCATTATCTTCTGCCTTTTGTTATTATTGCTTTAGCTATGCTTCATGTGATAGCTCTGCATAGGTTTGGCTCTGGTAACCCAAGTGGAGTGGAGGTAAAATCAGATAAGGATACCATCCCTCTCTATCCTTATTATATAGTCAAGGATTGCATAACTTTTGGTCTGTTTTTTGTAGTTTTGTTCGCATTTGTTTTCTATGCTCCCAATTATCTTGGGCATCCAGACAATTATATAGAAGCTGATTCTATGGTCACTCCGGTACATATAGTGCCAGAGTGGTATTTTTTACCTTTTTATGCAATGCTACGTTCAATTCCAGATAAACTTACTGGTGTGCTTACCATGTTTGCGTCTATTTTAGTGTGGTTTTTGTTACCTTGGCTTGATAAATCAAAAGTTAAAAGTGGTGCTTATCGCCCGGTGTTTAAGAAATTTTTTTGGGTTTTTGCAATAAATTTTGTACTTCTTGCCTGGCTTGGAGGACAAGAGGTAAAAGAGCCTTACATCACTATGAGTAGGCTATCTACTCTTTATTACTTTGCATACTTTGTGATAGTTTTACCACTGCTTAGTAAGTATGAAAAGCCAAAAGAACCACCAAAAACCTTAAGTGATTCTGTGCCGGAGATGAGGTGATGTCAATTCAAAGCAGATCTCTTACAAAATTCTCTTTCATCCCAGAGCTCTCTTCTGTCATCCCAGAGCCCTCTTTTGTCATCCCAGTGCTTGACACTGGGATCCAGAAAAAAAATAAATGGATTCCAGCATCATGTACACAATTGTATGAACGTTGTATACAACACACAGTGTCATTCCACTATCTTCCGTTGTCATCCCAGTGCTTGACACTGGGATCCAGGTATAAAAATACTTACAAATCATGCAATGGACAACAGATTCTAGGAGTGCATGATAACCATAATGTCAGTGATGAAATAAGCTGGATTCCAGTGTCAGCTACTTGCATGACATCAATTCGAAATTTACTAAAACAGTGGTTATGCATGGGATCTAATGTATTTGCAATCTTCTGCATGTTATTTCTATCTAGTCTTATATCTGCAGAAGAATTTAAATCATCACCAAATAAGAAAATAGACTGGAAATTTGATGGAATTGTCGGATCTTTCGATAGAGAGTCAATTCAGCGTGGCTATAAAGTGTATAAAGAAGTCTGTGCTGCTTGTCATTCAATGAATAGGGTAGCATTTCGTAATTTGCAAGATGTCGGTTTTTCTGAAGAAGATGTAAAACAAATAGCAGCTTCTTATCAAGTTAAAGATGGTCCGAATGATTTGGGTGAAATGTTTGACAGACCTGGAGTACCTTCGGATTATTTTATTGCGCCTTTTGATACAAAAGAAGCAGCTGCAGCAAGCAACAATGGTGCAGTCCCACCAGACTTATCATTAATTATTAAAGCAAGGCATGATGGTGCAAATTATGTCTATTCATTGTTAACAGGCTATCAAAACGGCGAACACGATGAAAATGATTTATATTTTAATTCGTATTTTCCAACAGGCAGATTAGCTATGGCGCCACCACTTTCTGAAGGAATGGTGGAATATGATGGTGCAAGGCAAGCCACAGTTGAAAATATGGCGTATGATGTGATAAATTTTTTACAATGGGCAGCAGAGCCAGAATTAGAGCGCCGGCATAAACTTGGATTAAAAGTAGTGGCGTATTTTATAATTTTAACAGTGTTTTTTGTATTAACTAACAACAAAGTTTGGAGCAAGCTCTATAAAAAGAAGTGATAGTCAATTTTGCCTCAAGCACAATGGTTGTCATCCAAGTAGCTAACACTGGTTCCTTTATGACGGTGTCATCCGAGTAGCTGACACTGGGATGGCTTTGTCGCATCGTACCTTATACGGTAATAATTTACGATAAATTCATGTAGCCATTTCGAATTTAGCCATACCAATGTCAGTAAATTTATTAAGCAAACAGCACTTAATGAGCAGTTCTTTTTCACGATTTATAGCTCTTTTCATAGAAGTCCGGATGTGATAAGGATAGATAATGATAAGGAGGTTGAATGCCAGCAGCATATAGTTATGATTTAAGAAAAAAAGCAATGGAGGCGCTAGACGAAGAAGAAAGCAGAGAAGCAGTGGCAGCAAGATTTAAGATTGGACGAACTACTTTATGGGAGTGGCAGCACTGTAGGCTTGACCATAAATTATGTTAAGATAGAAAATGACTATTTTAGATAGAGCTTGATATAATGCAGTGCGATACAAAATAACGGTAGAATATAATGGTAGTAATTTCTCTGGTTGGCAAAAACAGCAACACTCTGCTAACTCAATCCAGGAGAAGATAGAAAATGCTATATTTAATTTTAGTGGTGAGAAAGTTACTTTGTACTGTGGTGGCAGGACTGATGCAGGAGTTCATGCTTTAGGACAAGTTGCTCATTTTGATATGGAAAAGGAATTTGAGCTTTATAGAATAAGGAATGCAATAAACTATCATTTAAAATCAATTCCTATAGTCGTGCTTAATGCAGAAGTTGTAGATGATGCTTTTCACGCACGGTTTTCAGCAAAAAAAAGATATTACGAATATAGAATAGTTAATCGCTATGCTCCTGCCGCTCTGGAGACGGGTTATGTATGGCAAGTGTTTAGCCCACTTGATGTAAATATTATGCGTGAAGCTGCTAAACATCTACTTGGAAAACATGACCTTTCAAGTTTCCGTTCAAAAGATTGTCAAGCCGCAAATCCGATAAGAACAATTGATGATATCGATATAATACAAAATGGGAATCATATACACATCAAAATATCTGCTATTTCCTTTTTACATAACCAAGTGAGGATTATTGTGGGTACTTTAGTTGAATTTGGAAAAAATAGAACCAATCCGCAAGAAATGCTAAATATATTAAACCAATGCAAAAGAAGTGCCGCTGGAGTTACTGCACCACCTTTTGGCTTATATTTGGTAAAGATAGATTACTAATTTAATAAAAGCTAGTGAAATAAGTGCCATACCGCCACGGTATCTCCAGATTCCGCTAACAAGCAGCGAGATGACGAGTTTAAGTTCTCATTGGCATTACTACATATAATGCACTTGAATCGTCTTCATCAGTGATAATTATAGCACTATTACCATCGGCTAAGCTAAACTTACATTTATTTTTTATGCAGGATAGAACATCAAGTAAATAACGCGAGTTGAACCCTATTTCTATAGGGGCTTCATTGTAGTCCACTTCTATGGATTCAGTTGCATCACTGCACTCTTGGGAGTTTGAATGCAGAGTTAGCAGCTTTTCTTGTAGTGAGAATTTAATAGATTTTACTTTATCAGATACAACAACGGAAACTCGATCTATAACGTCTGAAAGTTTTTTACTTTCAATAATCATATGCTTATCTTGAGATGCTGGAATAACTGCTTTATAATTTGGAAAAGTTCCATCTATTAATTTTGATATTAGAATATATTCACCGCATGTAAACTTGATTTTTCTGTCTGAGAGTTTTACTTTAATTTCATTACAATCGTCCAATATTTTTAACAGCTCCATAACAGTTTTACGTGGAATGATCACACCAAATTCGCCATTGATGTTCCCAGGCTTTGGCCTCTTTATACATGATAAACGATGGCCATCAGTTGCAACGCAGTACAGAAATTGCTCATCTGTATGTAGATATATTCCATTTAAATTATACCTTGTATCATCTAGTGATACAGCAAATTTTGTTTTAGTTAATAAGTCTATCAGGTCTGTATTTAGTAGAGTAAAATCATGTTTATAATTGTCTTCTTCAAGAGCAGGAAAGCTGCTTGAAACTACATTCGGTAAAGAAAAGTTTGCATTTCCGCAAGACATCAATAATTTTCCTTGGTTGTTTACTTCAAAATTGACATCCAAATCAGCGGGTAACTTCTTCACTATGTCATGTAAAGTATGCGCTGAAATTTTTACTTCTCCTTCTGTTAATACGGTTGCAGCAAGTGAGGCAAACATTGAAATGTCAAGATCAGTTGCCATTAATTTTATGCTGCCGTGTTGTGCTTTGATATTTATACACGCCAAAACATCTATTGCATTACGCCTTTCAACCACTCTACTTACTCTGGATAATGTATTTAAAAGACTTGTGCGGCTCACGCTAAAACGCATCTGCTCGCACACAGAATTTTGCTTTTTGATTTCTGTATCTACACCTGCAACCTCTGACATTGCTAACTCTCAAAAATATATTTTAAATGATATCCACATCCCATATAAAGTAAAGTGCTATTTATATTTCCATTGAAAGAGTAGTCTAGTTTATACTATAGCTGGGTATTCTGTTACAATAATTTACTTTGTATGGCATAAATCATGCATTTTTTGATACGCTTTTTGAAAACCAAGTAGGGAATAAGTATCATCAATGGTCACTGTTTTTGTTTTTCCATTAACTACCATTGATAATCCCTGCTTCATTTTTAGAATGAGATCTTGATCTATTTTTGTATGCTCTGCCCACGCAAAACTTCCCTGTATTATGGGCAGTGTATATTTAATTTTTTTGTCGATATTGAGAGCTACAGGCTCCTTATCATACTGAAAACCAGAGGTAACGCTTACCTCATCTGCTTTTTTATCAACATAACTAACCATTACATACGGCTTGCGATTGGTTGTATAATATTCGCTTTTTTTTTTAGGATAGGATACAATATAACATACTTTCTCTCCATCTTCCAATGCAGTATACACGAGCCAATCTTTATATTTTTCCTTCAATTGTACATCACTAACCGATGCAAAAGCGCCTATCGAAAAAAATATTAGAAATATAAAAAAACTACGCATGCAAACCAAATTTCAAACTTTCAGATTGTATATATTGTTTTACCTTAGCCATCGCCTGCTCAGCCAACTGCCTTATTCTTTCTCTTGAAACACAATATTTTTTACTAAGTTCATCCAGAGTTTGAATATTTTCAGACAAATATCTACTGATAAAAATGTCTCTTGCCCTTTCGTTGAGACTCGCTAGTGCATTGTTTAAAATTGTTTCTTTTAATTCTTTTTCTTCATGATTCTGATAGGTTACTTCTTGACTGACCAAGTTACATGGGATCATATCTTGCAACTCCCTTTTAGAGTCATCACCTATTTTTATGCAATCGTTTAGCGACTGATCCTTACAAGCCATACGGTAATTCATCTGCAGAACGTCTCCTTCGGATACAGAAAGCTCATTAGATATTGCTTTTATTTCTTCATTATTTAAAGTTTCCCTGTTTGTATACTGTAAAATTCTTTTTTTTATTTTACGTAAACTAAAAAACAATCTTCTTTGTGCTTGCGTTGTGCCTATTTTCACAAACGACCAAGATTTCAATATAAAGTCTTTTATTGAAGCTTCAATCCACCACACTGCATAAGTTGAAAAACGAAACCCTAAATCAGGATTAAACTTTTTCACTGCGTGCATTAAACCCATATTTCCTTCCATAACCAGGTCCATCAACAATAGCCCATAATTTTTGAATTTCATTGCAATTTTCACTACCAAATTCAAATGGCTGGTAATCAATTTATGAGCAGAAGAAACATCCTTATATTGGTTCCAATTTTTTGCTAATCGTACCTCTTCCTCTTGAGACAGCATAGGAAATTTTTGCACCTTAGCAATATATTGCATGAGATTGGTTCTGCTATCGACACATAAGTTTGCCATTGAGGTCAACATAACAACTTAAATCAAAACTTCATGCATATAATATATTGATTTTCCAGCAAAAATTCAAGCTTTGATTTGAAAAAAGTACAAATTTTCCATCTAATTTCTTGGAGACAGTAGGCCGCAGTGTTAGCTAATTGGATAACATTATGTAACCTTAGATGATATTCTACCAGTACAATGGTAAACGTTATAGCTTAAACACATAGCAAATAGTGTTATTCCAGTGCCTTGACACTGGAATCCACATTTCTTTTTTCTAGATCCCAGTGTCATGCCACTTAGATGGCAAGAAAAAACTCACTGGGATAACAAGACTGAGATAGACTAGAAATTAAACGCTACTCCAGCTTCTGCACCAACAGTGCTGTAAAGAACTTTGTATGCGCCTGCATCAATAACCTGTTTGGTTGCATCTCTAGGATCTGTTTTTCTTCCATCAAAATTAGCACCATAAGAACCGAAATAACGAGCTCCAGCATAAAGTTTGACTTCTGGAGTTACATCATAACTAACACCAGCTTTTACTTGACCAGCAAAACCAAATTTACTTTTTTGATCATTCACAGCGAGTTCCAAAGGAGTGCTAATATACGCTGCACCAACACCAACACCAATGTATGGAGTGATAGGCATATCTTCAATTGCTATATCGTAATACACGTTCACTAATCCTGAAATTGCTGTTACACTGTCTGCAATAATATTTGCTGGGTCAAATGTTACATCTTTAACATCATTTTTGTTTAGGTATGAATAAACTCCTTCAACATCAACCCTGATGTCGTCCATTTTGTAACCAAATGCACCACCACCAGCTATAAAAGATGGTTTTAATGGACTGTAATCACTCTTGTCTTTCTTATAGGTAATACCATCAACTTTTGTGAAAAGAGGTAAAAATTCACCGTTGTATTGCAAACGAACGTAGTAGCTAGTTTCTTCATCACTTATTGGACCAACAGGATCTGAAAAAGCAGAATTTGATAAACTTAGCAACGTTGCTAAAGCGGCTGCTGAAAAAAACTTTTTATAATGCATAATTGTCCTCGTAAAAAAATTAAAATTCCACTTTAGCAGTCTAAGTAACAACTAAAGTTAAGTCAAGTGCTAACTTAATAACACAAAATATTCTACATTTTAACTAATTTTTAGGAAAAGACAAAGATTTTATTAATGAATAAATACGACTTTTGATTTTTTGGTATAGCTAACACAGGTAAGATTTACTATCGAAAGACCTCGTCATTCCGCTGCTTGTTAGCGGATGAGAAATCCACAACTGTACGAACATTGCAATTTGGGCCTACCAGGAGGGCAATGCCTCTTATCCAAGTACCATCTTCTTGTCATCCCAGTCTGGGATCCAGGAATTTTATTAAGTTGGTAAGCATAAAAGTAGCCGTTTTATGTTAAAACACAATGTTCTTGATGAGATTACGGCAAGGCTGGATTCCAGACTGGAATGACATCGTTTACTATGTGCCATATTGCAATGTTTGTACAGTTGTGGAATGAATCACGGTATGACGTAGGGCTATGCTAGTATAGGTACATTATATGAAGAAGTACTAGCGTTGGGAATATTAGAAAAAAAATACTTACACTAAAAGAAACTTCAGTAGTAAATTCAAAAAGGAAGTTTAAACCCAGATGGTAAACCCATCATACCTGCAAGATCAGAAGTTGCATTCGCCATATCTTCTTCTGCTTTTTTAACGGCATCATTAAACGCTGCTGTTACTAAATCCTCTACTATATCTTTTTCCTCATTTCTCATAAGTTCTAAGTCTATGTTCACCTTTTTAGCTTTATAGCTACCTATTTTTATGACTTCCACTAATACAGAAACTTTGCCACCACCAGAAATACCTTGAAACTCTTTTCCAACATATTTTTCTTGAGCTTCTGCAAGCTTTTTTTGCATCTCTTGCGCTTGTTTCATTATTTGACTAAAATCCACAACTTACTCCTTATTTTCTATATTAACTACTTTTGCACCTTTAAACGTGTCAAGGATATCCTTAACTGCAGGTGCATAATTTAAATTACTCACTTCCCTGTTTATATAACCTGTATCAACTGCAACAACCCACTCTTGCTGAGTCACCTGGTTTAAGTAATTTTTTAAATCATTGCAAAAATTACTATCCAACTTAGATACAGCTTTTAATTTTAAATATCCAGGTTTACAATCTATTAATTGTAGATTATTACACAGTTGTTTGTAAAGATAAATTTGGTTACTTCGCCTTAATAGTTGCAAAATCTTATCAAAATCGTAATTTTGTTGTTTATTTTCCACATGGATCCCAGTGTCACGCACTGGGATGACAGAGTGGGGTTGTTGTTTACTTTCCACATATTTTTTTGGATCCGAGTAGTCAGCTACTTGGATGACAGAGGGGGAAGGTGCAACAGGTCTGCCCTGTCTATTTCCTTGCTCTACATTCTGCGAAAGAACTTTTTTGATCACCTGTTCCGGAGAAGGCAGATCAGAAAGATAACAGAGGCTAATTAACATCATTTCAGCAGCAACATCGTTGCATGTTGAAGTTTTTATATCTTGAATACCTTTAAGCAACATCTTCCACAATCTCGAAAAAAATATTAAAGATCTCTTTATACTTAAATCTTTTATCCTATTCTTTTCATGCTCTGTAACTGCATTATCAATCTCTTTTGTAATCAAAAAACGGCATACTAACTGAATTGTTTGCAATAGACCTTCAAAAATACTAAGTGGGTTTGCTGTTTTTACCGCCTTGTCAAACACTGATAGAGCTTTCTGTAAATCACCTTCTAATATTGCCCCTAATAGATCGAATATAATATCTTTATCCACTAGGCCAAGTATGTCTGTCACATTTTTAGTGGATATTGCACCATCTTTGCTATATAGCACTGCTTGATTCATCAAAAACAAGGCGTTACGCATTGAATTTCCAGAGTGTCGTGCAATTAATTCTAATGCTCCCTTTTCAATGGAATAACTCTCTTTTTGTGCAACATCATTTAAACGTTCCACTATTTTAGCTACAGGAATGTTGTGTAAATCAAATCTTTGACAACGTGCAATAATAGTTATTGGTATCTTTTTTATTTCCGTAGTTGCTAAAATGAACTTTACACTAGATGGTGGCTCTTCTAGGGTTTTAAGTAATGCGTTAAATGCACTGCTAGATAGCATGTGTACTTCATCTATAATGTAGACTTTGAATTTAGAGCTTATAGGTGAATAGCAAATATCTCCCAGGATTACTTTAATATCGTCAATGCTAGTGTGACTTGCTGCATCGATTTCAATTACATCTGGATGGCTTGAATTTTTTATTGCTAGACAATTTTCACATGATCCGCAAGGTTCAAAAATTGGCCCCAGGGAACAATTCAAACATAAAGCTATTATCCTTGCAGTGGTGGTTTTACCAACTCCACTACTACCAGAGAGCAGTATAGATTGTGGGATTTTGTTTAAAATAAAAGCATTTTCTAATACACGCACTAATATATCTTGACCTACTAGATCTTTGAAGCTACTAGGACGATGTTTTAATGCTATATTCATAGCCTCGGATAAAACAAATAATGAAATAGGTATGCAACCCAAAAAGGTTCTGATATGGCTGCTTCATTTCTGATCTGACCAAATTACAGAGTTTTTGCCTGCATACCTTATAAAATATTATACTTTTTTTTTTATTTAGCAAGGTATATCCTATATTAGCTCTATAATTTGATATGTTAAATTTTTTACAGTGCTATTTTGAAGTAAACAAAAAGTTAGTTGTCATGCAAGTCACTACAAGATTGTCACTCCAATGTTTATTTATGTCATTTCAGCGCTTATTTATGTCATCCCAGTGCCTAGGCATACAGCTGTATGAATGTTGTGATATAAGAGCAATTTTTACCGAAAAGGATGTCATCCCAGTGCTTGACTACTTGGATCCAGAAAACTTAACTGTAAATGAGCGCACTAGGCAATTGTATAACAAGAACTGGATTCCAGTGTCAGCTACTTGCATGACACTACCTGCTACGCAAACTTCTGTGGACTACAAAGAAAGTTCGTACAGTTGTAGGTCAAGCCATAGAGTAACAAAAAAAGGATATTGGTATAACAAAAGAGGAACATTATAATTTTATATCATTTTCCTCTTTGTCCATTTTCACGAAAAGTTAGAGCTTTTCTAAAAGAAAAAAAATTAGGCTGTGATCTAGTGTATGAAAATCCGTGGGAAAAGCGGAATGAATTTATGGAGATCAATCCAACCGGGCAAGTACCAGTGTTAATAGATAATAACTTTGTAATAGCGGATAGTAATGCCATTTGTGAATATATAGAAGAGACTTACAATAGCGACGTCAAATTACTTGGTTCATCCACTATTATTAAGTCTAAAATACGCGCTCTAATCAATTGGTTCGATAACAAATTTTACAATGAAGTTACTAAGTATATTATGAATGAAAAAGTAATTACTAACCGCAGCCCTGACTCTAGATTTCTTCATGCAGCTCAGCATAACCTGCCTTGCCATATGGAATACACCGAACACTTAATTAACAAGAACGTTTGGCTTGCAACTGATAAGTTCACTTTAGCTGATATTACTTTAGCATCGCATATTTCCGTAATGGATTATGTAAGTAGTTTTCCATGGGAAAAAAGTAAAATTTTAAAAGAATGGTACTCCATTGTTAAATCAAAGCCTTGTTTTCGTGAGATATTATTAGAGAGGATTTCTGGTTTAATCCCTCCTAAACATTATGCTGACCTTGATTTTTAACTTATGTTAGCTTTAAAGCTACAGTCATTCCTTCATCAGTTGGAATCAATATAGAGAAATATTTTTTTTCATCTGATAATCTATTATTAAACTCCCTCATGGCATGCCATGATTTTTCTGATACTTCTTTTGGAGGCGATTCTAAAAATACTGTGTTAAACAGTAGAGTGTTATCTGCAACGATTAGCCCATCTTGTTTAATGTATGACTCTGCCCAATCTAAATACTTAGGATAACTACTTTTGTCAGCATCAATAAATATCATGTCAAATGGTGCTTTTGCTGATAATTCATTAATTTTTTCCAGTGCATCGCCTTCTATTAGAGTAATTTTATCACTTAGATTAAAAGCACTAAAATTTTTTTTTGCTATTCTTGAGTGTTGAGGATTATTTTCTATTGTATATATATGACCGTCTTTTAGTAGAGCTTTTGCCATGCAAATCGACGAGTAACCGTATAACGTGCCAATCTCAACAATACTTTTGATTTTTTGGATTTTTATAAATAAACTTAATAGCTTTCCTTCTTCAGGGCCAATTTGAATATGTTGCTTTTTTTCAAGAATACAATATTCTTCTATTTTTTTTTATATTCTTTTGCAAATAGATTTCTTATGTATGACAATTTTATACTAAAATTATTACGCATATATTATAAATTAGGGAGACTTAATTCATACACAATTTATAAATATAATAATATAGTTTAAAATAATAAAAACATTTATTTTAAGTTATTATTTCATAGTATAAAATTTTAAGTGACAAAATTATTATATATCGTACTATAGTTAACTAGTATAATAAACAGTCGATTATTATGCTAGAATTAAAGGGATTGTTTATGCGCATTTCTCTTTTTAAAATATAATTTTTATAATCAATTAGAGGGGGTTATATGTCTTATACTATTGCTGGTGAAGTTGAAACGTTAAACAAAAAATCTAACAAGAATGAAGGGGTTATGTTACTACATAATCCAGCTTATCGTGAAAAGTATAAAGAACGTTTTGATGAAGCTCAGAGAAAAGTTATGGATATGGTTCAGTTTTATGATGGGACAATAGTATTAATAGAGAATAAAATCGCTATGTATTACTACACTTGGCACAGTAAAAAAAGAGAGTTTGAGCGTAAAAAACAACAAACAGTAGTGAAAAACAATGACTCAGCATAGAGTCTTTTATATGGTAAGCTACAGTGATATTACTTCACTATAGCTTTTCCATATAATTCATCTATCACATTAGTGAAATATTTCAGCTCTTTATACCCTCCATGTTTAACTTTATTATGCTCTATATATGATTTATCATCGTTAAGCTTGATGAAAAATATTGGAGTGGCTGTGATATCAAGTTTATTAATTGCCAGTGATTTATCATTTACGATTTTATCCATTATTTTCTTATCATTAATGCATTGGTTAAATGCATCTTGCTTTAAGTTGCTTAGTGCAGCAATTCTTTGTAGTAAAGTCAAATCACTTAAATTGTAGTAATTCCACGAATCTATTGAGTTAAAAACAGCTTTGTTAAAATTAAAGTAGTCTTCTTGTTTTTCGTAGCAATGACTTAGCATTGCAGCCTTTAGCCCTCTGTAATCCAAAGGAAAATGACGAAATATATATAACATCTTACCTGTGTCTATATATTTCTCTTTAATTTTAGGAAAAACATTCCTATGAAAAAGAGAGCAGTGATAACAAGTTAATGAAGCATATTCTATCATTAGAATTGGTGCTTTTGGATCTCCTAATAATTTATCATTAGGTAATAGCGATAATAGCTCATTTGATGTTATTTCATTGGGTTTTTTTTGAATGTATTGGTTATCGGATAAATCTTGCTTAACAACTGCATAAGAATTAACACTTATGAAAATTAATAAAAACAATAGTCTAAAAATCATTACAATATAAACACTTAACTTACTAAAAAAAATTATACATTTATATTAATAATGTCAAAATAACTTTTGTTTAGCAAGGCTTTCAGCCCTATCTTTAAATGCAGCAATTATTTTACTTTGTGTATACTTATATACTGAGTTTAATAAAGTGGAAAATGAGTTGGACTTAAACTTAAACTCTATATAAAACTTTACCATAGTTTTATTTTCATCTATGGGAATGAATTGCCATTCATTGTATAGATGTTTAAATATTCCATTTGATGATACAGCTTTTATCCAACCTTCATTTGTTCCACTTGGAGAAAGAGAAGTAACTTCTGATGTATATCTACCTTTAATTCCATGAAAAGCTGCGAGGAGATCCACAACCATTTGGTTGTTAATTTTTTCTTTTATATAAACGGCTTTGCACCAAGGAACAAAATCAGGATACCTTTCAACATCAATTACAATTTGGAATACTTCATTAGGCAAACATAGGAAAACACCCTGTTCTTTGTATTGATGAAGCATAAATGTTAAACCAATCAAAATAGGATCCGTATCTACCGTCAGCCTTAGTAGATTCCTGAGACTAAAGTTAAGGTGGGCATCACGTATCAATTTCAACGAAATTAATAGAGGCAATTCCCTCGACTAGAAATTATCTCTCGGGAAATTTAACTTAACTCATAACGCATAGAACAGACCCTTAATTAATTGTAGATGATTTATACAAGGTGTGTCTATAGATATATTAAAGCTAGCGATTATTATTTAATCTTTATTAAACTTTGCATTCTAAGTATCATAGCTAATAAATATATCTTATGAACATTACTAAAGTTTTAACTATCATTGTTTTTATTGTAATTTCTTCAAGTGCTTACACTAATTGTACAGATCACAAAATTTTTGTGCATACTATGAAGCAACAAGTGGATGGTATATCTACAAAGGAGAATAAAAAAAACCGGGAATGTGTGCAAAAAAAGCTTCAGGAGGTCATTCAAAACAATGTTAACCTCAAAGGAATATCGCAATTCGTCATAGGAAAACATTGGGCTTTAGTTAAACAAAAAGAAAAAGAAGATTTTTTAAGAGAGTATGAAGTGTATCTTACGCGTTTGTGCGTTAAAATTTTATATAAATACATGCATGATAGTGAAATGATCATAATGAGTACAAAAGCAGTTGACGATGAAACTTGCTTAATTGGTACAAGATTTTCTTACGGTGATGAAGAATTTACAAATATTGATTTTAAAGTTACTAAAAATAACAGTTCTTTCTTGATAAGTGATGTTGTAATGAGTGGAATAAGTATTGCTATTAATCAACGTTATCAATTTAGTGAAAAAATCGACACGCATGGCATAGCAAGCGTTATAGCTGAATTAAAATGCAATAACAATCCATGATATATATGCCTCATTGGCCTAAGCCACTTGGTAGCAGGCCGAATGATTTTTCTCTTGATCGCATAAAAGGCTTTCTTAGCAAACTAGATAACCCCGAGAAAAAAGTGCCTCCCGTAATTCATATAGCTGGAACTAATGGGAAAGGCTCAACACTAGCATTTATAAGATATATAATGCAAGCAGCAGGGTATAAGGTACACGCATACACTTCTCCACATTTAGTGAGTTTTAATGAGAGGATAGTGATAGCCGGCAGCTATATCGACGATAATGAATTATATAGCTTATTAGAAGAATGTCGTGCAGTAATTGCAGAACAACCTATCACTCTGTTTGAAGCTGCAACTATTGCAGCTTTTTTAGCTTTTTCTCGTCATAAAGCCGATATAACTTTAGTTGAAGTGGGTATGGGTGGAAGGCTTGATGCAACAAATGTTATAGATAATCCGATTTTAACAATAATTACTTCCATTGCACTTGATCATACGGAATATCTTGGCCCTACTGTAGAAATTATAGCAGGTGAAAAGGCTGGAATAATGAAACCTAATGTTCCTTGCGTAATAGCACCGCAAGAAAAATCTATAGTGAACACGCTAGAACACCACGCAATAAATAAGAAATCTCCCTTGTATAGAGGAGGTCTTGAATGGAATTGCAAAAAAAAGAACAACAAAATGGTTTTTCAATCAGCTATTCAATCAATAGAATTTCCTTTGCCATCTTTAAAGGGTGATCATCAGGTGATTAATGCAGGCAATGCTATTGCAGCATGTAGTATTTTAAGTGGAAAGTATGAATTTGATATTGGAGAAGAGGATATCACTTCAGGTTTACAGTGCACTTATTGGCCTGCACGGCTAGAGTCTATAAAAGAAGGTAATTTAATTTTCCTACTACCGAAAGATTGGCAATTATTTTTAGATGGTGCACACAATAATGATGGTGCTAGAGTACTATCTCAGTGGGTAAAAGATAATTTTGCTGAAGGTATTTATATGGTTTTTGGTGTTACTAGTAACAGAAATGTGGAAGAGTTCTTAGAGCACTTAAAGCCATATATCAAGCTACTATGTGCGGTTTGTGTTAAGTCTGAACCTAAAGCAACAAATACAAATTTGATTAGGGAAAAAGCCAATAACATAGGAATAAAAGCAGTTGAATGTGAATCAATTGGCGATGCAATATCAAATCACATATTAAAAGCCTCTACCCAAAACGTCAAAACCATACTAATCTGTGGCTCATTGTTCCTAGCTAGAGACTTCGCTATGGAGAATAGCTAACTTTGATGATATTAACTGATCGATGGGGAAATAACTTTGATTGCTCATAGTACTGCTTGGCTTTTCGTTATCGACTTCTATAAACTGATCATCACCTTTAAATTGCTCCTCAATTGAATTTATAGCTGTCTTTTTGAGAATATAATTACTTGCAGCATTTAAAATAGGTGAAGTAACAATTAAAAGCGTGAATGGTAATGAAAGTAATAAGCCGGATAACATCATAGAGTTAGTTATACCAAAGCCGTTGGCAACTAAATCTAATCCCATACCGAAAAACATTAAAGATGTACAGATTGTGTTGCTCAAAATAACTGAATTTTTTAGCCACTTTAATTTAGTCCTATCACTCTTTGAAAAATTTTCGCATTCTTGGTCAAAGTTAAACAATAATAAAATATTAGTCTGATGATTAAACTCTTTCCCATTTCTAGTATAAATGCTCTTAACAGCTAGATTTAAAATAGATCCTGCTAACAAGGGAGCAAGAAAATCTACTGCTATTGGTACATTAGAAGAAATACCATTAATTATTAAAAATGCAATTGATGTGAAGGATACTAAAAGAACTCCTAAGAGATTTGAATAAGAAGAATATTTTACATAAGCAGTTACATTATTGTTAATTGACTGCTGCTTATTATAGAGTTTATTTCTGCACTTATCATCTAAGTATTTTTGCAATTCTTCATAACTGCGACTCCACAACTTACCGCGTAATTCTTTTATTAAATTATTTCTTTTATTGAGACCTTTCTCCAATGGCTCTATTATAAATTCTTCAAAAAATGGCTTATTTAATGCAATAACCTTAAATTTCTCCTCCGCTTCTTTATTGTTTGGGTTTTTATCTGAGTGATATTTTAACGATAATTTACGGTATTGTTGACTAAGCTTTTTCTTAATATTCTTAATGTCAGAATTTACCACATCCTCCTTTTGAATATTAAATGTTAAAAACAACTGCTTTAAAGCGTGGTACTCATTTTCATTCAAAACATTTCTAGCTACATTACACCTACAAATTAACTAACTATTAATGTTCTATAATATACATATTTCCAAACTATGTCAATTATTTCATAAATATCTTTGGTAAAAATTATTTCTGTTATGACTAGCATGATAAGTGTATGAAGCGACTAAAATTGTCATTACAGCGCTTAGTGTACGACAGTGCTCCAACATTTAGGGTTGCAGTTTTCATGGCAGATCTGAGTAGCTGACCCATCTAAGAGGTGTCATTCAAGTAGCTGACACTGGAATGGCTTTGTTGCATCGCACCTTATACGGTAGTAATTTACAATAAATTCATGTAGCCATTTCGAATTTAGTCATTTCAGTGTTGGCTACTTGGATGACATCACCTGCTATGCTGCAAATTGCAACGTTCGTACACTAAAGTATAGTGTGTTACTAACGAAGGCAAACAAATATCTGCTTTATGAAAACGTTAATATTTTTCATTGAAATAATACATAAATACTAGAAAAACCTTGGCAGGTTATTCGCGTTTGATTATCATAGAGAATTATATAAATTAATAAATGATCTATGGCAAGTAACCCAGAAGAAAGAAATAGTGATAAACAAAAAGCGCTAGATAACGCAATAAGCCAGATTGAAAAAGCATTCGGTAAAGGTGCAATAATGAAGTTGAAGCAAAACCCTGTAGAAAAAATAGACACAATATCCACAGGATCAATTGCGCTTGATTCGGCTCTAGGTGTTGGAGGTCTGCCAAAAGGGCGTATAATTGAAATATTTGGCCCCGAGAGTTCTGGTAAAACCACTCTTGCCTTGCACGTGATTGCTGAAGCACAAAAAAAAGGAGGATCATGCGCATTTATCGATGCAGAACATGCATTGGATGTCTTATATGCTCGTAAACTTGGGGTAAGCACTGATGATTTAGTGATTTCACAACCAGACACTGGAGAGCAGGCGTTGCATATTGTTGAGTATTTAGTGTGTTCTGGTGCGGTTGATGTGATAGTTATTGACTCTGTCGCAGCATTAACTCCAAGAGCTGAAATTGAAGGTGATATGGGTGATCAACATATGGGGCTGCAAGCAAGGCTTCTAAGTCATGGGCTACGGAAACTAACCTCTGCCGTTTCAAAAGCGAACTGTATATTGATATTTATTAATCAAATTCGTATGAAAATAGGAGTAGTGTATGGAAATCCTGAAACTACCACGGGTGGAAATGCATTAAAATTCTATACTTCTGTAAGGCTTGATATAAGAAAAGTTGGTGTAATAAAAGACAAAGAAAATATTACAGGTAATGAAACAAGAGTTAAAGTTGTAAAAAATAAAGTTGCTCCTCCATTTAGAGAAGCGAAATTTGATATAATGTACAATGAAGGTATATCAAAACTCGGAGAAATAATAGATATGGGAGCAAAGCTTGGTGTGCTTGAAAAAGCAGGCGCTTACTATTCATATAACAACACACGTCTTGGGCAAGGAAGAGAGAATGTAAAAACTTACCTAAAAACAAACAAAGAAGTCGCAAATGAAATAGAAACGAAAATCAGAGATTTACTCAGAAATCATGATAATTCTATCATAATAGACGAGGATAGTGAGCAACTTTTAGAAGAATCAGTTTTCTGATCTAAACTTAGGCATTAGATTTTGTGTTGGACGGGTTGTTACAGTATGACGGTAATTCTATGTGCTAATATAACAATCTGTAATGTTACCTTGTATCAAAAAGACTTTGCTGAAGCAGTTAAAAAAAGCTTTTCATGAGAAATTATAAATGATAAATTGTTAACAATAGGTTATTGTTAATAAGATTATGTGTTTTGGTTTACCTAATATAAACAGGGAAGGTTATTCATTTATAGTAGTTTCCTTTATAGTAACGTGTATAGCATTCTCTATATCTTGGGGGTTTGGCGTTACGTGCTTGTTTCCGACATTATTGTGTACTTATTTCTTTCGTGATCCAGCAAGAGCTGTGCCAAACAATAAGAATCTTATATTAAGTCCTGCTGATGGTGTGATTTCAAAAATTGAAGAAGTTAATTATCCTTTATCAGCAGAAAACGGAGAGGAGAAGAAGTTTACGCTTGTTAGCATATTTTTAAGTGTTTTGAACGTCCATGTGAACCGTATACCAATATCTGGTACGATAAAGGAAATGAGTTATAAAAAAGGCAAGTTTGTATCCGCAATGAGCAATAGGTCTAGTAATGAAAATGAAAAGCAGGTTATTGTAATTGAATACGAAAAGGGGAAAGAAATTATTGTGGAGCAAATAGCTGGATTAATTGCACGTCGTATCGTTTGTAATTTAGGAATATCCCAGAACGTAAAAGCAGGTGAAAGGTTTGGAATTATAAGGTTTGGCAGTAGAGTGAATATCTATGTTCCTGCTGATACAGAAGTCAGAGTTTCAGAAGGGCAAACTGTTATTGGTGGTGAAACAATTATAGCAAACTTAAATAAGGAAAACGTTCAAGAGAAGCTTACTTTTGACGTTATATGAATAACGAGGGAAGTAACAGTAGATTCTTACCTATTACTAAATTATTCCCAAACTTTATAACTTTATTGGGTTTATGTTCTGGTCTCACTTCACTTAAATTTACATTTAATGAACAATGGGAATTCTCAGTAATTTTTATCATCATTGCAGCAATAATAGATGGAATGGATGGCAGAATAGCTAGAATTCTAAAATCAACTAGCGATTTTGGAGCCCAGCTTGATTCTTTTGCAGATTTTCTAAATTTTGGTGCAGCGCCTGCATTTCTTTTGTATTTTTGGAAGCTAAACGAAATCAAAGTCATAGGTTGGATTTTAGTAATGATATACGTAATCTGCATATCAATAAGACTTGCAAGATTTAATGTTTCGCTACACTCAGAACAACCATACTGGGAAAAATTTTTCTTTTCTGGTGTTCCAGCTCCAGTGTGTGCTTTACTTTCTTTGTTACCAATAATTATTACCTTTCAATCTCATGAGAGTGAATACTTACTTCTCATAGAGCGATTTTTTAACACAAGAAACGTAGCTTGTTACTTTCTGGCCATTTCATTTTTTTCGATAAGTCACATTCCAACTTTCTCTGCAAAATATATTTATATTCCCAAAAGCCTATCCTATATATTTGTGTCATTTTTTGGAGTACTTATTGTATTTTTCATCAGTAAGCCCTGGATGACTCTACCAATTTTAGGTATAGTGTATACACTTACTATTCCAATAAGCATCGGGTTTTACATATATTTTACATATAAAACTCGTTAGCTAACAAAAAATAGAAAACTGCATGATTTTGAAGATAAGTGAACTATTAAATTCATTTCTGTATATAAAGATATTCAACATTCCATTTATAATTATTTGGGTAATTGCAACTGGAATCTTTTGTACTGCCCAGTTCAAATTCATTAACTTTAGGTTACTTAAATATGGAATACAGACGCTATTCAATCTAAAGTGTAATAACAGCAACAATGGCATAATCACTCATATTCAAGCGTTTGCAACAGTAATTTCAGGAACAGTTGGTCTTGGAACAATATCAGGAGTTGCAATAGCTATCACAATAGGGGGCCCAAGTGCAGTTTTTTGGATGGTAATTACCGGAATACTTGGTATGTCGATAAAGTTTGCCGAGGTGGTGCTTGCATTTACTTATCGCTCTGAAAATACAACTGGCGGGGCTTTTTATTACATGAAGTACGGGCTTGCAAAAATTGGATTTGCAAAAACTGGTAGATTTCTTGCCTTCACTTATGCGATTATGCTACTTATTGCAATGATTTTGGGCGGTATACCATTTCAAGCAAATCAAATAGCAGTACTATCAAATAACCTCCTAGAATACAACGCATCCATTATTATATCCCTGCTTGTCTTTATTGTAATATTGGGAGGGATAAAGCGCATTGCTTTCGTTTCAACGAGCTTAGCACCAATTATGATAGTGCTATATGTGGGTATGTGTATATATTTAATTTATGTAAACGGAAGTAATTTGCTGAATGCTCTATCCATAATATTCCAAGATATCTTCAATAAATCAGCTATAGGAAGCGGAGTATTGAGCGGATTAATAGCCGGAGTGAGAAGATCAGTGTTTGCTAACGAAGCAGGTACCGGAACAGCAGCTATAGCACATTCAGCTGTAAAAGAAGAAGATCCAATTAAAGTTGGGTGCGTTGCAATGATTGCACCACTTATAGACACAATATTAATCTCATTTTTGACTGGTATTGTGATAATTATCACTGGTATGCATAGCACTGATAACGTGGGTGATATTACACTAATTAGTTCGATATTTTCAACAGCTTTGCCCTTGTTCAGCAAGTTAGTTTTTCCGCTAATGATGTTTTCCTTTGCATTTTCCACAATAATAGCTTATTGTTACTACTGTGAAGTTGCTTTGCTGTATTTATTTGGTAGTAAAAAAATACTGATACCGTTCCAAATTCTTATAGTGGTTTCAGTGTATATCAGCTGTATGTCAAAGAATATAGAATTTATATCTTATCTAGGTGACAGTTTGTTTATGTGCCTTATGATTCCAAATGCTGTTGCAATATATCTACTAAGAAGGGAAGTTTTGAATACAATAGATTCTTATTACAATTCTAAAGGGTATTAACATGATTTATAGATTGCTTTGTATGGTGTTATTTTGCCTATTGTTTAATGATGTGTACGCTGTTTCAGGTTTTTACGAAAGTTATGACGCTGTGTTGAATGGAATAAATAACTTCATGAATGAAGTACTGTTTTTCAAGATCCTTTACGTGCCATTTATAATCCTTCTACTAGTTTTTGGTTATGTGTTTCTAACATTACGTTTTGGATTTCTCAACATAAGAATGTTTAAGCATGCGTTTGCTATTTTATGTGGAAAATATGACACGAATCACCATGATGGTCATATTACGCATTTTCAGGCATTTATGACTGCACTTTCAAGCACAGTAGGCCTTGGAACTGTTGCTGGAGTCGCAATTGCAGTTTCAATGGGTGGACCAGGAGCGGTGCCTTGGATGATGATTACAGGTTTTTTTGGTATGTCAACAAAATTTGCTGAGGTAACGTTGGCGTTTAGACATAGAACAGAAGATCAGGACCAATTGTTTAGTGGTCCCTTTCAGTATATAAGGAATGGTCTGGAGGAATTTGGATTTAAAAAACTTGGTATTGTGCTGGCTGCCATGTATGCAGTATTCTTTGTATTATCAGGTCTTGGTGGAAGTGTAGCGTTTCAAACCAACCAAATGGTTTCAATATTATCTGGCTATTCAAGTTGGGTAGATGGTCACTCTTGGTTTCTTTCTTCCATAATTTCTGCGCTGCTTGCTCTAGTGATTATTGGCGGAATTAAAAGGATAGCTAGAGTATCTTCTGCACTAGTGCCTATTATGTCACTTATATATATCTTGAGTTGTATTATTATTATTGCATTTAATATTCATAACCTTGGTTATACGTTGAAAATATTATTTTCCACTATGATAGATTTCAATGCTGTTGGCGGAGGGATGGTAGGAGCATTTGTTGCTGGAATTCAAAGGGCAATCTTTGCCAGCGAAGCAGGTGTTGGTTCTGCTTCAATTACTCATGCAACAACTAAAGATGAAGAACCAGTAAGAACTGGTCTAGTCGCTATGATAGAACCATGCTTTGACACAATGTTAATTTGCTGTTTAACAGGAATAACAATAGTAATAACAGGTGCATACCAAACAGGTGTTGGTGAGGGAATATTAATTACTCACAAAGCATTTGAGACAGTTTCTCCATGGTTTCCTATCCTTCTAACAGTAGCTGCTCCTTTGTTTGCATTTTCTTCAGTAATTTCGTTTGTATATTGTTGTGAAATGGGGTGGCTATATTTATTCGGTGCAAAAAGTATAGTGATATACCGCATAGCGGTAATAATTGTGGCGTTTTTCTCTGGTCTTTCTAAAGATATAATGGCTATTGCCAATATCGGTGGAACTTTATTCTCTTGTTTAGCTCTCATCAATATGACAGCGCTTATACTGTTTAGTAATCAGATTAACGATGAAGTTCAGTGCTACCTAAAAAGGCTGAGGAATAATAAAATTAATTAGGTTCTTGGTATAATGGAAAAGTATGTAGTCCTTATACTGTCCTACATACTCGGTTCAATACCGTTTAGCTTAATCATTACAAGAATAAAAGGGATAAACTTAAGAGAAGTAGGTTCAGGAAACATTGGTGCTACAAACGTTGCAAGGAGGGGAAATAAATTTCTTGCTGCTTTGGCATTATTTCTGGATTCCTTTAAGGGATTTATTGCCGTTTATATAGCACAACAATTTTGTGATAATAACGATTTTTATATATATGTATCTGCAATTTTAGCAGTTTTAGGACACATGTTTCCTATTTGGCTAAAATTCAGTGGAGGAAAGGGCGTTGCAACCACTCTAGGGATACTGATAGCATTTAACATCGATATTACTTTAGTATTCGTAATAATTTGGATAATAGTCTTTCTTGCCTTTAGATACTCTTCCCTTGCTTCACTCAGTGCTACTTCAACGGCTGTAGCATGGTCCTTTTTTTTTCAGAGGAATTTGTTCTTAACATTACTAATTATAGGAGCACTGGTCTTCCTAAAACACCACAGAAATATTGTGAATCTTCTGCAAGGTAAAGAGTATAAATTTTATAGATAATGTACTGCCAAATTATTGACACTTAAACTACGAGACAAATTGCTTGACGGTATGATTTTGTCCTCTTTGTTTAAGTCTATGATTTTTGCTTTTGTTATATTCTCTACTTCTTGAGGTGTTAAAAGACCATCTTCAATGAATTCCTTTTTTGTTTCTCTTATTTTTTCATAAAGTTGAGTAACGTGATCTTTATTTCCTTCATATACACTTTCAATTTCTAACTCTAGCTTATGTGAAGCTCCTTTTTTTAACATTTCATCCATTGCTGCTTTTGTTACTTTTAACCTTTCTTGCAAAATTTTCTTTATTTTTTCCTTATCATTTTCGTTATTTTTACTGAGTTCTACATATACCCTATAACATCTTTTTTCTCTTGGGAGCATTCTTAACCCATCTAACATGCTAATTATCTGACCTTCAATAGTCTTCTCAGCCTTTAATTTAAATTCTGCTACTTCTTCTTCTATTATCTTATTAGCTATTCTCTTAGCTCCATCCAAAGATGAATCCTTGAGAGAAAAATCTGTCTCGAGTAGATCTCGATTTAATAGCTCTAAGAATACTTTTTTTCCGATGTTTTCGAGTAAACTTTCTTGGTCATCTAAATCATGCTCCTGCAGTTTATTTCTCATGTGCTGAACCAGCTCACAACATTGTAATTTATTTAACTTTATAGAGCTAATATTTTTCATTAACGTCAGCACAATTTGTTCACTATATTGAGAAGTAATACTCAATAATTTTCTCATTAAAGGAATACTTACTTCTGAAATAAAATCATCAACTATTTTTTGACTTTCATCGTCTTCATAACCATTTTGAACGTCATACCAAGCCTTAAGAATTTCTTTATTGTTTTTCTTGTTTTTTAACCTGTCTAGTCTGGTAGAGACTCATGACCTTGAAACCAGCGATTTGGTCTCATAACCATAGTCTCCCCAAAAGAACCGTGCTTGCGGATTTCCCGCACACGGCTCCACAATACAGCGTTCACACTAGTGCTCCTGTGTATAAAGAAACATATACCTTTGGTTTTGGTAATGGATTTACTTTTAAATAGTGTATAAATTGTTCCCAATCCATACTTTTCTTTTGACTACGTCGGTTTATCCACTTAAATGCTAACTTTGTTACCGGTCGATAGAATTGAATCAAACACCGATAATTTCCGCTAACTCCGAAGTAGCTATAGTGTCCTGTTAGTTTGGCTTTAAGTTTCTGCCACCAATCTTTGAAACAGATACGACTTCGTACCATCTTCAACCATTCTTTGATTTCTTTAATCTTTCTGGCTAGGCTTATTTTTGAAGTTTTCTGCTTCATCATAAGTTTACCATTACGACTTTTTCCACAATAATGTGTAAATCCTAGAAAGTTGAAGCTAGCCGTCCTACGTTTCTCTCTTTCTGCTTGATACCATTCTTTCTTACCAAACTTTACTATTTTTTGTTTTATTTTCAGCTATTTCCAACCCAAATTTACTTAGTCTTTGTTTCAGTAATTCTAGAAATTCTTTTGCGTCTTCTTCCCTCTCGCAGCCAACTACAAAATCGTCGCAAAACCTTATTAGCTGTAAATATCCTCTGGCTTTTGGCTTAAATTTCTTTTCAAACCATAAGTCCAGCACATAGTGTAAGTATATATTAGCTAATACAGGGCTTACTATACCACCTTGTGGTGTGCCTTGATCGGTTGCTTTATAACATCCAACTTCGACTATTCCTGCCTTTAGAAATCGTTTTATTAACCACAATAAATTTGGGTCAGCTATTCGTTCCCTTAGACAATTCATTAGCCATTTATGTTGAACATTATCAAAGAACTTCTTGATATCCACTTCTACAATATAGTTAATTGGTTTGTGCATAACTGCTTTATCTAGAGCGTTTATCGCCTGATGACAATTTCTTCCTGGTCGAAATCCATACGAGCTGTCCATAAAGTTTGCTTCATAAATATTTTCTAATATCTTCTTTAGCATTACCTGTACCAACTTATCTTCCGTTGATGGTATTCCGAGACCGCGCTTCTCTTTGCTCCCGGCTTTGGGTATGTATACCCTTTTCACTGGTAGCGGTTGATATTGTTTTCTCTTCATACTATCCACTAGTGTTTTAAGTTTCTCTTCTAGATTTTCTCCATAAGCTTCCACTGTCACACGATCTATACTACAAGCCTTGTTGCGTTTTAGTTCCTTATAACACTCTGCAAGATTCTCTTCATTAATCAAATGAACTAATGATGTAAATTTTACTCGCTTATCTTGCTTAGCCCTTACTGCTATCTGGTTTAGTTTTCCTTGCATACTCCTCTAATCTCTGTTGTATTGGTATAGCAATCCCTATACCAGTCACTATATTGCTAACCGCTTCCCTTGTATGTGGCTTTCCCACACTCGAGTACTATCAATTAGTCCGACTTCCTTTGCATCTTCCTCCAGTCCTCGCCTTTATTGACTTGTTCCAGAGTACCCTTACAGGAATACAAAGGATCTCCCAAGTTCACGTAAGGTCCATCTCAACACATGACGCGGCCTTCGATCCCGATGAGGTGAGTAATATCTTGCCTTAGCGTTATTACCCATGTTGCCTTCCACCAAATGTAAAGTGTCAGCCCCCATGACGCGTGAATTACGGGACTCAATACCTTCACTTTCGTTGCACCCTATGTTGTCCATTCCATTAGCTTTACTACGCTCGTTACCTTACGCAGCATAATGGTTTGTTCCAGGTTGCCGGCTAAGCTTTACCCGTGTTGGATTTTCACCAACTGTTCCTTACGCACTTCTTGGCGCACACAAATAGCCACCACCAACTGTTTGACCGGGCTCTAATTCAAACTCCCGGATAACATCAGAGCCCAGCCAATAGTAATTTTCATGCAACTGATCAAAAGCTTCCCAAAAAAGCCTCTTTACCAAATCGAGCGTACCATGATGCTCAGAAGCATCACGGCGCGAGTTAATCCCAAGCATTCCTTGTATTTCCACAAGTAAATTGGAGAAATTATCATCATAAGTCTTTATCTCACTCATCTTTTTTATCGTCTTTCTTATCAGCAGTAGAAAGATTTTTGATCGTCTTAATATAAGTTTCTGGTTTTGGTGATTTCGGTGGTAATATCAAAGTTCCAACAAAAAACGGAAAGAAATCTGAATACATGTAAGCCATTAGTTCACCATATTCATATGGGGTATTCATGAGTACATATTGGCTGTCTACCAAAAACGACATTGCATTATTTTTTGTCGGTCCAAAAGCAGCATTTGGAGCAGATATTTCCTTGTAAAGATATTTGTTAGTTGAAGGTGCAGGCACTGGTCCAATCTTAAATATTGAAGCCGGTTGCCACCAGAAGAATGCTTTACAGTGATTTCCGACAACTTTTCCTTTAGCGCCTATTAAATACTCTTTCTCCGGAACATCAACACCATAGGTGATAC
Organism: Wolbachia endosymbiont of Drosophila innubila; assembly: GCF_021378375.1. Classification (NCBI taxonomy): domain Bacteria; kingdom Pseudomonadati; phylum Pseudomonadota; class Alphaproteobacteria; order Rickettsiales; family Anaplasmataceae; genus Wolbachia; species Wolbachia endosymbiont of Drosophila innubila. Next base: position 865,352 of record NZ_CP076228.1, on the reverse strand, counting down.
CTGGTGACACCTGTACAGTAGCATTCGTGCTATCCTTCATTACAGTGAATGCTATTGGCACTCCTGATGGTATTTCATCCCTATCTCGTGCTAGCCACTCTTTGCCCTCTAGTTGAATGATATCTCCTTTTTTAAAGACAGGATTGAAACGATTATCTACCTCTATGTCTACTGACCCAGAAAAACCAAAAGTCACAGTCATAGAACAATATTCATCCATCTCTTTAACAATTTCTTTTATTGTTAACTTGTCTTTAGATGCCGGACCTGCCTTATGAAAATAAGTTGACGTATCGATATAAATATCAGCACAATCAAATGTCAGTGGTGATAGCATGTTTTTAGTGTCGCTAAGAAACATATCGCTTTTCGGCGCTTGCGTGTAATTTAATCCTGATTTCGTACGCAAAACTCCAATTGCAGAGTTTGGCATTGAACCTACAAGTCTTGAAGTTCTAAGTACACCACCATTAACACGAATCATATAATCGATAAGTGTACGTACCTCTCCTTCTATGCAGTCATACATACTATCTTCAGTAGAGCCAGCGCAGATAAACCCACGTGATGCTATCGTCTTAAATTGATAATCATTTATTGACCTAATCACCTGCATTAATAATTCCTGATAAACGCGCTCACCGCGCTCCATGAATGATGTTAAACTGGTTGGTACATTGCTAGGGAACTGATCGCGGTTAAATAAAAATTTGACGTCATCGACAAAAATTTCAGCCAAGCCAGAAACTCTCTTATAGTCAATTCTCATAGTTTTTTGCTTAACTTTGTGAATTTTTAAGTCATCATGATGTGTAAGAAATTCCAAATCATCGATTAACCCTCCTGCTGTAGGAATAAAAGGAGGCTGGACTAAAAAATGATCCTGTCCAGAATAGCGATTTGGAATATCATTAGCACCAGGGCCAGTATAAGCTAAGAGTGGACTTGAAAACAAAACAGTTTCAATCAGCCTTTGCGACAATAATGTTGTTCTGTAATATGTTGCACTTGTCTTAATAGTCATCAATATCCCCTAGTTCTGAAATAATCTTGTACTTGTTTAAATTCTGCTTCGAAGTCACTCGGAACATCGCTGTATTGATAATTGGTCGGTATCGCAGTTGCCTTATTACTTCGATGCAGTCCCTGTTTCAATCCACCAACTTCTTCTTTAAATTTAGACAGTGGCTTATTGCGCAGTTCCTGAGCTAATTGATCGTCTTTTGCAATATCAGCTAGTTTTTTAACAAAAGAAGTTTTGTTCTTTCCTTTTGCTATCTGCTCATTAATATAACGAACTTTACTTACAGTGAGCGTATCACAAAAATCTTGTAGATCCTGATAGTCTTCACCACTTAGAGGTTGTCCGGAAACAAGTAAAAGGCTATAATATCTGAAATTTTAGTACGGGGTAAAGATGAGAAAAAAGTATCCAACAGATCTAAGCGAAAGGGAATGGGCAAGAATAGAAAAACACTTCAGAGTATCATACAAGAAAGGAGGAAGGCTGCCAAAGTATAGCAAAAAAGAAATATTAGAAGCAATTTTCTATGTATTGCGTACAGGGTGTCAATGGCGGTATTTACCAAATGATTTTCCGCTATGGAAGACTGTGTATGAGCAGTTCAGGCAATGGAAGAAGCAGGGAATTTTTGAGAAAATGAATTATGAAATTACAAAATATAGTAGAAGAAAAATAGGAAAGAATGAGCAGCCGAGTGCCTGTATAGTAGATAGTCAATCTGTAAAGACTACAGAAAAGGGGGATCAAAGCTATGATGGAAGTAAAAAGTAAAAAGGGTAGAAAAAGGCATATAATTACAGACACTCAGGGTTTTATACTAGGTTGTTACGTAGGCGCTGCTAACGAAAATGATAGAGATGGTATTAAAATAGCATTAAACAATATGAGAACAAAATATACTAAAGTTAAAAAATGTGGGCTGACATGGGATACCAAGGAAGAAATTTAAAGAATCACATAAAGGAAGAATATGACATAGATATTGAAATTGTTAAAAGGCCTCCATGTAGATTTTGGGTGCACAAAGATACGCCACCTGAGCTACTACCAACAAGAGAACAAGGGTTTAAAGTACAGCCAAGAAGATGGGTTGTAGAAAGGACTTTTGCTTGGGTTAATAGGAATAGAAGGCTATCGAAGGAGTATGATTTACTCACAACATCCACTGAGAATTTCATATACCTAGCTATGAGTAGGGTTATGTTAAAGAGGGAATATGCTTGAATTTACTAGTTTCCGGACAACCTCTGATATGCTGCCAACACTTATGTTCAAATTAAAAATGTCATTTATGATACTAGCCACTTCACGCTTTGAGTTTTTGTAAAATTCGCTGAGTGCTGCAATTATAGACTTAACCCTTGGACCAAATGTATCTGGCGTAACACCTTCTGGTAACTTGCTACTTTTTCTTTTTCTGCATCTCCAACAACGACCATGTTCCAATTACTACATAAGGCCTAATTTCCGGAAGATCAACTTTTTGGTGAACATAAGGTTTTTCGCATATTACAAGCTCTCCTCCGCATTCGCAAATATTAGGCAACTCTATTTTTACTACTTTATCCGCTTCCATTGTGGCATGAAAATTTCCTTTATGCCCAACCTGATCGCCAACATTCCTTTCGCTTTTTGGCTTGTCCTTTTTTATTTTGTATAGCTCTTTTGAGCTGGGCAGGGATGAGTTTTTTGAATTTAAACCGAGCCTTTCCTTTAATTCAGCGTTCTCTATCTTTAAAGCTTTATTTTCTGCTTTTAAGTTTTCTATCTCTGCTTTCAGTTTTTCTATTTTTTGCTGTAAATTTTTGCAAAGTTCTCAAAGGTTTACCACATTACCTCACTTTTGCTCTATGATTATCTTTATTATCTTGCTTTGTCTACCTTATTCTACCACTCCGCTGAACGGATACAATTTACTAAACAGAAAAAAAGGCAAAAGAAACCCTAGGGTAGCTAGTTATTCACTATCCATTTTTTAAGTTGGCGTTTTTTAATGTTTTAAATAGCGCATTTCAGCTTATATTAGGTAAAAACCTAGAAATTTTATAAAGAAATAAGGTGCACATAGTGCAAAAAATTAAGCATGATTTACGCCAAATACATTAAGTTTTTTGTCATTAATCCACTGCAGAGATTGCGAAGATAAATAAATAGCTTCAGTGTTATAATAAGGGGGCTGGCGAAGCTTGTCAAGGAAGTTTTTATGATTTATCTAACGAACTTTACACTTGCTAAAGTTGTACCATCTTGGTAACTTTAACTGAAAGAAGTTATTTTTTATCCAATATGAAAAAAGCCTTTATATTCACATCCTTAATAGCAATTATATTGATAGTTATTACTTATTTATACAGAAACGACGGAACTAATGACTCACAAGTGGTAAATGTTTATTCATCGCGCAAAGAAGAATTAGTACGTACTTTGTTTGATGAATTCACGAAAAATACAGGTATTAAAGTACGTTACATCATTGATGATTATTCTCAGCTACTTTCACGAATGGAAAACGGTGGTGAAGCTGACTTATTTTTGACTGCTGATGCAATCAACTTAATTCTAGCAAAAAAAAGAGGACTTTTATCTCAAGTAGATTCAGAGGTTTTAAAAAGTGTTATACCTGCAAGATTTAGAGACAGTGAAGATTATTGGTTTGGTCTTACAAAAAGAGCTAGGATATTGGTTTACAATAAAGAGTCAGTAGACCCTAAGGACTTAAGTACTTATGAAGATTTAGCAAATGAAAAATGGAAAGGAAAAATATTAGTGCGTTCTTCTACAAGTCCATATAACAGATCGTTAATTGCTTTTATGATTGCAAATAATGGTTTTGAAAAGACGAAAGAATGGGTAAGCGGAATTGTGAGCAATATGGCAAGAAAACCAAGTGGTGGTGATACTGATCAAATTTACGCCGTAGCAGCGGGTGAGGGAGATGTTGCAATAGTAAACAGCTACTACTTTGCGAGAATTCTTTCATCAGAAAATAAAAAGAATGTTGCAGACAAGCTAGGGGCTTTTTTTCCTAATCGCAACGATCACGGTGTAATGGTAAACATCAGTGGTGCAGCAGTAACAAAAAACGCAAAAAACAGGGAAAATGCTATAGTCTTATTGGAATTTTTAGTAAGCAAGCAGGCTCAAGAGTTATACGCTAAAAAAAACCAAGAATATCCTATTATTGAAGGCGTTGAAACTTCCGATATACTAAAATCTTGGGGAAATTATTCACAAAGTGATTTGCCTCTAAGTGAACTTGAGAAGCATCTTTTTGAGGCTGTTATGATAGCGGATGAGTGTAAGTGGAAGTAATCCCCAGCGCCACTAAACATTGGGATGAAAGATTTATGCTAATATACCTTACTCTTGACTCGCTGAACTTTTTCTTCCTTCTAACTTAATTTTGACTTTACTATCTTTTTCCGTTCTTTCACCAAAACAATTGCTGCACAAGAAGTCTATTGAAAAAAGGTAATAAGAAAGTAGAATAGGTTCAAGTAGTTGAAAAGGAAACTATGAACAAGAGAAGGAATTTGTTAAACATCTCAGACCTTACAGTCGATGATGTAGAAAATATAACTAAGTTGGCCAACCAGTACCTTAAAAAAGAAGTTGCAAATAGTCATATCTTGGAAAATAAGACAGTAATAAATTTATTCTTTGAAGATTCAACGCGTACACTTGCGTCTTTTGAAATAGCAGCAAAAAGCCTTGGAGCAAATGTTGTAACTTTGCCAATAAGATCTTCTTCTATTAACAAGGGAGAAGATCTAAAAGACATGATCAAAACATTAAATGCAATGAATCCTGATTACATAATAATCAGGCATAAAAGTAGTGGTATCATTAATACACTGGCAAAGTATGTTAACTGCTCGCTAATCAATGCAGGCGATGGAAGTAGTGAACATCCAACTCAAGCTCTTGCAGACTATCTTGTAATCAGCAATCACAAAAAGCAAATAAAGGACCTCAAAGTTGTGATATGTGGAGATATTCTGCACAGTAGAGTTGCAAGATCAAATATAAGATTGCTAAAAATGTTTGGAGCAGAGATAAACTTGGTCGCACCACCAACTTTGATTTGTAAGCATTTTCCTGAAGTAGATTCAGTCCATTATTCATTAATTGAAGGTATAAAGGATGCTGACGTAATTATGCTTTTGAGATTGCAGAAAGAGCGCATGAATAATAGTTCTTCAGAGAAAGAATATTTTTATTTGTATGGACTTGATTCACAAAAGCTATCATACGCAAAACCAGATGCGATTGTTATGCACCCAGGGCCAATAAACAGAGGGATTGAGATTAGCAGCGATGTAGCAGATTGTGTTATTTTACAGCAAGTAGAATTTGGATTGGCAATACGTAAGGCAGTGTTGCACTATTATAGGCCTTGCTAATATTAAAAGATGCTACACAACTAATGCAAAAAGGGGGGGCATGAAATGACAAGGCTTGTAAATGGTTTGAGAATGGCCATTAAGATGTTAAGGCCGAGGATATGGTGTGGAAGTTTTTACGAAAGCCTGAAGTCAATCAACAACCTTGCAGAACGGCAAATTAGACGGCTATCGTAAAAACAGCTTTTTCACCTGGTCGGAACATGGAGAAAGATTTGTGGAAAGAATGTTGTCGATATTTTTGACATCACGTCTCAATGGCCAAAATCCCTTCCAAAAGTTACGACTGCTTAGTTCTTTATTCATTCTCACAATCCGTGAACGGTTACAACCTAGATTCCAGTGGGCTTTGTTGCATCGCTAGCTATGATGGATTAAAGATAAAAAAGATAGGGAATATCAGTAGCTTATTATTCTGGTATTTATAACAAGAACGGTCAATGAATACCTAAATTTGAGTAAAAGAAATTTCACTACCATTTACCAATCCGGCTAAAATTCAAGAATTTCAATGCTTTAGCTATTTTCAATAGAATTAAATTTATTAATATAAATAACAAATTACTATTCTTAAATTTGATCAGATTGATTGCAAAAAACAAGATTTTCAATAGGTTGCTTATAATCCTAACTATAGTTAGCCTTTCATAAGTAGCGATGCAACAAAGCCATTCCAGTGTCAGCTACTTTCATAACACCATATTACCTTAACAAAAGCAAATGTTCGTACAGATGTGCATCAGCTACTTTCATCTGCCACCTGCAAATTGCAATGTTCGTACAGTTATGTGTCACGCTACTTGGATGACACCGTTGAAAGAAATGAACCGCCTTTTCAAAATTGTTTTGAATAGAGGAATAACATTCACAAGTAAAATTTCATATTACCATTTTTTAATTTATGTATTATAATAAGCTTAATCTATAAGCAAAACAAAGTTGGAAAAGTTGGAAGAACTAAGCAAAAACTGGGTGATAAGAACGGGAAGATTTTTATCTTCATTGTTTTTTTTACTGTTGATTGCGCTATCAATACGTAGTTTTTTATTCGAGCCATTTCATATACCTTCTGGTTCAATGAAAAGCACCCTACTTGAAGGGGATTACATTTTTACTAGTAAATATTCATACGGTTACAGTAAACACTCCTTTCCATTTTCTCCAAACATTTTTAGCGGCAGGATTTTTTATACCCCTCCAAAGCGTGGCGACATAGTAGTTTTCAAACCCACAAGAAATGACAGCATCAGGTTTGTTAAGCGAGTAATAGGAACACCAGGTGACAAAGTGCAAATGATAGAGGGAGAATTATACCTAAATGATCAGAAAGTAGAGCGAAGGCAAATTGAAAGTTTTTTTGATTATGAGTCAAATCGTAACATACCAAGATATATAGAAACGCTTTTAAGTGGCAAGGAACATGAGATTTTGGTAGATGACATTTCTAATAAGCTATCATATAACACTCCGGTTTATTATGTACCTAACGATCAATTTTTCGTTATGGGAGACAATAGAAATAATTCTTTAGATAGTAGGTTTCCTGAAGTTGGTTTTGTACCAATGGAAAATATCATTGGGCGTGTAAGCATAGTTGGTTTATCATTTAAATTAGGAAAGGTCGATTGGTTACCATTTAATTTCAGGTTACCTGTTGCTTTGAGATTAAATAGGGTATTGCACAAGGTTGTGTAAGCTTTTTCTACCTATTTGTTAATTCACACAACTCTAAAGAAGAATTTTCTAACTCGGCGATAGTGTTGTTAATTTCATTCAAGTCATTGCCTTGTAAAGCGTTTTTTGCATTTTGTAATAGGTTTTTCAACTTTTGATCAGTGGAAAGGTTATTATTGTTTTCAACCAAGTGTATGAGTTTATTTCCATTAATTTTAGCACCTGCAAGGGAACGAGCCTTCATATCTTCGTCAAAACTGTTTATTGACTGGTTAACCATATTTTGAACATCAGCTTCACTCAAGCCAAAACTTGAATTTACTTTAACTGTCTGCTCAATTCCAGTAGTTTTTTCTCTTGCAGTAACAGTCAAGATTCCGTCAACGTTAACTGTAAATTCTATTTCAACTCTTGCAGAACCTGCAGGCAGTGGCGGTATACCTTTTAGTTCAAACTGCGCTAGAGATTTGTTATCCTCTATCATTTCACGCTCTCCCTGACAAACATGAATTTTCATTGCTGTTTGCCCATCAATATAAGTTGTAAACTCTTTTGTTTCTGAAACTGGCAGTGGCGTATTTCTTGGTATGATTTTTTCAACTATGCCTCCCATAGTTTCTATGCCAAGTGATAGAGGTAAAACATCCAGGAGAATATTCCTATCTTTTGAGCTCGAAGTTAAATCATGAGCCTGCAGAGCTGCCCCAATGGCAACTGCTTTATCTGGATCCACGTCATTTAGTACTTTATTTCCAAAGAGTTTGACTAGTGAATTTTGAACCAATGGTGTTCTAGTTGCACCACCAACTAAAATTACTCCTTTTATATCATCAATTTTAAGATCTATATCACTTATAGTACGAGTGACTATATTGATAGTCTTATTGACCAAAGAACTGATTGCCTGCTCGAATTCTTCTCTGGTAATTTCGCACTCAAATGGCTTGCCGTTAACATTAAATTCGAAGATACCTATAGTGTGATTGCTTAGGTACTCTTTCACAGAGTGTGATTCGATAAGTAAGGAATTTAGTTGCTTAGCCGTCTTTTCTCTATACTTATCAATCACAATTGAACTCAGCAAATGATCAAAATCATCACCGCCGAGTTTGGTATCACCACCAACTGCAAGAACTTGAAACACTCCTTGATGCAATTTCAATATCGAAATATCAAATGTTCCACCACCAAGGTCATAAACTGCATATATTCCACTGTTATTGTTCTTTTCAATGGAGTAAGAAAGCGCTGCAGCGGTTGGCTCGTTAACGAGGCGAAGAACTTCTATGCCAGCTAATTTTGCTGCATATTTAGTTGCGTTACGTGCTGAATCGTCAAAGTAAGCTGGCACAGTAATTACTGCTTTTTTTACTTCCAGCCCCTTAGACTTTTTTACCCTCTCACATAAAGCTTTTAATATCTCAGCAGAAATCTCAACAGGAGTAAGATACTTTTCCTCCGAATATTTTACTCTAATAACTTTTTCACTTTCGTTATCTATTTCAAAATAAACACCCATCTTGTTCAAATCTTTAACACTTTTACCCATTAAACGTTTTATTGAGTGGATTGCATTTGAGCCAACATCATAGCCAGTTTTCAATGTATTATTTTCACATGAAATGATAGAAGGTAATAGCTCTCTTCCCTGTTCATCTTTAAATATCTCCACGTTGCCAGCTTTATTTACCATAGCAATTAAAGAGTTGGTAGTGCCAAGATCTATACCAAAAACTACTTCATTTGAATTTGGTTCAGAAATTTGAATTGGTTGCATTTTTCTTCATCTCCTCAAATGACTTGTATAAATATTTCAATCTTAAGACTTGTGTAGCAGCTCTATCAAAATTCTTTACAGCAAAAGTGTTAATTAGATTTTTAATGCAACCTTTTATTTTTTCATCGATCATCCTACTTGCAAATTGTAGATCGTCGCAGTCTAGTAAGTACTCTCTTATTTCCATTGATTCACTTAATATTTCAGAATTTAAGTGGTCCTTTTGGCTTTTCACATTAAAAAAATCCAGCAAATGCTCAGCACGTTTTAGCGGTGACTTTAGTATCTGATAAGCTCTGTTAATATTTTCCATGTTTTGGGACTGTCTTTCATTTATATCAGTCCTGCTTAGCTCAATATATTTTTTCTCTAACTCATCAAAGCTGATATTGAAAGCTGGTTCAATTTCAAACAATGCAAAATAGTTGCTAGACATGAAAACTCTCTCCACAACCACATTTTCCTTTCTCATTAGGATTTTTGAAAACAAAACCCGATGAAAATTTTTCTTCTACATAATCCATTTCAGAGCCAAGAATAAACATGACGGATTTTGGGTCGATCAACACTTTAACTTTTTGGCCATCACTACAGTTTTCTTCAATTACCGACTCTAAAGGACGAGTATCATATGCATATTCAATATCATATTTTAAACCAGAACATCCTTTTTGCTTAATTAGCACTCTTATTCCTATTGCTTCTTCCGGTTTCTCAAGGTTAGTATGCTTCTTTTGGTCCAATAAATACCTTATCCTTTCTACTGCTTCCGCAGTTATAGTGATAAGTTTTTTATTCTTTTTTACAGTTTCACCTCCGCCTACTTCTTGATATTCACCCATGTTCGTAGCTTCTTAATTCTTTTGTTTACTTTGATAGTCATGAATAGCAGCCTTTATAGCATCTTCAGCAAGTACCGAACAGTGTATCTTCACTGGAGGTAAAGACAACTCTTCCACTATTTGAGTATTCTTTATCTGTGTAACGTCACTGATGGTTCTTCCTTTTATCATCTCTGTTAACAAGGAACTTGAAGCAATGGCAGAACCACAACCAAAAGTTTTAAATTTTGCATCTTCAATAACACCTTTGTCATTGACCTTTATCTGCAATTTCATTACATCACCGCACGATGGTGCACCAACTAGGCCAGTACCAACATTTGGATCATTTTTATCCAGAGAGCCAACATTCCTTGGATTTTCGTAATGATCTAAAATTTTCTCATTATAACTCATAAAATTACCTGTGAACCGCTATTCTACATTATAACATATTTAGGTTAAAAACTAAAGTAAAATACACTCAAAAAGTGTAATTTTTGTAAGGTAAAATTGTAGTTTTTGAGTGCATTTTACTTTACAAATTCGCGTAGTGCATGTCATTCTTTATATTGTAATTAAGTTTATAATTTAAAAAGGAGTATCCCTTGAGTTTGTTTAGTAACCTTTATCAGGGCCTGTTAAAAACTTCTTCTCGCTTTAGCGACGGGGTGAAAAGTATTTTTTCTGGCAAAAAAAAATTAGATCAGTCACTTTTAGATGAATTAGAAGAATTGCTAATTAGTATGGATATTGGTCATAAAACTTCCAAGTTGATTATCGATAGGCTCACAAGCATCAAATTTGACAAGGAAGTTGAGTATAATACCATCACACAGCAGCTAATGAGCGAAATAGAATCGATATTGAACCCTGCTGTGCAACCGCTAATTTTAAACAAAAAACCACATATAATAATGGTATGCGGAGTAAATGGTAACGGTAAAACCACGACTATAGGTAAGCTCGCATATAAATATAAGGAAATGGGAAAATCCGTTATGCTTGTTGCATGCGACACATTTAGAGCTGCTGCTAGTGAACAATTAAACATTTGGGCAGAACGTTCTGATTGCTTGATTGTTACTGGAGAGTACGGTAGCGACTCTGCAAGTGTGGCATATAGAGCTGTAAGTCAAGCTATAAAAGATAACGTTGATGTTGTTCTAATTGACACAGCAGGAAGGCTGCAAAATAATGTGAACCTTATGGAGGAGTTATCAAAAATATATAGAACGATAAAGAAATTGGATGACACTGCCCCTCATGACGTTATTTTAGTTCTTGACGCAACTACCGGCCAAAATGCTTATAGCCAATTAGAAGCATTTAGCAAAATGGTTAATGTTACCGGGCTAATCGTAACAAAGTTAGATGGCACTGCTAAGGGCGGAGTGGTAATTGGACTTGCAGAAGCTTATAAGATAAAGTTACATGCTATAGGAATTGGCGAAAATATAGAGGACTTAAGGGAGTTTACTAGCAAAGAATTTGCTGAAGCGTTATTTAATTGTAATTAAAGACTTCTCTTAATTCCCTTACGTGACCAAGCTTGATTATTTCAATATCATGAGAAGAATAGTTACCATTTTTAGGCATAATTGCTTTTTTGAATCCTAACTTTTGTGCTTCTTTTAGTCTGAGATCAGCATGCGAGATGTTCCTAATTTCTCCTGAAAGTGCAACTTCACCGCAGATTATTGAAGAAGTTGGCAGCGGTAAATTTACTATACTTGAAATAAGGGAAGCAGCAACAGCAAGATCAGCCGATGGTTCCTGTATTTTGAGTCCCCCTGCAATGTTTAGGTATACCTCTTTATCATGCAAAAATATTTTGCAACGAGCATTTAGCACCGCGATGATCATAGCCAATCTATTAATATCCCACCCAACTACTGCCCTTCTTGGGGTTGCCATATTAGTCCCTGCTATTAATGCTTGCACTTCCATTAAAATTGGTCTTGAACCTTCAATTCCTGCAAATACGGCGCTGCCAACTACTTCTCTGTCATGGGCCATCAGAAACAATGATGATGGATTATCAACAGGCACAAGTCCTGCTTCAGACATCTCAAAAACACCAATTTCATTTGCAGGGCCAAATCTATTTTTAATAGTACGCAAAATGCGATATTGATTGCTATTTTCACCTTCAAAATATAATACCGTATCCACCATATGCTCCAGAGTTTTGGGTCCAGCTATTTGTCCATCCTTAGTTATATGACCAACTATTAAAAGAGAAACACCATATTGTTTCGCAAGAATAGTTAATTCATGTGCGCAAGTACGAACCTGAGTTACAGTTCCTGGTGCCGATGTAATTCTGCTATCATACATTGTTTGTATAGAATCAATTACTAAGAATTTAATACTTTTGTTTTCCTTTATTGTTGCTACTACATCAGTTAAAGACACTGTAGATAAAAGCTTAATTTTAGGTTCATTTATCTTAAGACGCTTTGCTCTGAGACTCACCTGCTCTAAAGACTCCTCGCCGGATACATAAAGACATTCAAAAGAGGAAAGTTGCACAACATTAGCTGCAATTCTAAGCAAAAGGGTGGATTTTCCAATACCAGGTTCGCCACCAATTAAAATGCTAGCACCTTGAACGATACCCCCACCAAAAACTCTATCTAATTCTTCTATTCCTGTTAAAAAACGACTTGGAGTGATAATTTCGCTACCCGATAACGTCTTTATTAAAATTGGTGCAGATATACTTCTTTTGCCCGTTTTTACTGCTATTTCCTCAACAATTGTATCCCAATTGTCACATGCGATGCACTTCCCTACCCACCTACCAGTGCTGTGACCACAGGATTGACATACATATACAGTTTTCATCAAAGCCAAAATTATTTTGTTGTAATTGTAATAAAAATTAGCTGAATATGCGAAGTAAATCTATAGCTAACCCAAGAAAGGGTTCCCTATGTCATACCGCGATTCATTCGCGGTATCTCAAAGCATAGATCCCGCTAACACGTAGCGGGATGACGGTTGTCGTTTAGCTGCAAACGTTAAGAAATTTACCAAATGAAAAAAAGGCAAAAGAAGCCCCGTGGTTATTATCTGCTTTAAAATATTGGCGTTTTTTATGTTTTAAACGCTTGACAAGCAAGATTAAGCTGCTTTTAATTGCAACTAACTTACGCTGCAAATGTTTAAGAAGTTTACTAAGCAGAAAAAAAGACAAAGAATCCCCGAGTTAGCTAGTCTTTTACTATCTCTGTCGAGTATTGGCATTTTTTGATGTCTTGTAACGCTTTATAAGCGCGTTCAGCTTATTTAGATAAAAATCTAGATGTAGATGAAGTTTTGTAAAGACATACAGTATCTATACACTGCAAAAAATTGAACATAAGACGCCGATACATTAAGTAATCCTTACCTTTTAATCTGCAGATTGGCGAAAGCAAATACAATAGCTTCACTATCATGATAAGGGCGCTGGCGAAGGGTGTCAAGTAAGTTTTTTGTTTCTATTCCCAATGTTATATGGTTATGTAAGAAGTCTAATAGCAAATTTTTAAGTTCCTCTTTAACTCTTTAACCAGCGGGCTCGCATGAGGAGAGGAGAGTAAAGGTCCTCTTCCATAGATATCTTCACACTTTTTTCTTCTTCTGTAGTTGGCGGACGAGTAAGAAAGTGAATCTTTGGTGCGCCACTAATTATTGCCATTGGTGTTTGCTCCGCCCCTTCTCCCATAACTAAAACAGCAGACGTTGCCAGCGCATCAAGAAGATTGACTTGTGTTACTTGCAGTGGTTGATCATAAAGATCTGGCTTGCCTATATAGGAATAAAATGGTTCAAATCCACACCAACCAAGAGCAACGCCCGTAACCCCAAGGCGCATAGGTGTTATGTTACTATCTGTAATCAAAATACCAAGATATTTTATGCAGTGTTTTGTCTTGAGATAGTTCCATATTGATAGAGCTGTTTTCTGAACATCCTTTGGGTATAAAATATACATTTCATTACCATTTGATTCATCAATACCAGCAGATGGAATTAAGATATTGTCTTTGATTGTTAAATAGATGCCGTAAGAATTATGGTCTACATCAACAATTGCATCAGCTTCTCTTTTGATTAGCTCTTCTTTAGAACAAGCAGTTTTGCAAACCACTTGTTTTTGACAAATAGAAATGATTTTTGATGTGATAGCAAGAACAACTTCCTCTCTTAGCAACTCTGAAACATAGCGATCAAGAACCTGCTCTAATACTTCTCCACATTCAATGCGGTGGGTATAAATTGCTTCAACATGCATATTAACGTGTCAGCTTGCATATAGTATAATCTTTCGTTTTGGTGAGAATAGTTTTATGCCATCCATCAAGAAGTGTTAAGTTGAAATATACATCACCTTTATAGGGTTTGTGAATTTCTGTTATGGTAAATTCTGAGATTAGATCATACTCCAAAAAAAGATGCGCTATTTGTGCTCCACCAATCATGAAGACTTTAGAATTACTTTGGATTGACAAAAACTCTTGCATAGAAGAAATAATAGTGCATTTTACTCCTCTGTTAAAACAAGAATTTAATTTGTCACGAGAAAAAACAACAGGGATACGATTCCCTAATATGTCTTGAGGCATAGTTTCAAATGTCTTTCTCCCCATAACAATAACTTGTTTTTCAGTCACCTGACGAAAATGATCTAACTCACTTGGATAATGCCAGGGCAATCCATTATTTATTCCAATTACCCCCTTGGGATCAACAGCCATAATTCCGATAACTATCATCCCTGTAAAGCAGCTTGAGCTACAAAAAATCGCATGTGATCACGCACATTATGCACTCGAAGGAAATCAACCTTGTTGTGTAATACAGATGATGTAGCAATTGTTTCTAAATCTCGGTTAAAGACAGGTTCTGTAGAAAAAGAAGAAATAAATGACTTTCTAGAATGGCCAACCAGAACTTTGCAGCCAAAATTTTGTAACGTTTCTATACTGCGTAAAATCTGGATATTCTGGTACATAGATTTGCCAAAACCAATACCAGGATCAATAATGATCGAGCTTTGATCAAAACCTAGAGCTAGTAATCTATTAATGTTCCTTTCTGCCCAATTATTTATGGTATCAATTGGATCAATGTCACTTGGGATAATGTTGTCACTATGTGGTGGTATGGAGAGTGAATGCATAATAACGATACTACATCCACTGCTAGCAATCGCTTTTAAGGTATTATCATCTAGATCTCCCTTCTGATCGTTTACCCAGGCAATGTTGTAGTGCTCCAAAACATTCAAAATAACATCTGGCCAGAAACTATCAATGCTGACTTTAATGTCACCAACTTTCATATACTGATTGAGATTATCAAGCACTGGTTTTAAGCGTGCATATTCTGCTTTTGGAGTTTGTATTGAGGAGCCAGGTCTTGTTGATTGAGCACCAAGTTCAACTATGCTTGCACCATCTGATAACAGCCGCAGTGCCTGCTTGGTTGCTTGATCTGCATCATAATAAAGACCACCATCTGAAAATGAATCAGGAGTAATATTGACAATACCTACAAGCTCTGGTGAAAGCGTAAAACTCCTTAAAAAGCAATCCTTAATGTTAGGGTTAACAGTACCAAACGTTTTGTTAACTACTGCCATAGGGTTCAGCATTGTCATCAAGTGAAGCAAAAATGGTCTGTTTATCAATTCTGGGTGAGGAATCTTAAGGTAGGGTGTATCAAGTGTCAGGTCATCCCATAACAAAATATCCAAATCAATAACGCGAGGTGCCCATTTTTCATAGACCTGCAGACGGCCAATGTCACATTCAATTTGTTTAAGGCCCTTTAACAGCTCTTCAGGAGAAGAAGAACAACTTCCATACACAACCATATTTAGAAATGGCCTGTCCCACCCAGGTGAAGCATCATTTGGTAAAATAGCCTTAGTTTCCAGAATAATTGAAGATTTTAAATTTTTAAAATAGCGCTCCTGCAGTAACTGAGCAGCCTTTTGTAAATGGGAAAAGCGATTTCCTATATTTGAGCCAACAGAAATGTAAATCATTCTTGCAACGCATTACGATAAGTAAAGAAAACACCTCCATGCACACTGGGGACAGGTGGTGCAACTTTGTGAATAGTTACGCCTATAGAAGAAATAATAAGCTTTTTTTGCATCACAAGGTTATTAATGGTCCTGTATATATCATGAGTTAAATGCTCGATTAAGTTGAATTGCTTGCTTTGAACGAGAGATTGAATACTCTGAACTACCTCCAAGTAGCATATAGTATCCTCAAGCCGGTCAGTTGTAAGTCCTAAAGGGGGGGATTTAAAGGTAAAATCAATATTAACACTAACTAATTGAGAATGATACTTCTCTTCTGCACTATAGCCTAAATGAACCCAAAGCCGTAAGTCAGATATAAGAAGATTACATGCAGACATTGCATTCCAACATCACTGAGTTTGAGCTACTTACAACTACTAACACACGCTAGCATTCATCATTCCATCAAGAAAACCCCACAAGAGCCTTGCTCCCTTTTGAGCACCCTGCATAACTTTATCTTGCTCTTTTTCATCTAGATCTTCAATAAGATTTGCACATTCCTCAGAATGCCATTCATCAGCATGCATATGGACCGTAAAAAATTGAAGAGAACGCTCATCACTTATTGAATAGTGTTTTTTTAAACCTTCAATTTTAGACTTGGAAACCTCTGGAGTTTGACGTTCGTAAGCGTACAAGGCTCCAAGACCTGCTGCAAAACCTGATCTTACAATGTCAAAGTAACCATCAATTAATTCTTGTGTCTCCTTAATCTGTGCACTTTCACGAAGATCAGATCGCGCAACGCCAAGCCCTTCAGCAAAACGTTTCCATAACTCTGGATGATTTTCATCACCTTGTTCCTCTTCTATTAAATTACCAAGTAAAACCTGTCGCATTTTTAGATCTGGGCACAGAAAATGTATACCACTGATGTAACGAGGAAACGCAGCAACATGGTGATAATATTTTTTAGCATAGGTTTGTAAAGCTTGCAAGCTTAAGCTTCCTGTATTCCATGATTGGTAGAATGGATGATTTAGTAAGTGCAATTCATCTAACTTGTTATTTAGAGACTTAGTAAATTCCATCATTTCCCCCATTACATTAATATATAGTTCATATACTATAGTTTTCTCATTGTTACGATCATGCTAACAATGGTGGGATTGGTAGGACTCGAACCTACGGCCAATTCGTTATGAGCGAACTGCTCTAACCGACTGAGCTACAATCCCTTTTATCAATATTTATAATACACACAAAAGCAAATTTGTCTATTAGCTTATTTCACTATCAACCCAACTTAGCAGATCATTTGTTGCACCAATTTTGCGTGCAATTTCCTTACCATCTTGAAATATAATCAAAGTAGGTATAGATTGAACCCCATACTTACTTGGCACTTCAGTCCCTTCATCTATGTCGAACTTGCAGATCTTAATCTTGCCTTTTCTGTCTTTAGCCAACTGTTCAATACGCGGCATTAGACTTTTACATGGCCCACACCATTCTGCCCAAAAATCTACCAGAACAAACCCTTTATAGTCAGTGACTTCAGATTTGAAATTTTGATCATTTACCGGTGTAATATCATCACTCATAAAATACCTAAACTTAAAACGATTGCTTGTAAAATATAGCGTATCTATTAGCAGTTAATCAACTAAATTCTTACCGCAGAGCTTGAAAAATTGCCCTAAAGTGTTTTGCACAAACAAAAAACTTCTATTACATCTGGTGGTTAAAGATATCCACGTTTTCCCAACCCATTAAGTCTAATTCAATACGAGTAGGAAGAAATTCAAAGCACTTTTGGGCCAATTCTTTTCTATTTTCACGCTCCAGCATTAAGTCTAGCTTTTCCTTTATACTGTGGAGATACAAAACATCAGATGCAGCATAACTTTTTTGTTTGTCTGTTAAATTTTCATTTCCCCAATCAGAAGATTGCTGCTGCTTATTTAGTTTGGTATCAAGCAGCTCTAAGCACAACTCTTTTAAGCTATGATTATCTGTGTAAGTGCGAACTAAACGTGAAGCTATCTTTGTGCAATAGCACGGAAGTGCCCAAGTTTCCAAGTAATAACGTATTATGCTCACATCAAATCGCGCGAAGTGAAATATTTTAGTTATATTTTTATCCTCTAATATTTTTCTTAAATTTGGCGCTGTATAATCGTTCTTGAGTTGAACTAAGTGAGCGTTGCCATCATTAAAAGAGAGCTGCACAAGGCATAATCTATCTCTGCTATGAAGTAGCCCCATTGCCTCGGTATCAACAGCTATAGACCTTATATCATCTGGTATTGAACTAGCTGGCAAGTCGTCTTTATATAAAAATATTCCCATAAAATTAATACATTTTTTGGCACAATTGAAAACCTATGATAATCAAAAATGAGTCTTAAGTATACGAAAAGATCATAGAAGGAACCACGCAAATTTATGGGCTCTCACATTTTTCGTGTACACAGGGTTTACAAATCGCTGTATATGCCTATAATTAAGTAAATTTAGGTTAATTTAATTGCGGGAGTAGCTCAGTTGGTAGAGCGCAACCTTGCCAAGGTTGAGGTCGAGGGTTCGAACCCCTTCTCCCGCTCTTTGCTTTCAAAATCATTTCGTCAAAAATCCCTTGACAAACTCCGCCAGCGCCCTTATCATGATAGTGAAGCTATTGTATTTGCTTTCGCCAATCTGCAGATTAAAAGGTAAGGATTACTTAATGTATCGGCGTCTCATGTTCAATTTTTTGCAGTATATAGATACTGTATGTCTTTACAAAACTTCATCTACATCTAGATTTTTATCTAAATAAGCTGAACGCGCTTATAAAGCGTTACAAGACATCAAAAAATGCCAATACTCGACAGAGATAGTAAAAGACTAGCTAACTCGGGGATTCTTTGTCTTTTTTTCTGCTTAGTAAATTTCTTAAACATTTGCAGCGTAGGTTAGTTGCAATTAAAAGTGGCTGAATCTCGCTTGTCAAGCGTTTAAAACATAAAAAACGCCAATATTTTAAAGCGGATAATAACCACGGGGCTTCTTTTGCCTTTTTTTCATTTGGTAAATTTCTTAATATTTATGGCTAAACGACAACCGTCATCCCGCTGCTTGTTAGCGGGATCTCTTGTTAGCGGCTGAGATACCGCGAATGAATCGCGGTATGACGTAGGACTGCTGTCATTCCAGCGCGTGACGCTGGAATCCAGTTCTTATTACCTGGTGTAAAGTTAAGTTTCCTGGATCCCAGTGTCTGGGCACTGGGATGACAAGAAAGAGGCTACTTGGATAACAGAAGAAGGAGGCTACTTGGACAACACCCTGACAACCATCATCCCGCTACGTGTTAGCGGGATCTGGAAATACCGCGGCGGTATGACGTAGGACTGCTGTCATTCCAGTTTGGAATCCAAAAAAGGATGATGTCATCCCAGTGCTTGACACTGGGATCCAGCTTCTGTGCAACCTCATCAAAAACATTCATTTAGTATAAACTTTCCATGCTAGTTTGCTTGCTTACAAGCAAACTTTCCTGGATCCCAGTGGGCTTTGTTGCATCGCTCAAGTGAAAAGAACTGGCAGTTACTGACAAAATTCATTATAAATAGCCATTTAACTGTTGAAGAAAAAATATGCCACAAAAAATGAGAGTCAGTAACTGCCATGAATATAACAAATTTCTCCAAGAAAGAGGAAGCATTTTTTGTTATATCAATGACGCCATAGAAAATTGGTACGAGAATTGTCCAAAAATGCAGGGCGGCAACTATATTTATAGTGATAAAGTTGTGATTTTGGTGCATATAATCGTCAGTTTCTTTAGAATTGGTTTAAGACAAACAGTCGGGTTTATAAAAGGGTATTTGCAACAAATAGGAAGAGATTTGCAGCTATTCACAAGCATCAAAAGAAACTTAATATTAAGATAAATGATTGCAGAATTGATAAAAATATAGCTCTTTCCATAAAAGTCCGGATGTGATAGGATAAGGGTAGATGATGATAAGGAGGTTGAATGCCAGCAGCATATAGTTATGATTTAAGAAAAAAAGCAATGGAAGCGCTAGACGAAGGAGAAAGCAGAGAAACAGTGGCAGCAAGATTTAAGATTGGACGAACTACTTTATGGGAGTGGCAGCAAAGAAGAAAAGAAACAGGAGACTTTCAATCAAAAAAACTTGGAAATGGGGGTTACAATCACAAAATTACCGACTGGGATACCTTTGCCAAATTTGCCAGAGAACACGGAGGAAAGACTCTATCGGAAATGGCTAAACTTTGGAACAACGTTAGTATCCAAACGATCTATCGAGCCCTTAAAAAAATTGGATTTACGCGCAAAAAAAGACATATGGATACAAGGAAAGAAACGAAGAAAAACGTGCTGAATTTTTGAAAATTATAGCGACAAAAGAACCTAAAAACTTAGTGTATATAGATGAGTCTGGCATTGATAACACCGAACTACGGATATTGCCAGAAAGGACAGCGGTTTTATGCCTTAAAATCTGGAAAGAAAACTCAACGAATCAGTATGGTTGCAGCCTTAAGTGGAAGAAAGATAGTTGTTCCGTTAACCTTTGAAGGCCACTGTAATATGGATGTTTTTAATGGATGGTTTGAGCAATTTTTGACACCGATCTTGGAACCTGGACAGACTGACCTTACCCAGAAAAAGTGGAGAGAAAGAAAAGAGTTTTTTTGGGTAAAATAAAATTTTGGAGGATTAGAAATGGCAAGAGAATATACGGCAGAATTCAAATTGGAAGCTGTTAAACTGGCAAATGAACAAAGAAAGGCAGGTCAAACAATTACAAAAATAGCAAAGGATTTAGGAATAAAGGGTGGTTTATTAGGAAAATGGATAAAAGAAACACAACGAAAAAAAGTCGGCAGCAGATGCATTTCCAGGTAGAGGTAACATGGCTCCTTACGACAAAGAGAGGTTTGATTTACAAAGCAAGAGTAACAAGGGAAAGAGACATTTAAAAAAGCCCTAGCCAGTCAAAAAGAGTAAAATATTTTTTATATAGTAACTGCTATAAAGTACAGGAATTATGTAGGATTTTCTGCTAGTGGCTACTATAAGTGGACCACAAGAAAAATAAGCAGTAGAGAATCAGCAAATAAAGAGCTACTCGCAGCTATTCAAAAATATATCAAGTTTCTAAATGTAGATATGGAGCTCCTAAAATTCATGCTGAATTGAAGGCTTTGGGTAAAAGTTGCAATTTGAAAACGGTGCAAAGTATTATGCAGAAAAATGACATCAGGGCTATACTGAAAAGAAAGTTTAAAATTAAAAAACAACAAACAGATAATAGAGCTGTAGCTCCCAATATACTAGATCAAAACTTTATTGTTGATCAACCAAATAAAGTATGGGATTACTTATATAAAAACCAAAGAAGGATGGCTATATTTGGCAACAATAATCGATCTATATTCACGCATGGTAGTTAATGAGCAGTTCAATAAATAAACAATTGGTTATGGACTCTTTATTAATGGCCGTTAACAAGCGTAAACCTGCCAAAATCTACTATTACATAGTGATCAAGGTTCACAATATACTTCGCAAGGTTATCAATATCTCTTATCCATAAAAACATAGATGAGTCATAAAGGTTGTTGTTACGACAATTCTGTTGTGGAAAGCTTCTTTAGCTCATTGAAAAGAGAAATACTTATTGATACTTCACAACACTCTGCTCAACAAACTAGAACTGCAATATTTGAATACATAGAAATTTTTTATAACAAACAACGTCACTATTAACTATTGCATTCCTGAGCATTTTGATTCATCATTCTCTTTGTGAAAAACATTCCAAACTTTCTCTCCACTTTTTCTGGGTAAGGTCAGTCAGCTACTTGGATGACAGGGGAGGGAGGTGCTACCCTGACAATCGTCATCCCGCTACGTGCTAGCGGGATCTAGAGATACCGCGAATGAATCGCGGTATGACGGTCTGCAGCGGTATGACGTAGGGCTGCACTAGCTATATCATGCATTTTATTAACCGACACTATAAACAATATCCTTACAATTATGAGATTGAACCACAACTTGCTCAAGCGTTAAGCTGCTGCGTTTAGCGTCTTTATTGTGATTTTCCCCAAGAACATTTGTTCTTTCTCGTTTTATTTCCTCAATGAATTTCCCATTAACATCTTTAGGATCAATCTCTTCTTCAGAATATATAAGGTTAGTGCAATTTATTTTTCTATAATAATGCACGCCAAGACATATAATTGATAATGCAAGTATACCAGAACCTATAAGTAATGATAATCCTATGTTATTAGTCAAAGGGTTTTGGTAAAATTTTTGTACACCATTAACACCATGTGTTGCAAGTAGCCCTAGAGGAAACGCTATATTTGCAGCAACTACACCAGTAAATAATGCAGTAAATATTGGTCTGTCGTTAATTACTGATTTTATTTTATTAGTTCTAGTAATTACTTTTTCGTCAATGTTAGTGAAGCCTTGTTTAGCTTCCCAAGCATTAAGTACAAAATTTGAATGAGTGCTATTGCTATATTCCAGTCTTACAGATTTTATAGCTTTATCTTTTGGCTGGTGCTCCAACACCTCAGCTAAAATTTTATCCGCATCTTTTTTTTGAATGGAATGTTCTTCAGTATCTATAAATTGCCTTGTTGCAAAAAATATTGGACCAATTGCAAGCAATGCAGCAAGTGCGATAACTGGTATAGTGATATATTTTGGGCTGTTTGTAAAAAATGCAATAAATTTTGCTTTATCTTGTAAATATAATAAAGCTGCAGATATACTGAGTATAATAGCACTTGCAGTAAAAATTATAAAGCCCTTCTGCTGCATGGAATACTTTGCTCTTGGCAAGAATCTGTTTGTTTTTTTATTTGTTGTGCCACCTACATCAGAATTTAGTGACAAAGACTCTTCAGAGTCATCTGTCTTATATGATGGTGGAGAAGTTGAAGGTACATTGCTAAGTTTGTTACTTGATTCTCTGCTTAACCGTGTAAATGTTTTATCAGGATCATCAAATACTGTCTCTTGAGAAGGGGATCTGCTTAGAGTTGAATTTTGTGGCACGTCAACATGAGTTTCTTCACCTTTTGTTTCTTCTAGGGAAGGAGGTGATACTTGAATCTCAAGAGTTAACGGATCTCTTGAATTAGCATTGCTGTTTTTTTTCTCTTTAAATTCTTCCTCTAACAAAGCTTCTAAAGCTGTATTTTCATCATTTTTTTTCGGAGTACTTGTCCTAAGTGCTGGTGTTGGTAAAATTCCTGGTGTTATCTTGTCATCTTCACTTATTGATGTGGAAGAAATTAATGTTACTGTTTGTTCTTCATTTACTGGTCCAGGCATATTCACTCCAAAATTAATTACTATGCTGCATTGATTACGCTATAATTATTAAGATATAGTAAATACCAATTTACGGATAATTATTAGTATAGAAATTGTCTATCAAAGATTCTTTCATTCAGAGGGTAATCTTTGTCAAAAAGCAAAGTTATTGTGTTTTCGTGGTCTTTTTGTATTTTTATCTGTGATATATTATGAAACTCCTTGTAATCTGATACTACAAGTGCTGGACGGTTTTTTGTGTCGTTAATGTCAATTTGTACGATTGTATCGTTTGATATTAACGCTCCATTCCAATGCCTTGGGTAATAGCTATTGATAGAAGTGAGTGCAAGTAAATTTGAATTTAGCGGCAAGATTGGGCCACCGGCAGAGAAGTTGTATGCAGTGCTGCCTGTGGGGGTAGATAATATTACTCCGTCCCCTCTAAATTTTTCTACTTTTAGCTTATCATTAATAGTAATATTCATCTCTACTATTTGGTTCGCTTTTCTAAAAACGTATACTTCGTTTACTGCTATGTAATGATATCTCTTGCCACTTGTGTCTGTTGCTTCCATTTTTAGCAAAGTTAACTGAGTTGAAGTTGCATGCTCTATATGATCAATTAAATCTTCACTGCAGCTAAAGCATTTATTCATCAAAAACCCAACATTGCCAGTGTTTATCCCATACACATGCATGTTTTTATTTTCTATGACGTAATTGTGCAAAGTGCGTAGCATAAAGCCATCACCGCCAACAACTATCAATAGATCGATTTCGGACTTATTTTCTTCTGTTATATTGATAAAATTAAGTTTCTTTAATAGTTTAGATACTTCCTGCGATTTTGGTGATGGAAAAGCAACATAGCCTATATTTTTGTATTTATGCATGCTTCAGTAAACTCTCTAAAACTTAAAGAGGAGGAGAATTAGAAAATGCTTCCATATTTACCGTTAAACTTAGCTAATTTGCTAGTTTTACTTGTTAACCCGCTTGTCAAACTTCCAGTCCATGCAGGGTGAGTAAGAGGATCTCTATCAAGTTTTACCCTATCTCCCTCCTTTCCATAAGTGGAACGAGTTTCAAACTCTTGACCGTCTGTCATAACTATAATAATTTTATGATAATTCATTGTTGTTTATAAACTTTTAGTCAGCTAATATTCTAGTGAACTTAATTCACTAAGTCAATCATTATTCTAAAATATTGACAAAAAATAAATAAAGTAGTATATTTAATAAGGAATAAATAATAACTATCATGATTTTTGCTTTCCCCGGTCAGGGCTCTCAGTTTGTAGGAATGGGAAAGAGCTTATGTAGTGAGTTTTCTGTTGCAAGACAAGTATTTAATGAAGTAGATAGCATATTGGATGGAAAGCTGTCTCATTTAATCTTCAACGGTCCTATTGAAGAATTAACCATTACAGAAAACGCTCAGCCAGCTATAATGGCAGTATCAATTGCAATGCTACGTGTTATGGAGCATGTGTTTGGCAAATCTCTTTTCACTGATCACAATGTTAAATATGTTTGTGGGCATTCAGTTGGCGAATATACAGCGCTGTGTGCTGCAGGAGCGTTAACGCTTGAGTCTGCAATCAAGCTGCTGAAAGTTCGCAGCGAAGCAATGCATGAAGCTTCACTGAAATGTAAAGGCGGAATGGTTGCGTTGCTTGGAGCAGAGATAAATGAAGTGGAAGATATATTGAAATCAGTTCAAATTGACGGAATTTGTGAAATTGCAAACGATAACGGTGGCGGACAAGTGGTTATAAGTGGCACTAGAGAAGCTCTTGAAATGTTACCCGATTTATTCAAAAACTCGAGTGTGAGGAAACTAATTAAATTACAGGTTAGTGGGCCTTTTCATTCATCTCTTATGAAACCTGCTGATGAAAAAGTTTTGGAGTTTTTGAAGGGTATTAAAATAACCCGTCCTATAGTTCCTTTGATATCAAATGTTACAGCTAAAGAGGAGAGTGATCCCAAAGTTATAAAAACTTTACTCCCCAAGCAAGTTGTAAGCAGAGTGAAATGGAGAGAAATGGTTTTGTATATGTCAAGCCGTGGCATTAACAAATTTGTTGAAATTGGCCCTAATAAAGTTTTATCTAATTTGGTCAAAAGAATTGACCAATCTATCAGTACAAAAAATATAGATAGTATTGGTGATATTGACAGCTTCTTTAATGAATCATTAGTACTAACAGCGAAAAATTTAAAAGTTGGATTAAGTTAAAACACATCTATTTGATGTCATTCCGGTGCATAACGCTGCCTGGCTGGAATGACAGAGGGTAATGCAAGAAATCAACGAACTGCCTGTCATTTCGTTTGGTTTTTTAATTCCAAGTAGCTGTAAAATAGTAGGGGCAATGTCAGATAACCTTCCGTCTCTTAGTTTTAGATTATCGCAAGACACAATAAATGGCACTTTATTTAGAGTGTGTGCTGTATGAGGTGTATTATTTTCTTCATCGAACATACATTCCACGTTACCATGGTCTGCAGTAACAATTAATGCGGTGTTGCTTGACTTTTTAACAGCATTCAGCACTTTCGCAAGACAATCATCTACAGCTAGCACAGCTTTCTCGGCTGCTTTTATATTACCTGTATGCCCTACCATATCAGGATTAGCGTAATTTACAACTATCAGTGCGAATTCTTGGGAGTGAATTTTTTCTACAAGCTTTTCTGTGAGCTCGAAGGCTGACATTTCGGGCTGCAAATCGTAAGTTTGAACTTTTGGTGAGGGAATGAGTATTCTTTCTTCACCAGAGAAAGGTTCTTCTTTTCCACAATTGAAAAAGAAAGTCACATGAGCGTATTTCTCGGTTTCAGCGATACGTAATTGTCGTAATTTATTGTCTTCTATTGTTTGTCCTAGAGTATCAGCGAAAGAAGTAGGAGGAAAAATATAAGGAATTTTGAGATCTTCTTTATACTTCATCATACTTAAAATTGAAGAGAATTTTGCTACCTTAGCGTAATCTGTTTTGCCAAGCAAAATACTTGCTAATTGTATCATTCGATCAGCACGAAAGTTAGCCAACAGCACTCCATCTTCTGGTTTTATACCTTGATAATCACCTATTACTGCGGGCCTGATAAACTCATCAGTTATGTTATTTTGATAGTTATTCTCAATCAACGATACTGCATTATCATGACAAGGTGCCTTTGCAAATGCGATAGCCTCATAAGCTTCGATTGTTCTCTTCCACCTGTTGTCACGGTCCATAGCATAGTAACGCCCAGAAACAGTAGCAATTCTTGTGTCATTTCCCTTTATACTCTTTGTAAATTCTTGAATGCATTTTTTTCCTGAATTTGGCAATGTGTCTCTGCCATCTAAAAATGCATGTATCACCACTTTTATTCCATGCTGTGATATTTTATTTGCTAAAGTTGAAATATGCTTTTGATGCGAATGAACACCACCATCGGACACCAATCCCATTATATGGCATACTCCGTTCTTACTTTTTAGATCATTAATAAAACTTTGTAGATTTACATTGTTTTCTATTGTTCCAATCTCTTGATTAATGCGCTGAAGGCTTTGTATTACCACTCTACCACTGCCAATATTCATATGGCCAACTTCTGAGTTACCTATTTGACCACCAGGTAACCCCACATCAGCTCCACAGGCGGATAAACTGCATTTTGGATAATTAGAGCTAATATATTGCCAACAGGGTGGATTTGCGTTGCTGATAGCGTTGTATTTATTATTCTCTATTCCATTTCCCCAGCCATCTAGTATACATAAAACCACTGATTTAATGTTCATATAAAATCAACACTAGAATTTCACAGAGAAGAGCTCCCCGGGCCGGATTCGAACCAGCGACCAATTGGTTAACAGCCAACTGCTCTACCACTGAGCTACCGAGGAATAAACCGTTTTTAATTTACCATGTTGAACGTTGGTTGTAAACGTTTTTTGTGTAGACTTTAAGTCCAACTGACCCATAGAAACAAAAAAACTTACTTGACAAACTCCGCCAGCGCCCTTATCATGATAGTGAAGCTATTGTATTTGCTTTCGCCAATCTGCAGATTAAAAGGTAAGGATTACTTAATGTATCGGCGTCTTATGTTCAATTTTTTGCAGTGTATAGATACTGTATGTCTTTACAAAACTTCATCTACATCTAGATTTTTATCTAAATAAGCTGAACGCGCTTATAAAGCGTTACAAGACATCAAAAAATGCCAATACTCGACAGAGATAGTAAAAGACTAGCTAACTCGGGGATTCTTTGTCTTTTTTTCTGCTTAGTAAACTTCTTAAACATTTGCAGCGTAAGTTAGTTGCAATTAAAAGCAGCTTAATCTTGCTTGTCAAGCGTTTAAAACATAAAAAACGCCAATATTTTAAAGCGGATAATAACCCCAGGGCTTCTTTTGCCTTTTTTTCATTTGGTAAATTTCTTAATATTTATGGCTAAACGACAACCGTCATCCCGCTGCTTGTTAGCGGCTGAGATACCGCGAATGAATCGCGGTATGACGGTTCGCAGAGGCATGACGGTTCGTGGCAGCACGATAAGCTCGTCATCCCGCTACGTGTTAGCGGGATCTCTTGTTAGCGCCGCGGCGGTATATTTGTCATCCCGCTAGCGGGATCTATGTTGAGAGATACCGCGAATGAATCGCGGTATGACGGTTTGTGGCGGTATGACGATAAGACACAAAGCCTAATGGAAAAAACTGCGAACGCCAGTGAAAAACATAGCAATTTTATTTTCATTTGCAGCTTTTATCACATCTTGATCTTTCAGCGAGCCGCCGGGCTGAATTATAGCTGTAATCTCATGTTTTGCACTTTCTACTATGCTATCTGGGAATGGAAAAAATGCATCTGAAGCAAGCACTGCACCTTTACATTTTTCACCTGCTTTTTTCACTGCAATGTTCACACTATCTATTCTGCTTGTTTGCCCTGCACCGATGCCAATAGCACAACCATCTTTTGCTATAACTATTGCGTTGGATTTCACATGCTTACATATTTTCCAGGCAAAAATAAGATCTTTTTTTTCTTTGTCTGTTGCAGTGCATTCTGTTACTTGTTCTGCTTTTATTGTGTGGTCATTATTTTCTTGCACCAAAAACCCACCAACAACATTTTTAGTTTGGTATTTCACATTTTGTTGAAAAGATTTATGAATAATCACTCTTAAATTTTTCTTTCTTTGTAAAATTTTTAGTGCCTCATTGTTTACCGATGGTGCTATCACTACTTCCAAAAATATCTCGTTTAATTTTTCTGCTAGCTTTAAATCTATCTCCCGGTTTAAGGCAACTATACCACCAAAACTGCTTACTTCATCGCACGATAGAGCTTTTTCATATGCCTCCAAAGCATTATTACCAATAGCAGCGCCACATGGGTTATTATGCTTGATTATCACTGCTGCAGGTTCTTCGAATTCAGAAGTTATGTTAAGTGCGGATTCTATATCTACTATATTATTATAACTCAACTCTTTTCCATGTAGTTTTTCCAACGGATATTCTGTAAATTGATTACTATAAAATGCAGCTTTTTGATGGGGATTTTCACCATACCTGAGTTCTTGTACTTTATGCCCGTATAGAGCAAAAAACTCTGGTAACTCATTATTTTTACTCTGGGATAAAAACCAACTGTGAATATTAGAATCGTAGTGTGCAGTGAGAGCAAATGCTTTGGTTGCTAAGTGTTTTCTATATTCCAATGTTGTTTTATTGTTATTTTCTATCATCTCAGCTTTCAGTGCTTCATAGTCTTGAATGCTAGAAATAACTGAAGTAAAACGAAAGTTTTTTGCTGCAGCTCTAATTAACGCCACTCCGCCGATATCAATTTGTTCTATAATTTGCTCTTCATTTGAGCCGCTACTTACTGTCTCCCAAAATGGGTATAGGTTAGTTATAAGCAGTTCTATTGGCTCAATACCTAGATTTTGTATTTCCGTTTTGTGTTTTTCTCTATTGCAAAGTATGCCTCCATGAATTTTGGGGTGTAAAGTTTTTACTCTACCACCCAGTATCTCTGGAAATTGTGTGTAATCTGAGACCTCTTGTGTTTTTATTCCTGCACTAGATAGCACTTTATAAGTATTGCCCGTTGAAAGAATTTCTATTTGTTGCTGCGTTAAAAACGATGCAAGATCAATTATATTCGTTTTATCGTATACTGATATTAAAGCTCTTTTTATTTTCATTTTTATATGGAAAGTTTTTTAAGATTATATCTAAGAAAAGGAAATTTAGCTATTACATTTCTACACTAATTTAAAGCAGCCTATTCTATAAATTTTTTTACCATGCTTGATTTCAAGCCACGAATAAAATCTTCAATACTGCAAGGATTTCTCCCTTCCATTTGTACAACTTTAGGAATTAAAGTGCCACCTTTTAAACTTATGTGCATATTATCGTTAACAATCTTACCTTGTTCTGAAGCGAGAGCTTCAAAGTCAGCATCAAGTATCCTGATACGTTTATTTTCTATCTTAATGAATGCTTTTGGGTAAAACGCTTTAACTTTTCTATAAGCAACTTCACAAGCATCACTTGCATAAATTTTATAGTCTTCCACTTTGTCAGCGTAACATGCATCGTTATCGTTCTGTTTTAAGGGAAGCTGTTTTTCAATTTCGTTTAGCACTTTCAGCAGTAAATCACTGCCTAGCTTAGATAATTTATCATGCAATGTCTTGTAATTATCGTTCTTTTCGATAAGAAATTTTTCCTGTTTTAAAATAGTGCCGGAATCTAATCCTTCATCCAATTGCATAATGCTAACCCCGGTTTCTTGATCTCCTGCTAAAATTGTGTGCTGTATCGGGGCTGCACCACGCCACCTTGGTAGTAATGAAGGATGAATATTAATACAACCATATTTAGGAATATTCAAAATTTCTCTTGGAAGTATCAATCCATACGCGGCAACAACCGCAACGTCTGGCTTGAAATTTCTAAATTTTTCTTGCTCTGCCGAGAACTTTAGAGAGATAGGAGTACATACCTCTATGTTACTTTCTTCAGCGATAACATGTACTGGAGATTTCGTTGGCTTCTGTCCACGCCCCGAAGGTTTTGGAGCCTTGGTGTATACTACCACCACTTCGCTCTTTGATTTCAGTAACAAGCTCAGAGAATTAACAGCAAATCCTGGTGATCCCATGAAAATAATTCTCATGGTGTTTTTGCTTTAAGAATTCTCCGCTAATTTACCACTTACAGTTTCTACTAATTTGGCAAAATCATCCTTATAATTAACTGCCATCTCAGCAAGAATTTTTCTATTTAAATCAATGCCGGCAAGTGTAAGACCATGCATAAACCTACCATAAGTAAGCCCATGCTCTCTTGCTGCTGCATTAATACGTATTATCCATAAGCTACGGAAATCACGTTTACGGGTTCTTCTGTCTCTGTAAGCATATTGCAGTGCTTTTTCAACTCTTTGTAATGCAATTCTATAACAGCTTTTTGCACGCCCTCTATAACCCTTTGCCAGTTTCAATATTTTTTTATGACGAGCGTGAGTAGTGACTCCACGTTTTACCCGAGCCATTTTATTTTACCTCCATTTTGTTAAATACCGTAAGGCATATGAAGCTTAACTATACGCGAGTCAGATTTACCAAGAATCGTTGTACCGCGCTGATTACGAATATTAGATTTACTTCTCTTTACCATGCCATGCCTTTTGCCTGACTGAGTAGAAATAACTTTACCCTTAGCTGTAAGGTGAAAGCGCTTTTTCACAGAAGATTTGGTTTTTAATTTTATTTTCTTCATATTCCAAATAAATTTACAAGCACTACTATTGAGTTCTTTAATAGTAATTAAGCATTAGTATAAATAATTTTATTAAAGAATCAAATTAAAATTGTATATTAAAGGAGTTTAAAAGTAATTACGCCCAATATGTGTGTTATACCTTCTTTATTCCCAAGTGGCAACAATACTTGCCTCATTTTAACACTTTCACTTTCTTCCTCTTCATTGATCGGGCATTTACTCTCTATTACAGTATCAAGTTTATCAATAACTGCATCTATTTTATATAGTCGCAAAAATGGTGCATCAATTGCATACTTATTATCAATGCGCGTCTTTTTCTCAAAACCATAGAATTCAACAGCCTTTTCTCCTGCATTTTCACAAATATAACCTTGATCCTTGACTTCAATGACAAAACAATGCTGCCATGATTCCATTATTTCTGCAGTGTCTATTTCATGCCTTTCTGGCCAATCTCTGTCTGATCTTTTTATGTCATTCCAGTGTTGAGTCACCACATTTGCTATTCTTTTTTCTTTGCCTACATAAATTTCCATTCCAATTTCCACATATAAAACACAGATATGAGGTAAATTTATCGTGAATATATTGATTTTTTCTTACCACAAGGTGCATGTCACTAGAAGTTCTGAGATCTAGAGAGTGGTATTGATTTTATTTCCATTACAACTTATTATTTATAGATAACCTCAATAAAAACGATGAAGCTAAACGAAATCAGAGAAAGATTTATAAAATTTTTTGTAAATAATGACCACGAGCAGGTTTCTTCTTCTCCTTTGATTCCAGAACATGACCCAACGCTCATGTTCACAAATGCTGGTATGGTGCAGTTTAAAAATATTTTTACTGGTGCTCAAAAAACTGAAATGAAACGTGCTGTCTCAAGTCAAAAGTGCCTAAGAGCAGGCGGTAAACACAATGATCTGGAAAATGTTGGCTATACAACTCGGCATCACACATTTTTTGAAATGCTCGGAAATTTTAGCTTCGGTGATTACTTTAAGGAAACTGCGATAGAATTTGCGTGGGAATTTATCACTAAAGAGTTATCTCTTGATAAAAACAGACTATCCATAACCGTCTACCATACTGATGATGAGGCGTACGAGATTTGGCGTAAGATAAGTGGCTTTTCAAGTGATAAAATCATAAGAATTACAACGGATGATAACTTTTGGAGTATGGGAAGCACTGGTCCGTGCGGTCCATGTTCTGAAATTTTTTATGACCATGGGAGTCCTAATTTACAAGAGGGCGATAGAATTGTTGAAATCTGGAATCTGGTATTCATGGAGTTTAACAAAGATGAAGAAGGTAATTTACACAAATTGCCAAAAAAATGCATCGATACTGGAATGGGCCTTGAAAGAATAGCGGCTGTTATGCAAAACGTCCATGATAACTATGATATTGATCTATTTTCTGCTCTGATAAGTAAATCACAAGAGTACTGTGGAAGAACGGAAAATAAAATAGCGCATAAGATCATAGCAGATCATCTTCGCGCGGCTGCATTTCTCATCGCAGAAGGAGTGCTTCCTGGAAATGAGGGCAGGAATTACGTATTACGCAGATTAATTAGGAGAGCCACACGTTATATTCACCTGCTTGGATATAATGATTCCCTACTCCATCGTATTTTTCCAGTGTTGATAGATAGCACGAGTTCGGCTTATATGGGAGCTGAATTAGTCAGAGCTAAAAGCTTAATAGAAACGACGTTAAAATCAGAGGAAGAAAACTTTAAAGACACTTTGATGAAAGGTATCAATCTCCTGGAGAAATTCACTACAGATTTAAAATCGGGCGATACTTTGCCTGGAGAATCAGCGTTTAAGCTATATGACACCTACGGATTTCCTTTGGATATTACACTTGATATTTTAAAAGAGAAAAAAATAAATTTTGACCAGAAGGGTTTTGATGATGCAATGGGAGAACAAAAAGAGAGAGCACGTGCTAAATGGGCTGGATCTGGTGAAAAATCTGTTGAGCAAGTATGGTTTGATTTGATCAATAAATTTGGCAAAACAAAATTTGTTGGTTATGAGTTCAATGAAGTAAGTGATGCGAAAATACTAGCTATAGTTTCCTCTAAAAATGAAGTAATTGATTCTGCAAAGGAGGGAGAAAAGATAACCATTATACTTGATAAAACACCTTTTTATGGCGAGTCAGGTGGACAAGTGGGAGATACTGGCAGTCTGATCAAATCTGATAGAAGTATTATTATAGTCGAGAATACCAATAAGGTTAATGACCTATATTTGCACAGATGCATAGTTAAGTTCGGTTCAATTTGTAAAGGTAACACAGTTGCAGCAAGCATTGACAAGGAAAGAAGGCAAACCTTAAGAAGAAATCATTCAGCTACACATCTTCTGCACTTTACACTCAGAAAAATTCTAGGTGATCATGTCACTCAAAAAGGTTCCCTAGTTGCACCAGATAGACTGAGATTCGACTTCAGCCATAACACTCAAATGACTCAAGATCAGTTGTTTTGGGTAGAGGATATGGTAAACTCTCTAATCAGAGAAAATCTTTCCGCATCTACAAAAATTCAAAGCATGAATCAGGCAATAGACGAAGGAGCTATGGCGTTATTCGGTGAAAAATATGGCAACCAAGTAAGAGTAGTGAAGATTGGAGATTCAAGGGAACTGTGTGGTGGCACACACGTTGAACATACTGGAGAAATTGGTTTGTTTAAGATAGTAACAGAGAGTTCTGTTGCTTTTGGAGTGAGGAGAATTGAAGCTTTAACTGGTCAGGAAGCAATCAATTATGTACGTGATAATGAAATTAACTTAAAAAAAGTTGCAGAATTCGTAAAAGCGCCAGTGAGTGAAATAACAAGCAGATTAAGTATTTTAAGTCAAGAACACAAAAAATCCGAAACCAAAATAAAAAACCTATATAAAAAGCTTGTGAGTGCAGAGAATATAAAAAGCACCGAAATAAATGGAATAAATTTTATAAGCCACACTTTCACTGATATTCCAGCAAATGTAATAAGAGAGTTTGTTTTGCAGCAACAAAAACCAAAAACGGTAATAGCTTTTACGGCAACAGAAAAAGATAAAACAGTCTTGATTATTAAAGTAAGTAAAGACTTAATCAATAAGATTAGCGCAAAAGAACTAATATCCATAGCAGTTAAAAAGAACTGTGGTGGGAATGCTGAACTTGCACAAACAGGCTGTGATAGCAATAAAATAGATGATGCCATTACAGCCATTTATAGCAAAATAACAGCTTCTAAGCACTCTACGTCATACCACCACGAACCGTCATACCGCCGCGGCGCTAACAAGCAGCGGGATACTTAACCATCGTCTACACCGTCATACCGCGATTCATTCGCGGTATCTCTTAGCATAGATCCCGCTAACAGGTAGCGGGATGACGGTTGTCAGGCTAGCTGTCATCCAAGTAGCTCGACTACTTGGATCCAGGAAAAAGAATGGTGTCATGAAAGTAGCTGACACTGATTCCTTTATGATGGTGTCATCCCAGTGCCCAGACACTGGGATCCAGGAAACTTAATTGCAAGTAATGCATTGGATTTGGTGAGTATGGGTTTTGCGTTATAGAATGAAGCACTTTTGGTGAATTTATAAAGAAAGCTGGATCCCAGTGTCAAGCACTGGGATGACAAGGTATAAACCTTATCTTCTCATGCCGCCGCGAACCGTCATACCGCGATTCATTCGCGGTATCTCAGCCGCTAACAAGAGATCCCGCTAACAAGTAGCGGGATGACGGTTGTCGTTCAGCCACAAACATTAAGAAATTTACCAAATGAAAAAAAAGGCAAAAGAAGCCCCGTGGTTATTATCCGCTTTAAAATATTGGCGTTTTTTATGTTTTAAACGCTTGACAAGCAAGATTAAGCTGCTTTTAATTGCAACTAACTTACGCTGCAAATGTTTAAGAAGTTTACTAAGCAGAAAAAAAGACAAAGAATCCCCGAGTTAGCTAGTCTTTTACTATCTCTGTCGAGTATTGGCATTTTTTGATGTCTTGTAACGCTTTATAAGCGCGTTCAGCTTATTTAGATAAAAATCTAGATGTAGATGAAGTTTTGTAAAGACATACAGTATCTATATACTGCAAAAAATTGAACATAAGACGCCGATACATTAAGTAATCCTTACCTTTTAATCTGCAGATTGGCGAAAGCAAATACAATAGCTTCAGTTTCATGATAAGGGGGCTAGCGGAGTTTGTCAAGGAATTCTTATTAAAACTAAAGAGCTCAAATGAAAGGAGGTAAACTCTAAAGTATACATTTAGTAGCGCTTTCTATGAGAGAAATCGTATTACCTATTCCGTAAAGCTTTATGAAAGATCCCATTCTTGGACCGGTTTTTTGGCCAAGTAACGTTTCATATAATAGCTGAAACCAGTCACGTAAGTTGGTGTAATCATATTTTTTTCCAATAGAAAATACCTGAGATTGAATTTCTTCAGCAGTAGCAGTTGTAGATAGAGAATGTAAAGTGTCCTTCAAATCTAGTAACGCTGCTTTTTCTTTTTCATTTGGAGTTTTATATGATTTTGTTGGCTTGATAAAATCGTGATAATACTTTACTGCAAAGTCTGAAAGTCTATCAAGCATTTTATTATTTTCTGGTGTAACGTTTGGTGCATAAGAGGATATAAAACCCCATAGGATCTCTTTGTTTTCAGCATTACAAGCTGCTGCTAGGTTTAAAAGTAGTGAGAAATTTATGCCTGAAGTTTCTATACTGGGAACATTGCCCTGGTGAATGTGCCAAGCAGGATTATTTATATCCTTTTCTTTGTTCTCATGATAACGCTTTACAAATTCTAAATATTCATCAGTTGATTTTGGTATCACATCAAAATATAAACGTTTAGCTTTTTTAGGACTCTGAAAAATGTACAATGCTAAGCTCTCTGTTGGTGCGTAAGTTAGCCACTCTTCAATTGAAATGCCATTTCCTTTTGATTTTGATATTTTCTTTCCTTCTTTATCAAGGAAAAGCTCGTAGCAAAACAGAAGTGGTGGCTTTTCTCCAAGTATTTCACATATTTGACTTGAAAGCACAGCAGATGGAGTTAAATCTTTTCCGTGAGCTTCGTAATTTACTCCAAATGCGGCCCACCTCATTCCCCAATCAGGTTTCCATTGCAGTTTACATTTTCCTTTTGTCACTGGAACTTCTATTTTTTCCCCGTTTGGGTCTTCATATGTGATTGTTCCTTTCTCTGTATTTGTTTCAATTACTGGAACTTGTAAAACTTGAGAAGTTTTTGGGCATATTGGCAAGAATGGACTATAAGTCTGCTGTCTTTCTTCCCGAAATGATGGAAGCATTACGTCCATCACTTTATCATAATTTTTCAGTAAGAGTAAAAGTTTTTCATCGTAAACGCCAGATTTATAACACTCTGTTGCACTCCTGAACTCGTATTCAAATTCAAACATATCAAGAAATTTACACAACAATGAATTCATATGATGACCATAACTCTGATGAGTGCCAAATGGATCAGGTATCATAGTCAATGGTTTATTTAAGTGCTCTCTTAGCATCTCTTGATTTGGCACATTATCTGGTATTTTTCGCAAACCATCCATATCATCTGAAACTGCAATGATTTTGGTTTTTATACCAGGAGCTATTTTTTTTAATGCATTTACAATAACTGTAGTGCGGAAAACCTCTCCAAAGGTTCCTATGTGGGGTAAACCAGAGGGTCCATAACCAGTTTCAAATATTATTTCTTTTTTATTAGGAAACTCTTGCAATATTTTTTCTGCTTCTTGAAATGGCCAATTTGTCATTATCGGGATTAAATAATGTATCTTAACTTAAAGTGCTACTAGTTTCAATGGATTTTTAATATAATGATATAGTATTAGTGTTAGAGCTATTATTAGAAGGTTAAAGATATGTCCACAGGTAGTATACAAACAGATCAATTATTTAAAGGTCTTACAAGACCTGCAATGCTCTTTGGTGTGAGTTATATGTTTGCAATATTAAACGTCCTGATTTGCATGCTAATTTTCATTAATTCAAATGATTTAAGAGTGATTCTCTTAATGTTACCAGGTATACATGGACTTGGTTATATAGCTTCTGCAAAAGAACCGTTGTTTATTGAATTATTTATGGTAAAATTGGAAAAGTGCTCGAAATGTTTAAATCGTTTTTACCATGGAGCCAATTCTTATGATATTGCTTAACGTTGTGTGATGCTGAGGTTTAGGGCTATTCAATCAAAGAATAAATCTACTCTGAACAGGGAAGTTCACGCTGCTGAATTTATTCCTTATTCTTGCTATTGGAATAGCACAACCTTGATGACAAAAGAAAACTGGTTGGTTAAGGTTATAAAATTAAGTGGTTTTGCATTTGAAACTGCCGATGACGAGGATTTAGTCATACAGAACAACATCAGGAATCAGATGCTAAGAAGCATTTCATCTCCGGCATTTAGTTTGTATTTTCATACTATCAGACGTAAGAAAAATATTTTTTCTGATGAATTTGCAAGTCAAGGTTTGCCGAATTTTTTCGCTAATCACGTAAATCTAAAATGGAGAGAAAAACACGCAACAAGGCAATCATTTATTAATGACCTATACATTACGATTATCCGTAGAGCGGACACAAAAGGAGTAGAATTTTTGTCACATCTACTAAAAAAATTCGGACATGTAACTTCAAAACATGCTTGGGAAAGTGATATACGTGCCACGTATGAAGATTTAGAGGAAACGACAAATCGTGTAGTGACAAGCCTTAGAAATTATTCGCCTAAAATTCTTGGAGTAAAAGAAACTCCAGATGGTTTGTTCTGCGAAATAATGGAGTTTCTATCTAGAATCGTAAATTGTGGATTCGTTACAAATACGCTTTTTCCGCTAAGAACTGAAATATCAAGGTACTTACCAGTACATAGGTTATTCTTTGGCCGTAAGATGATACAGGTTGTGACTCATAATGAGAGTAAATATGCTGGAATAATTAGTATCAAAGAATATGGAAATCATACTTCTGCAGGAATGCTTGATTCGTTTTTACAACTTCCTTACGAGTTTATAATTACGCAATCTTTTCAATTTATAAACAGGCAAATGGCGATTGGAAAAATGCAGATACAGCAAAATCGAATGATACAGTCTGCAGATAAAGCTATTTCTCAAATAGCAGAAATTTCTCAAGCGCTTGATGACGCAATGAGTGGTAAGATTGCGTTTGGTCAACATCACCTGACTATTTTATGTATAGAAAAAAGTCCTAAATCATTGGATAACGCTCTGTCGTTGGTAGAATCAGAGCTTTCTAATTGCGGTGTTTACCCTATACGTGAGAGAGTTAACCTTGAACCAGCATTTTGGGCGCAAATTCCTGGTAATTTCGATTATATAGTGAGAAAAGCTACAATAAGTAGTCTTAATTTGGCTGGATTTGCATCTCAACATAATTATCCTACTGGTAATAAATTCAATAACCACTGGGGAGATGCCGTTACAGTTTTTGACACGACATCTGGTACTCCATTTTTTTTCAACTTTCATATAAGGGATGTTGGACACACTATGATAATTGGCCCAACTGGTGCTGGTAAAACTGTTTTAATGAATTTCCTGTGTGCCCAAGCGATGAAGTTTTCTCCAAGGATATTCTTTTTTGATAAAGATCGCGGTGCAGAGATTTTCTTAAGAGCACTTAGTGGTATCTATACTGTAATAGAACCAAGAACTAAAACAAATTTTAATCCTTTACAACTTGATGATACCTCTGATAATAGAACATTTTTAATGGAGTGGATAAAGTCTTTAATTTCGGTATATAATGATAAATTTACTTCAGAAGATATTGCACGAATTAATGATGCAATTGAAGGAAATTTTAAATTAAGAAAAGAAGACAGATTCTTGAGAAACCTCGTACCGTTTTTAGGGCTTGCAGGTCCTGATACTCTAGCTGGGGCAATATCTATGTGGCATGATAATGGTTCTCATGCTGCAATATTTGACAATAAAGAAGATTTGCTAGATTTTTCACGAGCAAGAGTATTTGGTTTTGAGATGGCTAGCTTGCTCAAAGATCCTGTTGCTCTTGGACCGGTCTTGATTTATTTATTTCATAGGATTAGTATATCTCTTGATGGCACTCCATCTATTATCGTTCTTGATGAGGCATGGGCGTTAATAGATAATCCAGTTTTTGCACCCAAGATAAAAGACTGGTTGAAGGTACTGAGAAAACTAAATGCTTTTGTGATTTTTGCTACTCAGAGTGTTGAGGATGCAAGTAAAAGTACTATTAGCGATACGCTTGTACAACAAACAGCGACACAGATTTTTTTACCAAATCTGAAAGCTACTAGTGTCTATCGGGATGTTTTTATGTTAACTGAACGTGAATATATATTAATTAAGCACACAGATCCGAGTACTAGATTCTTTTTGGTGAAACAAGGAGTCAATGCTGTAGTAGCTAGAATAGACTTAAAAGGCCTGGATGATATAATCAACGTATTATCCGGACGTGCAGAAAGTGTTCTATTGTTACACGATATATTAAATGAAGTTGGGGACAACCCAAAAGTATGGTTGCCTATATTTTATCAGAAGGTAAAAAATGTTTAAGACTAAGCTGTCATTGCTATTAATTGCGATATTTTTACTAAATATAGACTTTTTACTCTCATATCCAGTGCTTGCAGATGGAGTAAGTGGTACTGACAAGACAGAATTTGTTAGCAGATTTAATTCCACTGGCAGTTTTAGTCGTGCCTCTAATCCTGATTGTGGAGCGTTTAAAACAGCTGCAGCACTTGCTGGAATAGCGATTGCTGTTGGCGCAATATTTACTGGCATTGTTTTGATCGTTTCTTCTGCTGGTTTGTTTACCGCTCTTGTTATTGTTGGAATGATAGCTGCAATTGTTGGAGTCTGGAAAGCGATAGGAGGGCTTGTTGTTTGTGAACATAGTTTTGTTAAACACCCAGTTGCACGTGATCATGATGGAAAATACAAAAATTTTAAATTAGAAGACACAGG
This sequence comes from Wolbachia endosymbiont of Drosophila innubila, assembly GCF_021378375.1. Taxonomy (NCBI): domain Bacteria; kingdom Pseudomonadati; phylum Pseudomonadota; class Alphaproteobacteria; order Rickettsiales; family Anaplasmataceae; genus Wolbachia; species Wolbachia endosymbiont of Drosophila innubila. The sequence continues at coordinate 825,390 of NZ_CP076228.1, read as the reverse complement.
TTATAGTGGCTGCACCAATGAAAATTACCAAACAGAAGAGGAATATTTTTCTTGTTTGCAAAATAAAGCTCGGGAAGACGTGAACAAAAAAGATTATGACGGGAAAAGAGCAGAAAAAGAAGCCTTAAATTCTAACGTTCAGGAGAGTACAGAGAGTTATTACTGGCCAAAAAATGGTGTGCAATACAGTGAATATATAGAAGTATGTCATCGAAACCCTTTAACTTTTGGTAATCTTTTTAATAAGGTAGACTTTAATTCCAGAGGAAAACCTGGATACATAGACTTTGATGTCAGGGAGAAAGACACGGGATACGTAGATGGGTCATGGTCCTCGAAGGTTGATGGTGGTCTGGAATGTAGAGTTCTCAAAGCAGGACAGAGCGAACCCATACATGGAGCTACATTCAAAGCAGTGAGAAAAACGGGCAGATTATGTGTGGAGTTAGCCAGTGTTAGCATGCTTGGTATCGAAATGACTCCTTGGCCGCAAGGGATTGATATGGGGTGCACGGAATTGCCACCTGACCCACTTGCTCCTATGTGTGAAAAATCTGTGATGATATTCAAAAATAAAGATGGTACAGGAGAGGAAAAAGTTCCTATTGGTAATAATGATGACTATAAAACTATTATCAGATCTAAAGAAAAAAGACTCAACGGACAAGGGGGGAAAATTTTTGTAGGTTATGATAATGCTGGCTGTTTTAGCTCGTATGTTTCTGAAGCTTGTTATAACCAGGCAGGGAGTAAATCATTAGCTCCTATTCCCGTAACTTCTATGATAGTGCAATGCATTAAGGAATCGTTAGATAATTTAGTTGCAGGTAAAGGTGCACCAAATGGTGAGAGTTTTATATCTGTAGCACAGAAAAGGCTGAAAAACACTGTAACTGCTGTTTTAGTTTTAGCTTTAATACTGTTCTCTATAAAAGCCATGTCTGGTGGAGTTCAGAGGCCTCAAGAAATGTATATGTTGATCATAAAATTCGCTTTAGTGATTTACTTCACAACAGGCAGTACCATGTCTCATTATTATGGAGAATTAACTCGTCTCTCAAATGGTTTGTCAGAGATAGTGCTAAAAGCATCATCTGAAAGTAAAGGCATATGTAATTATAAAGCAGGTACAGATTATGAATATACTCGTGCAGGAAAGAGGGTATCTTACAGTTATCTTGCACCTTGGGATAGGCTTGATTGTAGAATTTTATTTTATTTAGGTGCCCCTTTAGATGGAATTGGTGGCAAAATTGGTACTGGAGGTGTTGCAACGTTAGCAGTCTTGCTTGGTGCTGCTCCTGTCTTATTAGTTGCAGGTTCGGTAATCGGTATTATTTTTGCTGGTGGACAAATTTTAGTAGCTCTTGTCTGTATATTTATGGCCGTTCTGATGATGATGGCTATTTTGTGGCTGTGCTATGTATTTATTTTATCTCTAGTTGCTTTAAGTGTAATCATCATTTTATCACCTTTGTTCATTCCTATGGTTTTATTCCAACACACCAAAGGATATTTTGAAGGCTGGGTGAAAGAGTTGATTACCTATAGCTTATACCCGGTTATCCTTTTTGCGTTTTTGTCCTTTATGTTCATAGCATGTGATAAAATCTATTTTAAAAATTTAAATTTTGAACTGGACGAGTCATATAAAAATGAACAACCGGACAAGTCATATGAAAAGAAACAAGCAGAAATCTCATATAGTAAGAAAAAACAGTGGTTTAAATTGAAAGATGGGGAATGTGATAAAAATGAAACTACTCTTGCATGTATGATGCAAAATTATAGCTTTAAAAAGAGCAGCATACTTGGTCTATTCGACTTTACATACATGGAGTTTGGCAGCTCTCTCATCGGAGAATTATTAAAATTGTGTTTAGTATTATTCCTCTTTTACCACTTTTTAAACATTCTTCCTGGCATGGCTGCTGAACTTGCTGGTAACCATAGAGCAGCACTTGGCTCAGGTCAGACACCTGGACAAATAGTGGGCAAAGCTTTATCTGCTGCCAAAGCTGCTGCTGGGGGTGTTGCTGGAGTTGCTGATGCTGCTGCTAAGAAGTTGAGTGGTGGAGACAAGAGTAAATCTCGAGGTTCTGGTTCTAGTAGCTCCGAGAGTGTTAACAAAAGCACTGAATGAGTTGGATTTATGCTAAAATTTTTGCTGATAATACCGTTTTTTTTTCTGTCAGGCTGCGGGGAACATCACTGTATTAAGCCAGAAAATTTATCAGGTTTGCGTGAAAAACTAGATATAGTGTCAACAGAGCAGAAATGGGTTGATTCTGGTGTTAATATCTCAGATAGAATAAGAGTAACAGAGATTGATATAGTGCCTAGTAAGGTTAATTTTTGTCCTAAGCAGTATGCAGATTTTGCAATTGGGCCTGGGAGAAATGACGTTGCATTACCATTTGCACTTAAAAAAGGCGATACGATAAGCTTTAGTGTGATTGGAAGTAAAGTGTGTAAAGATAAAGAGAGTGAGACAAAAATCAGGTATTTGAAAATCGACGAAAAGTGTAGCGAGCAAGAAACGGAACATTTTGCACATGTTTTAAATCAAGAGAAATGCCAAGGTGGCAAGGATGAGATATGTCCTAATAAATATATAATAGGCGATGCGCAATGGTTGAGTGGAAGAGAGTACTGGTTTTCGAAGTTAGATCAAGATGAAAGAAAAAAGGAAATTGAAAATATTATTAACTCTATAAAACAAGGAGAGAATATAGATTGCAGTAAGCTTTCAGAGAGCAGTGCAAGTAAGATAGATACGCACATTTTAAATTCACTCTGTAGACGTATATGTAAATTTTCTTCTGGTCGTAGAGGCGAGGATTGCGTGTATATTGAATATAATAATATAGAAATTGAGCTATTCAATGCTTTAAATTCTAGTGGTGAATCTGTTGTTGCTGAAATTATTAGTAACGTATTAAAGGGAAAACAGGTAAAAACTGACATTACATTTCTAAAAGTTGGTATGGATAATGAAACTCTTGAACACATTCCAGGTGGTGGTTTATGTACTAGTTGTGATCATAGGATGGAGAATGACCATCAAATACCAAGTTTAACTTTTAGTCTATGTAGCAGAAATGACAAGAGCTGCTACAATACAAATGACAAAGGCGGGTTCAACATAAGAGTAACGAAGAACCATAGTCTGGAAAATAGCTTGTATATAAGTGTTTCCGATAAATTCCCTGAGCATAAGCCTGGTGAAAATCAAGCGGATATATCTGTAGATATCAGCAAAGTTCATGACATGGAAAACTTGAAAGGAAAATTAAAAGACAAAACAGGCACCATATATTACGGAATAAGAGACCATGGCTGCGATTACAAAAATGAAGGTCAATTTAGTATTAACCTAACAACTAAAGAGCCACCTACAAAAACTTTTAGTGCAATATATAATTTCTTTGATGAAAAAGTGAAAACTGCATTTTTCGGCTCTAATTATAAAGACCCTAACGCAATTCACTCTGATACTAGTCCTGTAAAGTCTCTTTACGAAAGTTTTATAAAATCAAGCAGAACAAATACCATTAGATCTACTATAATATCACTATTAGTACTATATATAATCTTATATACTCTTTATTACTTTTTTGGATTAACTCATATTTCTATATATGAGTTTTTAATTATATGCGTAAAGATAGGAATCATCGCCCAGCTATTGCAGGATAATAGCTGGGACTTTTTTTATAACAACGCATTCTCTATATTTATTAACACTCCAAAACAACTAATAGAAATAGCAAATTTTAGAGGCACTACTTCAAATGTTTTTGAGTTTCTTGATTTGCCGCTCAATAGGTTCTTGTCATCGCATTCAGTATTGTTAATAGTATCTCTTATATTTTCTGGCCCTTTGGGCATTGTATCTTTTTGCTTGGTGATTTGGGGTTTAATCACAGTGAGCTTATCTATTTTTAATGCCTTATTTTCTTTTATTACATCTATAGCAATAGTTGCGTTATTGCTTTCTTTAGCACCTATTTTTATTATTTGTCTTTTATTTGCGTATACTAGGCAGATGTTTCACAACTGGGTTAAAAATTTAGCAAGATTTGCGATTCATCCAGTAGTGCTTTTAATTTTTATATCACTGATAAGCCAGGTTATGGATTATATTGTGTATTCAATATTTGATTTTGAGGTCTGCTCTACATGTATACTTAATATTAACTTAAAGATTTTTAACCCTTGTATTTTTTATGGTTATGCTTCCAAATATACACCTAATATTACCGCTATGATGGCTTTTGTTATTTTGGGACACGCTATGAAAGCTTTAGTTGAAGCTTCTTCGACAATATCTGACTCGTTGTTTGGTGCTTATGTAGCAAGCGAACCTGGAAGACAGTATCAACAAAGCTTAATGGGAACAGTAGGGTTAGATGAACAAAGCGTTCAAAGAAGAGAAAGAGGAGGTGCTTCTCAACAGTCAGGTACGTCAAGACCTCAAATACCACAAGGGACTCAAAGGTCAACGCCTCAGATACCACCACCAGGAAGACAGCAATGATAAGTAAAAGATCACTATTGTTGATACTGTGTCTTGCAATCACTGGTTGTAACATGGATTGTGTCGAACCTGGGTTGCAGAGCAGAAACACTAGTGTTAACGTGGATGTTCCAGTTCATAAAGCTGGTGAAGAAGTTAAAATTCATTGGGTTGATTCTGGTCAAGTAATTAGTAAGGGTGAGGAAATCAAATTCACCCTCGATGGATCAGTAAATTTTTGCCCTTTTAAAGAAGACAAAAATCCAAGGAAAGTACTTGTGCCAGTTAGCTTTTGTGCTGATGGCTCAGAACCAAATTATAGTAAAGCTGCAAATATTAACGATGTGCCTAATAATTATGGCGTTGATGAAAAAGGCGTAAATAAAAACGAATTGTGCGGTGGTAAAGGATTTGGCAGCAATAGACGTTATGTAGACACTGGAATTAAAGTAAATCCTGGTGATAAGTTAAGCTTTAGCTTAGTTCCCAGAAAAATAACAATTGATTATGACAATCCAGGAGGGAAAGGTATCAGCTTTGATGACAATTGTTATAGAGCTGAAGAAGGAGGTGAAAAAGTGTCAGAAAGTGAAATATTGAATGTTAGCAAGCAAGAGGGAGAGGAATTTTTTTGTGAGGGCAAGGATGGAAAGAGAAATAAAATAAAATTTTTACCTCTTGATAAAACAAAAGCAAAGGAAAGCAAAGTGCTAGTTGGCAATGGGTACACTCCATATGATAATAAGGTACATTTTAATAAAGGTTATGTTAAAAACAACGAACCATGGATACATGGCTCGCTGTTCGATTTACGCCGAGCTAAAATAGGATTGAATGAGTTATGTGATGGAAAAAACTGTAGTTTGGATGAGAAAAAAAAGTACAGTTCTTATGAGCTTAATTGTTACTATCAGAATATATGCTATACTAGAAAAGGTATATGGAACTATGATTCAGGTCGAGCAGGAGAACGGAACTGTGTCTCCTCTATAAGGTATAAGAAGTACGATAAAGGAAATAAATGTGATATGTATTCTTATCTAGAAAAAATGGAAGGGAATGTTAAAGCAGGTAGTTTTACTGAAGATGATAAATCTTGGGCTGAGGCTCTTGTTGCAAAAATTGGTGATCTTGGTGATCAAGATACTGATAAAGGTATGCAATGTCTTCCAGATAATGAAGTAGGTGCAAGAAAGGATAATGTGTGTTCGCAAATTAGTGACAATTTCGAGGATTTTTCTCTGAAATTAAATAGTGACTATGCAGTAAATGACAATGTAAAATATGGTAGTAGTGTGATGCTTGCTATAGCAGATTATGGTTACTATGGAGCTAATAGGGGCGGGTACCATGTTAAAGTGACTAGATCGTGTGAATATATCAATGGTGAAAAACTGTATGTGTATTTGGGTGATAACCCGCCAGGGGATCCATCTGCTCCAAAGACTAATGATTTCAAAAAAGTAGAGCACTTAGATAAAACAAAGGATAAGGTATATTATATAATAGATGGAGGTCTTTTAACAGATGAATGCAAAGACAAAAAACCTATAACAGATGAATGCAAACCTAAGAAGATATATTTCGGCATCAATGTAAGCAACGTAGAGAAAGATGACATTACGGACAAAAATGGCAAATATTACGAAAACAATAAGTATAGTGTAACTTTATTTGTCAAAAGAAAAATTAATGATTTTATTTCATCGAATGTAAACGGGGTATTTAAATTTATAAAAGAAGAAGTAATTGGGGACAGCGTTAAAGATTCATACAAAGGATATGCAAGAGGTCTTCTTCAGGGGGTAAGAGCTTTACTTACTCTATACGTTATATTTACTGTCATTGGCTATATGCTTGGAACAATACAGCTAAGTAAATTTGATTTCATTGTAAGAATGTTCAAGATAGCATTTATAGCTTTTGCCTTTAGCGATAGAAGCTGGGAACTTTTTGGTACAACTTTATCCAGACTTTTTATAGATGGTAGCACTTATTTGGTTGATAGCTTTTCTGGCTATATAGGGGAAGGGGGGAGAAAATTTGCATTCTTAGACTTGACAGTAGGAGTATTATTCACAGCAGAAACTTGGTTAAAGTTTTTATCATTGATGCTCTCTGGTCCTTTTGGCTTTATTGCATTTTTGGCAATACTCTACGCTACTTTTATGTTCTTAAAATGCATTATTAGCGCTACGTTTAAATATGTAATATCTACTGTTCTAGTGGCGTTTTTACTGTCATTAACACCTTTATTTATCGTATTTATTCTATTTCAAAAGACTAAACCCTTGTTTGATAATTGGATAAAAACGTTGGCTCATGTTTCATTAGAACCAGTCATTTTATTTTCATTTTTATCTCTTTTAAATCAGTTGATGTATTCAGTTTTATATAACCTCACAAATTTTTCTGTATGCTATCAATGTTTAATTAGCGTAAATTTCTTATCGTATGATCTGTGCTTGATGAAATCAATACTGCCTCTTGGATACAGTCCTGGCACTAGCGTTGATGTTGCACTCAGTACCGGAGAAAGGGCTGGTGGACACTTTGCAGCATTACCTATAGACCTAATCCAGGCGTTTATATACCTCATTATTGCCGGTGCAATGGAAGCTTTTGTTTCTATATCGGAAACTATGGTACAAACACTATTTAGCTCTGGTTATGGAGTTACTGGCGGTGTTGGTACAGTTGCTAAGAGCGCATCGCAAGCTATGCTGTCAACCGTTGGCCTTGATGATAAGACCCAAAGTATGATACAGAGTATCAAGCAGAAAATGAGTAAAGATCGGGGAAAAATTGAGGCTAAATTACCTAACACGCCAAAGCAACCAGACAAAAAAGAAGATTCTAAAGGAAGTTCTGATAAAACAACGAGTGATAGACCTGAAACATTAAAACAATCAGATCAGCAAAAAATTCTGATGAAACAATAAGAAGTGATCCTAGTGCTAAAGCTAAAAACAAGGAAGAAAATGGAGAGGAGTAAGATATAAATGATATTATGGAGTAACTAATTAAAAAGATATTTTAAGTAAAGTTTTAGAAATTTATTCTGTATTTGGAAAAAGTTTAGATATGCAATCACGTTTAGGCAAATGTTGGTTTAGGGTATTACTTCTTGCAGCTTATGTGCTGATCACAGGTTGTAGTAAAAACGATATGCCTTTTCCAAGGTGTATATCTGCTGACTATTTTGGTCCTAAACCTATTGCAGTAAGCGCTCATTTTTCAAGCGACCACGATGCGTTTATTCCAGGAGATGGAGAAGTTATTGATCCTGAAACTGGCGAAATTAATTATGGTTTTCACCATAACCAAGTGGTGAAGTGGGAGGATACCGGACTCGAAACCAATGGAGATAGTTTAAAAGTGCGAGTTAATGGTACATGGACATCTTGGAGTAATAATAACAAGAAGGAATCTAAAAAAGGCAGTTATACCTTACAAAGCTTGGAGCAGTTAAAATATGCAACTAAATTTGAAGGTAAACAAAGTGATAATAGTTTACCTAATTTTCACTTAGTTTGTAATGATTATAAACCTAGCATACAAAAATTTTCAAGTAAGCCTAATGCAAGTTGCACTGTAAATTGCAAGTGCATTAATGAAGATGATAGTGCAAATACAGTATCACGTGGTGCTCCATGTTGGTTTACCAACGGTCATGGTGCTTATCTTTTGTTTCAAACGGGGAAAGATGATCCTAACGAAAATCTAAAGTTAATGCGCGATCCTCAATATCCTACTGTACATCTAGGTTATAACTCCACAGCAGAGGGCGACAATGGATTTTTTACTTTAGACAGAGATAACACTAAATTAAAGGACAGAAATTGTAATGAGTTGAAGTTAAAAAAGGGATGGAAAATATATGTAAAAATATTAGATAGATATTACTTAGATAATGTAGGTGGCTACTCTTTTGAGTTCTTAAGTGGAGTGCAGCAGCCAAGTAGTTTTGGGTTTTTTGATTACATTTATAACTATCTAAAATGTGTATTATTGATTAACGAAAATTGCAAAGAACATTTTAATAGCAATGATCCTGCAGTTGCACAAGCTATGTTCGAAAATATAGCTGAAAAAAGTACGAGCTTTCACAATTTTGTTCTTTCCTTGCTTGTTCTATTTGTAATGATTTCATCGCTTCTTTATCTTTTTGGCATGATACGAGAAACTAAGCATGATATGCTCATCAGAATGATGAAAATCACTCTAGTAATAGTGCTTATATCTCCTGGAAGTTTTAGATTTTTCTATGATCATTTTCTTGTTTTATTCGTTAAAGGTCTTGAACAATTGATAAGTGTAATTACTAACTTTGCTCCCAACATGAACACCGGAAGTATTGCTCAAGGAGATGAAGCTAAGTTGTTTAGCTTCATGGAGGACATGTTCAATAAATTTTTTGCTTATTCTGTTTGGAAAAAGTTTGCAGCGTTTTTACATTACCAAATGTGGGCAAGCCTTCTTATGATACCGGCAATTTTCATAGGGATTGTACTATACTTCTTGTTGTGCGTGTATGCTTACATAATATTTCTCTCTGGCTTTATGGGTATAGCTTTTCTTATAGCTATCATGCCACTGTTTCTAATTTCTATTTTATTTTCACCGCTGAAAAGTCTATTTGAAGGTTGGATAAAATTCTGCATCAGTTTTTGTTTACAATCGATTATGATATTTACTCTCTTGTCATTGTTGGCTTCAATGATAATGAACACCTTTTATAGACAACTAGGTTTTACTGTATGCTACAATAAATGGTTCGAGGTAAAGTTATGTGCTCCAAAATGGGTGTTTGGCGGTTTTTGTATCGTTGATAAGCAGTACTTTGGTTGGACCCCAGGGCAAATTTTTGTACCTTACACTCTTGGAGAAGCTTCTTCTCTTAACATAGATAAAAGTATAGAAGGTATAGAAAAGATAAGCAGAGAAGGTGGTACAATAAAATTTACTGGTGGTGCTGGATATATCCCGCTTCCACCAGATTACCCTAAAGATAAAAATGGTGAACATATAAAAGGGTTTCGTTATATAGATTATCCTTTCTTTAATCCAATTCCTGGAACTAAAGATAATCCAGCAGACCACTATATTGCAGAAAGTGATATGGTAGTTAGTAATGGCTGTAGTGAAAAAGATCTAGTGCGCTTAACAAATAGTTTATCTCATGCATCAGAGAGGGCTGACATTATATTACTGATCAACAATATAGAGAAAAGGATAGGTGATGTTAGTGAAATAATAAAACGCTACTGTCAAGATATAAATAAATGCAATAGTTATAGGGAAATAATTAATGAAATAAGATCTTTAGTGCGGAGTGCGGTAGAAAAACAAGGTTGTAGAATACTGAAACTTCATGATTTATATAAGGATCCCAACAGTGAATACTGTCAGAAATGTAAAGATTGTGAGGATTGCAAAAATTATCAAGAAAATAGCGATTACCAAAGGGTGCAAGACATACAGAGAGGTTATTTAATCAATGCAGGGGAAATCTTTATACTATTCTTGCTTTCATTTTTAATGTTCTCCTTACGCACGTTCGTACAACAAATGGGCTCAAGTATCGCTGGTGGTGGATTCAGCGTTTACAATATATCTAGTATGTATCAGGCATCGCCTTTGACTGGCATAATGGAAGGATTCAAACAGCAGTGGCAAAATTTTGCTGGTAGAGGACTTGAGTCTTTAGGCAGTTGGGCTACTCATTTACCGGATAGATTAGCCGGAGGTGCAGCTAATCTGCTGGGGAGAGTACCAAGAGTTGGAGGAGTGCTGAAATACGCTATTGATGTGCCACGTAAATTTGTAGGTGCTACTATTGAAGCAACGAAGTTTGCAACATCGCCTGAAAATGATGTTGATAAGCTCGAGGAAAAAATTTACAGGGCATTTGGAGTTGATAAGGAAGATATTACACACAGAAGGATCGGTAAATATTTAGATTATTATAAAGGATACGTAGGATCACATTTGGGCTATACAATAGAAGATGCTATGAAGTTTACTTGGGAGCATGGTCTTGACTCTATAGGAAAGCATGGCTATGATCATAACCTACTCTATAGAGCAAAAGAATATAGGCGAGATTTCTTAGAGAAGCTTCATGATTACACTATCGGCCGTAAGAAAGAACCAGAAAAAGACAATCCTGATCAATCAAATAAGGTAGAACGAGAGTTAGGCACGGAACTAGTAAGAGATAACCATGATCAGCCACTAGAAGAAGGCGACCCTCTTCGACTACGAGGGGGAGGTCAGCCAGATAAGGTAGTACGAGAACTAAGCACAGAACAAGAAGACAAGCCTAATCAACTACAGCATGATCAGCCAACAGAAGAAGATAAGCCTGATCAATCAAATGAAGTGACACGAAATTTAGGCACGGAACCAAAAGGTTCAGATGAAATTGATGATTTTGGATCTGCTTTTGAAGGTATGGAAAAACGTGCTGAAAGAGAAGGCAGAAGAAATCAAGATAAAGTTTACAACCTCTCACCACTTTTTGAAATGAACACTCCAGAAGCTGTAGAAAAACGTGCTGAAAGAGCTAGAAGAAAAGAAGAAAGAGATCGAAAAGACGAAATTTATAATCTTAAGCCTTTATTTAAAGAACCAAAAAATCCAGAAGAGTACGTTAAGGCACTTTTTGAAATGAATACCCAGGAAGCTATAAAAAAACGTGCTGAAAGAGAGGAAAAAAGAAATCGAGAAGACAGTAAAAGGAAATTACCGAAACCAATGAGGAAACCAGATGCAAAAGGAGATGAGAAGAGGATTGAAGATGAAGACTAATAAAAATTTCAAAGGCCTTGATTATTATAAATTGCAGCAAGACAAAGATGGCAACATAAAGTTAAATGACTACGACGACATTTTAAATGCGCGTAGGGCAAGGGTAGACTTGTTGCGGGATAACACATCACTTGACAAGGATGTCAATTTTGCTAAATTGAATAAAGCTTTGAGTGAGAAATTTGTAGATAATCATAGTTTATTGTCTGAATTTGATAAGGAAGACAAAGAGATTGTACAAGAAAGGATTAAGGTGTTTAGTATTTTAGAAAGTCTTGAAGACCTTAAAAGCGTGAAAAGTGAAGATCTGTTAGAGGTTAGCTTACTGCTGTCAGATCTTAGCTTCATAGAGAGAAATGTTGTACTAAATACCGATCAGAATTCTGATCTAGCAGGATTTAAAAACCTATTTATTGAAAAAAAAGCATCTGGTGAAGAGTATAGTGAAGAAGAGTGTAGAGGCTTTCTTGATAATATAGATAAAATCAATACTATAATTAAGTTAGAGTTAGAAAGCAGAATTGAAGGGCTAAATCATGATGAAAAAAATGATCATGATGATTTACAAGATGAGATTGGTCAAGCAATTAATGCAGCAGGCAAATCAGAAAAAGATAACTGATGAGTCTTGTGTTTGTGTTTTTCTTACAAGCGACTCGATAGCTTCTCTCTATTAAACTGCTAAAGCCATATTGACATTAATCATATAGTATAAATAATTAATTATTTTGGAGCTTATTTAATATGCTACGCATCATTGCAGGCAAATATCGCGGAAGAAAAATAACTACAGGTAAGCATTTAGCTGCACGACCAACTATGAGTATTGTTCGAGAAGCAATATTTAGTATACTTTCCTCAAGAAAACCTATTTATAACTTGAATGTACTTGATTTGTTCTGCGGAAGTGGCTCTTTTTCATTTGAAGCGCTTTCTCGCGGCGCTAAACATGCATTCATGGTGGATTCAGATTATTACAATTTGCAACTGCCTAAAAAAACAGCAGAAGATTTTGGAATTACGGACAATGTTACGCTAATTTGCTGCAGTGCTAACTGCTTACCAAAACCTATTTCAAAATGCGACATAGTTTTTATAGACCCACCTTACAATAGCAATCTAGTTGAATCAACGTTGAATGGACTAGCTAACTCAGGCTGGTTAAGTGATGATGCATTGATAATTCTAGAGATTAGGAAAAACGAAGGTTTTGAGTGCAATAAAGACTTTAGTATAATCTTGGAACGTATTTACGGTATAGCAAGAATAATTTTTCTTTCTCTATCAACTTAAACTTGCATATACTTTTCATTGATGAGTTCCAGTTCTATTTTCGTCAAGTTTCCGGAGAAATTACTTATTCTGTACTGCCCTAGATCAAAATTTTTATTAAATTCAGAGTCTATTAAATATTCATGTGCTTCTTCAATAAATTTATTTTCTTTTTCTTCGTAACTGGTGTATTTTGTTGTACCATTATTATCCTCACAATAAACTAAATGTTCTTTATGATCAGCATGAATATTTTTATTTTCACAAACCTTTTCAGGATCGTGCTCAAGTACTTTTCTACCAACAATCAATAGCTTATAAGAAATTTCCTATGATTCCTTTTAAGCGAGTTTTGAATTTTTGAAATGTCATGACATTGTTGATACGGTTATCAAGAAACGATAAAGTATCCACAAAATCTTCTGAATAATCATTGATAAAAAAAAGTATCGTACTTAAGTACACTCCAGCTAATATTGCTCTTTTTGTATAGTAGTTAAAATCTGTTGATTGGTCATGAATGCCATACCAAATCGCACTAATAGTTCTGTATAAAAGTTTACTAGAAAAATATGTATTTTTTGGTGATACGGAGAATGATAAAACATTTTTTAAAAGTTCTCTATAATTCGGTAGCTTAGCATAGTTTGAAAGGTGTATTTGAATAGCTAACTTTACTCGCTCTCGCACTTTCATATCTTCTAAATTAGAATTTCTTAATTCAGCTTCCATTGAGCTATTTAAGTCCTCTGCTATGTGCTCCAAAGCGCTATATATTCCATTCTGAAATTTGCAAAAGCTATTAGCTAGATTAAGGTCAGTGCACACCTTTAATAGGGTTTCATCGCTTATCCCTTCAAATGGAATAACCCTAATTAGCTTATCTATTATTAACTTTTGTTCCACGCAACATCATACTAAACAGCATGTGTGATTGTACCTGAGATTTTCAAACATTCTACAAAATGCTTCACCACGTTCCTCGAAATTTTTCCATTGATCAAAAGAAGCACACGCGGGAGAAAGTAATATTGTTACTTCTTCTGCGCTATTTAAGGCCTCTTCAAAAGCCAATCTGAATGCATCTTCTAGATTGCAACATTTAACATAATCTACTTTATTCTCCATAACATTTGCAAAAGCTTCGGTTGATTCTCCAATAAGAAAAGCTTTTCTAACCCTTGTAAAATGCTTGCTTAATGATTCTATTCCACCTTTTTTGCTTCTTCCACCAGCGATCCAATTTATGTTTTCATAAGATAAGATCGCCTTTTCGCTCGATTTTGCATTAGTTGCTTTGCTATCGTTCACGAAAAACACATTTCTTATTTTCCCAAGCAGTTCATTCCTATGCCTCAGTCCTGAAAAGGACTTGATTCCATTGATAATAGTGTTGCTATCTACTCCAAGTACCTTACATACGGCATATGTGGCTGCTATGTTTTCTGCGTTGGATATTAGGTTTATTTTCACGTCGCTTACTGATAAGCTATGATTCTCTAGTTTTAACGAGATCTTCTGGATCCCAGTGCCCCTTTTGTCATCCAAGTAGCTGACACTGGGATCCAGATAATTTCGATCTATACCAGTAATCTGTTCACTATAATCAAGCAAATTGTTACCTGCCAATGATATTAGATCTCTTGCACCACCCTCTGTCATCTGAGTAGTTGGCAATGGTTTTTCTTTTCTGGATTCCAGCGTCACGCGCTGGAATGACATCGGGGAATATGTTACTGAGATTGGAATTTTGTCTCCAGTGAATTTGTTGAATATATCAGCAGTAATCTCATTGTCACATCCTATTACGGCAACCTCACTACCGTTTATCAGTTTTAATTTAGTTGCTATGTAGTTCTCCATACTTCCATGCCTATCTATGTGATCTGGTGTAATATTGAGCAGTGCTGAAATGTCCACGTTAATTTCATTCATCAACTCCAATTGAAAAGAGGAGAGTTCGATTACATAAATTTCTGCATCTCTTTCTAGATCCAAAACAGGAATGCCTAAATTTCCACCAATAGCTACTTTTTTCCCTGCAGATTTTAATATGTGCCCTATTAGTGATGTAGTGGTTGATTTACCATTTGTTCCTGTGACGCCTATTACCTTCTGGTTCGTAGTTTTAGCTTCAAGAAATAGCTCAATGTCTGATTTTATTTTGCAATCAAATCTCCTTGCAAGTTTTACTATCCAATGTGGCTCTGTTGGCACTCCAGGGCTTAAAACCAATGCACTGATCTCATGCCAATTGTATTCCTTGGGATGAATAAAATTACATTTTTTATACATCATTTTTGCATTTGCTATTTGCTCTTCATGATCATCCCATGCATATATTCTTGCACCACTCTTTGTTAGAGCGTTAATGGCGGATAAACCAGTTTTACCAAGACCAAAAACCGCGACGTTTTGATTTTTGTATTTGTTTAGTTGCACTGCTAGATAACTTATGCGAACCATTTTATAAAGATATCGTACAAATTACAACAGACTTCTTTCGTAGGTTACAACTGTCATTCAATAGAAACAAAAAACTTACTTGACAAACTCCGCCAGCGCCCTTATCATGATAGTGAAGCTATTGTATTTGCTTTCGCCAATCTGCAGATTAAAAGGTAAGGATTACTTAATGTATCGGCGTCTCATGTTCAATTTTTTGCAGTATATAGATACTGTATGTCTTTACAAAACTTCATCTACATCTAGATTTTTATCTAAATAAGCTGAACGCGCTTATAAAGCGTTACAAGACATCAAAAAATGCCAATACTCGACAGAGATAGTAAAAGACTAGCTAACTCGGGGATTCTTTGTCTTTTTTTCTGCTTAGTAAACTTCTTAAACATTTGCAGCGTAAGTTAGTTGCAATTAAAAGCAGCTTAATCTTGCTTGTCAAGCGTTTAAAACATAAAAAACGCCAATATTTTAAAGCGGATAATAACCCCAGGGCTTCTTTTGCCTTTTTTTTCATTTGGTAAATTTCTTAATATTTATGGCTAAACGACAATCGTCATCCCGCTGCTTGTTAGCGGGATCTCTTGTTAGCGGCTGAGATACCGCGAATGAATCGCGGTATGACGTAGATTGCTGTCATTCCAGTGCTCCTTTTTTTGTCATCCAAGCAGCCTCCTATGGTGTCATCCCAGTGCCCAGACACTGGGATCCAGCATTTCACACAATCCCATCAAGAATGTTGTATTTTACATAACACTTTTATGCTTACCAACCCAGTGTCCAATCAAAATTCCTGGATCCCAGTGTCTGGGCACTGGGATGACATCATAGGAACGCTGGGATGACACCATAGGGGCACTGCCGTCATAAAGGAACCAGTGTCAGCTACTTGAATGACATCATGGGGGCGCTGGCCTGACAACCGTCATCCCGCTGCTTGTTAGCGCCGCGGCAGTATGACGGTCCGCTGCTTGTTAGCGAGATACCGCGAATGAATCGCGGTATGACGGTGTAATGACGGTTAAGTAATTCGTTATCCCGCTGCTTGTTAGCGGAATCTGCTGTGGCGACATAAACTCAAATCATTTCAAATTTCAATCCAAAGAGGTATCATTATGTCAAACAATTTCAATTTTAAAGAATTTTTTAACCACTATGAAACAAATAGTACGTCAGATGATATACAAAGGTATTATTTGCTGTGGAAATCAGTAATAGCGCAGGCAATGATTGATGCAGCAAGTAACTGTAAAAAAACAGAAAGCTTGGTAGAAAAACGTAAGGCAATTTCTTGGTTGTCAGACTTTAGTCAAGATTTTGTGCACACATGTATATTGGCTGATTGTGATCCGGTATACGTAAAAAATAAAATACAGCCAACCTTAAAAAGCCTTACTAGATAAAGCCTTTTTATATACTTAATGAGGTTTACTCCTTTTACCGAAAAAAATATAATTCAATCTCCTATCTATAGTTGCCTCTATATCTTTGATTAATAGCTGCTTTATCATGTTTACTTTTCGCTTTGCATCTTGAGCTTGACGCTCATTGTTACCACTGTTATTGCTGTAATTATTCTTATCACTATAACTACTGCCACTTGGTTTGCTACTGTTACTGAACTCACTACCCTTTTTTCTTCTTGTGTTGAGTATCTGTATTATCTTTTCCTTTAAAAAGGACTTCCAGCCTGTGCCAAGTAATAATTTATAGAGAAAATGCGGAGTAAGAAACGCCACTAATATTCGAATAGAAATTCCGTAACCGAGATCTTCCCTATTTTCATAATACCACTTGCAATATTGAAACAAACGGTAAAACGCATTTTTGAAAGAGCAAAATTCTACAGCATACCAAAAACCATTGCTGAGAAACATGAGCACAATGCTGAATGTGTAAAGATACATTGTGAAGAGAAACAGTTTCACAATTATATCTTTTAGACTACCTAATATATAATTCAATAATCTTAATTTATAGAAAAGTGATATCATTTCACACCCACTTCAATATGGCTGGGGTGGAAGGATTCGAACCTTCGCGTGGCGGTATCAAAAACCGCTGCCTTACCACTTGGCTACACCCCAATACTACTTACATCAATAACACTATTAGCCCAATTAGTAAAAGATTTATTTGCTTTTTCTATGGGCATCACAGCAATAGCTGGCTGATCATAAGAATGCATTGCTTCGATTTTTTCTACAATTTTATCAACTTGATCATTCCTGCTCTTCATAATTGCCACTACTTCACAACTATTACTAATTTTACCTTCCCATAAATACAGAGAATTCACTTCGGGAAATATATTTACACATACAATTAATTTCTCGTTTAACAATTCTTCAGAAACAGTTTTAGCCTCCTCAAAATTTGAAAAAGTTGTATAAACCAAAACTAAATTATTCATTAGTAGCTACATAAATGCATTGCTACTATACTCTACCGAGATTTATTCATCAAGAGAAAATAACGCCAGCGCGTACTGTATGAACATTTGTTTGCAAAGGTAGTATGTTAAGTGTTATAGCTAGTTTGCCTCAAACGTAAAGGTGTCATCCCAGTGCCCCTGTGATGTCATTCCAGTGCTTGACACTGGAATCCAGTTTTCCATATAATCTCATCGAAAACGTTGTAACCACTTCCTATGCTAGTTTGCTTGTAAACAAGCAAACTTTCCTGGATCCCAGTGTCAGCTACTCGGATGACACCTTTCCTAGCAGAGAAATCACAATGTTCATACGGTTGTACGCATACCGCTGGGATCTAGGATTTTTCTATAGTTTAAAAACAAAAAAAGGACGTTACTCATTGAGTAACATCCTTTTGGAGAAGGTAGAAGTTTTACTTATTACACTGTTCCTGGAGTTGCTGTAGCTCTTGAGTTGACAGGTTCTGCACTAGGTTGATCTAGAGATGCGCGTCGTTTTGCCAACTTTTCTTCGAGTTCTCTGTCAAATTCTTCTTTTAAAGGAAGAGCTTGTTTTCTTGTTAGCGTAGAAGAACCAGAACCCATTCCACTATCAGTAGAATTACTGTGAGTGAGAGTCCTGTTACTCAAACTATCCAGGTTTTGCTCCACAATAGGATCACTGAGAACATCTTCACTGAAAGAACTTTGTCCATTTAAGTTAGTCAATGAGGCGCTTCTAGGTAGTTCTGGTGGAGCAACTGGAGTAAGCTTAGGAGTTAAGCTACTAGATGAATTGCTTCTACGGACTGTTGCAAAGTTCTGAGAATCTGAATCAGAGACAGTAGCAGTACTTTCAGTTCCTATAGAATTTAGTGAATTGCTTTTTGACAAGCTGTTAGATTGTTCAGAGCCTTTTCTTCCCAGTGAAGAGAATGATGATGACACAGACCTAGTTAAACTTTTGACAGAAGGCCTGTTAGCTTTTTTCTCTGCTCTGTCAAACATATTGCTTACGCTTGAGTACAAATGATTTTTTCTACATTCTTTAATAACCTTCTTAATTTCATCGTGATGTTCAGAGAAAACACTGTCGATGAAATAACTACCTTTAGGTAATGACCTTTGTATTAACAAGTTATGCAAGCTTTTTTCATTTAAATTATTAATGAATTCTTTCTGTGCTTGCCATCCAGAAGTATGTTCAATCTCCCCTGATTTTGCCTTCTCTGCCATTTTTAAATCAATTTCTGACGATATTCCAGAAAGTATATTTTTCACTAACCCAGAATTATTTCCTTTATCAGCAAAAATTGCTTTCATATCATTTCTTATTTCGTCAGATTTCTTAATTGCATCTGGAGTAAACCTTTTTACCTTATCTAAATAGTCCGTCTCACCAGATGCCTTATGGAACTTATTTGCCACTCCTTCGCCTACAAAACTAGCGCCTTTTTTCAGTGAATCTACTGAATGTTCATAACCTTCTTTCACCTTATCTTTAACATGCATAGCACCATCTCTAACTTTTCCGGCAGCGTATGTTGATGCGTCCTTAACTTTCCCAGCAGTATATTTCGCCCCATCAACTGTTTTTTCTGCTGACCACTTGAGCCCTTTATATCCAGATTGAACTGCTTTTACAGCGACTTTTACAGCGAAATATAAAGCAAGACCAACTATAGCACCCGGTATAGCAAGTGTTGCACCAACTGCCAAAAGTGGTAGTACTGCCGTAAATAATCCACTTGCTGTACTTACTACAAGAATCTTATCTCCTTGTTTCATCTTAGAGAATTCTGTATCTCCTTTTAACAGGTCAGTCATTCTTTCTTTTAGCTTCTTGTGATCATTAGCAATATCTGAATTTGGTAGATTTTGCATCGTTTTATTCAAATCAAAACTATCTTCTGGTTGGTTTTGTTGAGTTCCAACAGAATTTGAATTTTTTTCATTATGTAACATTTTAAACCTCACTATTAATTAAATATATTATAATTGTATTCCTTGATTCTTAAGTTAGTGTTAAATTGATTGCCAGTATTTATTTGTCTTCAAATAATTTCGCTTGACGTGTTTTGTGGTAACATAGAAAATTAGGTCAAGAAGCTGCAGCATTTATGAAGTATAGAAAAAGAACACTCATCTTTTTGGCTGTTATAACTTTAATAATAATAGCTTTACTATTTAGGTATAATTCCCATTTTCACAAAGACGTAGTGCACTTAAAGAGTGACAACAAAGAATTCAAAAAAAAGCCAGAAAATTCCATAGAGTCGACCATATTACATAGAGAAAAGGAAGTGTACGATCATGTTTTCCATCCTGATGATTAATTTGTAAATAAAATAGCAATTTATGTTTGCATTTTCTTATTAAAGAAGTAATATTAGCGTATTAATTATAGAATCAATCATTATGTTTGATGATAATAATCCTTGGAATTTGGGAAAGAAACCGGTAGGGAACAAAACTCCTAATAATGAAGATATTTTAAGTAAAGCTGTATCTGATATAAGGTTCTTTCTTAATGGATTAACCAGAAACAGGGGCAAAAAACCTTATTTCATCATTTTCATTATTTTGCTGTTCTATGCTTGCACTGGATTTTATATTGTCCATCCTAGTGAAGAAAGTATAGAACTTACCTTTGGTAAATATTCTAATACAGAAACACCTGGTTTGCGTTATCACTTCCCCTACCCTATTGGCAAGGTTTTTAAAGTGAACGTTAAGGAAGTAAATCGTGAAGAAATTGGGGTAAGTAGTTCTTATGGGCGAGATACAGATCGCGGTGAAGGCGTGATGCTAACTGGAGATGAAAATATAGTCAACGTTAACTTCGAGGTTCAGTGGCGCGTTAGAGATGCTAAGGACTATTTATTCAAAGTGCGGGATTACAAACCCGGTTTCAGTGTTAAAAATGCTGCTGAAAGTGCCATGAGAGAAATAATAGGTAAAAATACGATCTCTTTTGCACTTGGTCAAGGCAGACCAGAAATTTCTAGAGATACTAGAATTCTATTGCAGCAGATTCTTCATGGATACCAAATGGGTATAGAGATTTTATCTGTTCAAATGAAAAAAATTGATCCACCAGAAAAAGTAATCAGTTCGTTTAGAGATGTACAAAGTGCTCGTGCAGACAAAGAGCGTACTATAAACGAAGCATATGCTTATAATAATGATATTATACCTCGAGCAAAGGGTGAAGCGATAAAGATAAAATTAGATGCACAAGCATATGAAAATGAAATAATAAATGAAGCAAAAGGTAATGCAAATCGCTTTTTATCTCTTTATGAGGAATATAGACAGAATCCTTCTCTCGTTAAGAATCGTATTTATCTTGAAACTATGGAAAATATTTTCAGTAAGGTAGACAAAGTTGTTGTAACTGATGATCTGAAAGGTATGTTTTCTTATTTACCTCTTACAAATTTAGGAAAATAACCATGAGTAGTAATATTAAAATTGTTTTTGTTTCTGTATTTGTTGTTTTACTGATTGTTTTATTTAATTCAATATTTGTTGTGCAAGAAACAAAGCAAGCGATAGTTATACAACTCGGTAAAGTTGTAAGGGATGTTAGGGAAAGTGGCTTATATTTTAAGTTGCCATTCATAAATAGTGTAGAGTTTCTTGATAAAAGAGTTTTAGATTTAAGTCCTGATAAGATCCCAAGGGAAGTGATAACAGCGGATCAAAAACGTATTATAGTAGATGCGTATGCAAAATATAAAATAACAAATCCTGTTACTTTTTACCAGGCTGTGAGGAATGAATCAGGTCTGGTTAGAAGATTATATCCGGTTATAGAAGCACACATAAGAGAAAATATAGGCAGATTTTCGTTGATTAGCTTGTTGAATGAAAAAAGATCAGAGGTTATGCAATTGATTCAGCGTGGAGTTTATTCTGAAGCTGAAAAATTTGGCATAGAAATAATAGATGTAAGAATTAAGAGAGCAGACTTACCAGAAGAAAATAGTTCTGCAATATTTCGCCGTATGCAAACTGAAAGGGAAAAAGAAGCAAAAGAAATTAGAGCAGAAGGAGAGCAAGCTGGGCAGGAAGTTAGATCAAAAGCTGATAAATTAAAAAGGGAAATTATCTCCAGTGCAGTAAAAGAATCGTACGAAATAAGGGGCCGTGGTTATGCTGAAGCAACTAGAGTTTATAATGAGGCATTTAAGGTCGATGAAGAGTTCTTTAACTTTTATCGCTCTATGAGCGCTTACAGTAAATCATTTGCCGAAAATAATACTAAATTTGTACTTTCACCAAACAATAACTTTTTAGATATTTTAAATAAGGGGTGGAAATAGTCTATGAAAAGTAAGGCATTTATTTTATCTATATTTGCATATTTTCTAATTGCGTTTTCTTCGTATGCTAATATGTTTGATTGGAATGCAAAAAAGGTCGTTGATGCTAGCACTACTGCATGCAACTGTAATCAAGGACTTGCCGATTTAGTGGAAGAACTCATTCCTGCGGTTGTAAATATTTCAAGCGAACAAATCATCAAACAAGAAAATAACAGCAGAACTAGAGTTCCATCTATGCCAGGAAATAATTTTTTTGATGATTTTAGAGAGTTTTTTGAGCATTTTGATCAGTTTTTTATGGATAGGGGCCCTAGTGTTAACAAAGAGGTGGTGTTGCTTGGTTCTGGGTTTATTATAGATAAAGGTGGAACTATAGTAACCAATTATCACGTTATTAAAAACGCCAAAGATATCACAGTTACTATGAACGATAATACTTATTTCAAAGCAGAAGTTTTAGGCTATGATGCAAGAACTGATCTTGCTGTGCTTAAGATTAATTCTAATAAAGATCTTTCTTCTGTTGCATTTGGTGATTCTGATAAAGCAAGGGTTGGTGATACGGTTATGGCAATAGGTAACCCATTTGGTTTGGGTGGCTCTGTAAGCACAGGAATTATATCTGCAAGGTCCAGGGACATTAGTATTGGCACTATGAATGAATTTATTCAAACTGATGCTGCAATTAATAGGGGTAATTCTGGAGGACCGTTATTTGATTTAAATGGAAAAGTTATAGGTATTAATACTGCTATCTATTCTCCATCTGAGTCTGGCGGCAACGTGGGTATAGGTTTTGCCATACCATCTAATTTAGCTATGTCAATTATTGACACATTAAAAAGTGGCAAGAAAATAAAACATGGTTGGCTTGGTGTGCAAGTTCAGCCTATAACGAAAGAATTTGCTGAGTCCTTGGGTTTAAAAGATATAAAAGGCGCATTGGTTGCAAGTATAGTAAAGGATAGTCCTGCAGAAAAAGGTGGGATTAAAGTAGGTGATATATTATTAGAATTTGACGGTAAAAAAATCGATAGAATGACACAATTACCTCAAATGGTTTCAAGAGCTGGACCTGAGAAAAAAGTGCAAGTTAAGTTACTTAGAAAGAGCAAAGAGGTTAATATTAAAGTTGTGATCGGAGAATCTACAAATGATGGCCAAGATAACAATCAAGAAGAAAATAAATCAACATCTGATTATGTAACCGGTTTAACTGTTTCAAATCTGCCAAAAGAATCAAAAGAAAGTAAAAATAATGTACCTACAAAAGGTGTGATAGTTACCAATGTAGATAGTAACAGTAATGCCACGTTGCGTGGTATTAAAAAAGGAGACATTATTATCCAATTAGATGGAACCGATATAGAAAATACTAATGATTTTCAAAAACAAGTTGATTCAGCAGTAAAGAAAAACGGTAAAGATTCAATAATGTTGCTCATTTACCGCAATGGAAATCAATTCTTTACTTCGATAAAGTTGAAGAAATAGCACTCGTAGGTTATTTACTAAATTAGCAGCATTGTAAGCCTGTCACTGTAACACCTCAATCTTACAAGACAAATCAAAACTATTAAAGTCTACATTCCATTCACTAAAATACACATATGGATAATATAAATTTTCTAAAATTCATTGAACTGTGCTTTCAAACAGTGGTGCCGGGATGTGAGTATAATGATTATCAGTACATAAAAGTCATAGCAGAAAGGCTGGAAGCAGCGAATGCTGGCGAAGTAAGGCGCATAATATTCAATATGCCTCCGCGTTCAATGAAGTCCATATGTATGAGTGTTGCGTGGCCCGCATGGATACTGGGCAACTGCAAGAATAATAGTTGCAAGTTATTCTAAGTTGCTTAGTGAAAAACATTCGCTTGATACCAGGTGCATAATGCAATCTGATTGGTATAAAGAACTATTTCCAGAGGTAGAACTATCCAAAGACCAGAACACTAAATATAAATTCCAAACAGTGCAGAGAGGATACAGAATCGCAACATCAGTTGGAGGAACATTAACCGGTGAAGGTGGTGACTCTATTATTGTGGATGATCCGCTTAACCCTGCTCAAGCTTTGAGTGAAACATTTAGAAAACGTGCCACAAACTGGTTCGATCAGACTTTAGTAACGAGACTCAACGATAGAAAAAAAGGAGTAATTGTGCTTGTGATGCATAGGCTCCACCTGGAAGACTTAACTGGGCACCTCTTATCTAAGCCAAAAAACATATGGCATCACATTTGTTTGCCAATGATTTCTGAAAATAAGGAGGTTATTTATTCAATTAATAACCATACTGGTGTCATTCCAACCCCCCCTCCTGTCATCCCAGTGCCCAGACACTTGTATCTGGGATCTCGTTCCTTAACTTTATAGTGTAAATTATTTCAAATTGTGTCTAGCTGCAAGTATAATAATTTCCATTTATAGATAAAGTATGTTGCAAATGTTATGCCAAAGAGTATAATAAAATCTATATCAGAGGTTGTCCGGAAACAAGTAAAAGGCTATAATATCTGAAATTTTAGTACGGGGTAAAGATGAGAAAAAAGTATCCAACAGATCTAAGCGAAAGGGAATGGGCAAGAATAGAAAAACACTTCAGAGTATCATACAAGAAAGGAGGAAGGCTGCCAAAGTATAGCAAAAAAGAAATATTAGAAGCAATTTTCTATGTATTGCGTACAGGGTGTCAATGGCGGTATTTACCAAATGATTTTCCGCTATGGAAGACTGTGTATGAGCAGTTCAGGCAATGGAAGAAGCAGGGAATTTTTGAGAAAATGAATTATGAAATTACAAAATATAGTAGAAGAAAAATAGGAAAGAATGAGCAGCCGAGTGCCTGTATAGTAGATAGTCAATCTGTAAAGACTACAGAAAAGGGGGGATCAAAGCTATGATGGAAGTAAAAAAGTAAAGGGTAGAAAAAGGCATATAATTACAGACACTCAGGGTTTTATACTAGGTTGTTACGTAGGCGCTGCTAACGAAAATGATAGAGATGGTATTAAAATAGCATTAAACAATATGAGAACAAAATATACTAAAGTTAAAAAAATGTGGGCTGACATGGGATACCAAGGAAGAAATTTAAAGAATCACATAAAGGAAGAATATGACATAGATATTGAAATTGTTAAAAGGCCTCCATGTAGATTTTGGGTGCACAAAGATACGCCACCTGAGCTACTACCAACAAGAGAACAAGGGTTTAAAGTACAGCCAAGAAGATGGGTTGTAGAAAGGACTTTTGCTTGGGTTAATAGGAATAGAAGGCTATCGAAGGAGTATGATTTACTCACAACATCCACTGAGAATTTCATATACCTAGCTATGAGTAGGGTTATGTTAAAGAGGGAATATGCTTGAATTTACTAGTTTCCGGACAACCTCTAAATGTTAATGCAGAAGATGATGATAGATGTACACCTTTACATCTTGCTGCTGAAGGGAACCACATAGAGGTAGTAAAAATTCTAGTTGAGAAAGCAGATGTTAATATAAAGGATGCTGATAGATGGACTCCTTTGCATGTTGCTGCTGCAAATGGCCACGAAGATGTAGTAAAAACTCTAATCGCAAAAGGAGCAAAGGTTAAGGCAAAAAATGGTGATAGACGTACTCCTTTACATCTTGCTGCTAAAAATGGCCACGAAGGTATAGTAAAAGTTCTGCTAGAAGCTGGAGCAGACCCTTCATTAAAAGATGTTGATGGAAAAACGCCAAGAGACCTCACTAAAGATCAAGGTATAATTCAGCTTTTAGAGGAAGCGGAAAAAAAGCAAACGTTAAAAAATGAGAATAAAAAAACGCCAAAGGATCTTACTGAAAATAAAGATGTAATGCAGCTTCCAGAGAAAAAGGAAGAAAAACAAATTGGAAAAAATGCAATTGTGAAAGAATAAAGAACAATCTGCAAAAAATGCAATTGTAAAAGGTGTTATTGTGTGTTTTGTAACTGCAGTGATAGTTGGTGTTGCACTTGCATTTGCTACTGCCCTATCTGTACCAGCAATAATTGGACTAGCTGCAGGATCTGCGCTCATAGTTGGTGCTGGTCAATATATAATGTCAAAGCCTAAACCTGAAATGAAAGAAGTAAAGGAACCTGTGCCTAGAGAGACAGAAAAAGCACTTACTTGATTTTTGTTATCCTGTTGCTATCAGACTAGCCTGGCACCTTATATTTATTGGGATAACTGTTTTATTATGAATTAAGTCAAAAACTCTGTAATATATTGAAGCTTAAAGATATCTTTAGATATGGAAGTTATTGCAGAAAATAGGAAAGCAAGGTTTGAATATTTCATCTTAGAAGAATTTGAAGCGGGTATGGTCTTATTAAGCAGTGAAGTTAAATCGCTAAGAGAAAGAAAAGTAAATATTTCCGACGCCTACGTTGTTGAAAAGAATAGCGAAGTATGGCTGCACAATATGCATATTGCAGAATATAAAGCTGCGAACCGAAAAAATCATAAACCAAAAAGGGAACGTAAATTACTCTTGCATAAAAAGGAGATAAATAAACTAATTGGTCAAATCAAGACTGCTGGGATAACTGTTGTGCCGCTTTCGGTCTATTTTAACGATAAAGGATTTGCAAAAACTAAAATTGCCATTGTAAAAGGAAAAAAACTCTACGATAAGAGAGCAACCATAAAACAGAGAGAGTGGGATCGTGAAAAAAGTAGATTGTCTAAGAATAATTTATAGCAAAATATGTCTTTAAATCCAGTAATTTTCAGCATCGGTCCTGTTTCTATATATTGGTATTCCTTAGCCTACGTTTTGGGTATAGTGTTTGCATATTGGTATTTACATAAGCTAGATGACCAAAAAATATTTACTAAGAATTTTTACGATTCGTTATTAACAGCCACTATTGTAGGTATTATCCTTGGAGGTAGACTTGGCTACGTATTGATATATGATCCAGTTCTTTATATAAGCAACCCTATTGAGATATTGAAGACCTGGGAAGGAGGGATGTCATTTCATGGTGGTGCTATAGGAGTTTTGCTTGCAGTAATAATTTCGTGTAAAAGACATAATATCCCTACATTTTATGCACTGGACCTAGTTTCTTGCGGAGTTCCCATAGGTTTATTTTTAGGTCGCATAGGCAATTTTATAAACGGAGAGTTATTTGGCAGAGTTACAACTATGCCATGGGGTATGGTATTTCCAGAGAGTGGTGATAATTTGCTGCATCATCCAAGCCAGCTTTATGAGGCACTTTTTGAAGGACTGCTACTTTTTGCAGTTGCAAATTCACTGTTTTTCTTAACTAGAATAAGACTGTATCACGGTGCGTTAACTGGTATTGCAGTTATGTGGTATGGAATAGCACGTTTTTTCGTTGAGTTTTTTCGCGAACCAGACTATCAAATTGGCTATTTGTGGCTTGATTTAACTATGGGGCAGTTGCTTTCTATACCTATGGTTTTGCTAGGAATGCTTGTATATCTAGGCGCATTAAATTTAAAATTTAATACGAAATCTGTCACATAGAGAAAAGGTGAGTTCAATAGAAAAATGTAGCCAGAAGCCCCACATTATGCACAATTGTACGAATTTTCTGCGTTGCAGTAGAATGAATCGGTGGGCTTTGTTGCATCGCTAGCTATGATGGATTAAAGATAAAAAAGGTGGAGAATATCAGTAGCTTATTATTCTGGTATTTATAACAAGAACGGTCAGTGAATACCTAATTTTGAGTAAAAGAAATTTCACTACCACTCACTAATCTGGCTAAAATTCAAGAATTTCAATGCTTTAGCTATTTTCAATAGAATTAAATTTATTAATATAAATAACAAATTACTATTCTTAAATTTGATCAGATTGATTGCAAAAAAACAAGATTTTCAATAAGTTGCTTATAATCCTAATTATAGTTAGCCTTTCATAAGTAGCGATGCAACAAAGCCATCCCAGTGTCAGCTACTTTCATGACACCATTTGCTATGCAGTTTACCTTCAAAAATGAATGTTCGTACAGCTATGGAATGAATCGCGGTATGACGTAGCTTCGCTATAGGCAATGAAGGAAATATTAACTATACTTCTTTTTACCATTGTTTATATTTCCTATTCACATATATTAATATTTTACTCACTTAAAGTAAGCTAACTACCGTTATTAATATTTTTGTAATAAAAATTGTATATGGTGCATGTAATCAAATTAAGAGGAAGATTGTGGAAATTACGCCATCAATAAAAAAAGAATTGAAGCAAAGTACTCTATATGTTTGCCTAGAAAAATGCAAAAGTGCATTTTGGTTTATCTTTTGGTTTAGTGCGGGAATCAATTTATTAATGTTATTCCTACCACTTTATATCTCTCAAGTGCTTGATCGGGTGATATCGAGCGAAAGTGTATCAACACTAACTATGCTGACAATTATCACTTTATCTGCATTTGCATGTTCTGCAATGCTTGAAACTTGTCGATATTTAGCCATGGCAAAAATAGGTGATTGGATCGATAAAACTGCAACACCAGATCTGATAGTAAGGTCAATCAGGCTAACGTCAGTGCAGAGCTCAACTTCAAGTGGTGAAGCAATACGAGATCTCGGAGTGATAAAAAATTTCATTACAGGAAATGGTATATTCTCACTGTTTGATACTCCATGGTCGTTAATTTACCTTGTTGTGATTTTCATGATACATACCTCCACGGGGTTTATAGCTATTACTGGAATTATTATATTAGTCTCTATGGCAATATGGAATGAACTTGCCACTAAACGAATATTACAAGAAACCAACGAAGAAACTATACGGAATATCAATGCTATAGATGTTGCAACAAGAAATGCAGAAGTGGTTGAAGCTATGGGCATGTCAGAATTCATAGTCTCTGATTGGTGTAAACGAAATGATCAGAACCGAGCAATGCAAATTAAAGCACAAAATCGCTCTAATGTAATTACTGGAATCACTAAATTTTTGCGCTCAACTCTGCAAATATCAGTAATTGGAACAGGTGCATTACTTGCAATCACAGCTCATAAGACTGCCGGTAGCATCATCGCTGCTTCAATTTTAATGGGTAGAGTATTAGCACCATTTGACGCTGCGGTTCATACTTGGAAGTTTTTAAATCAGGCTAGAATGTCATATGGAAGGCTACAAAGACTTATATTAACATCGCCAAAAAGAGAGCAAACGATGGCTCTACCAGAACCTGAAGGAAAATTGGAATTTGATAGAGTATTTTTTACTCCTTATGGAAGCAATAAGCCGACAGTAAAAGGAATATCATTCATTATAGATCCTGGAGATGTAGTTGGTGTTATTGGTGCAAGTGCTTCTGGTAAATCCACTATCGCAAAATTAACTGTTGGTGTATGGAAGCCAATATCTGGTGTAGTCAGACTAGATGGCGCTGATGTATATACTTGGAATCGAGAAAATTTTGGTAATTATGTTGGCTACTTACCTCAGGATATTGAGTTATTTAACACTAGTGTCAAAGCTAATATTGCTCGCATGAGGCCAGATCCAAATCCTGAAGAAATAATCAAAGCAGCAAAAATTGCAGGAATACATGAACTAATACTAAGCTTACCAAATGGATATGATACAACAATAGGAGGTCCTGGAGGAGTAACGCTCTCTGGCGGCCAAAAACAGCTTCTTGGACTTGCCAGAGCTTTTTATGGTCACACAAAACTTTTAGTACTTGATGAACCAAACGCTAACTTAGATAGCAATGGAGAGGCATGCTTAATTAATGCAATTGGCATTGCAAGAAAACAAAATACTACTACTGTTATCATCACTCACAAGCTACCGTTATTGTCCGTAGTTGATAAGGTGATCCTCATGTCAGATGGTATCATTTACGCTATGGGACCAAAAGATGAGATTTTGAGCAAATTAGTTGCTCCATCATCAAGTACCACAGAAGATGAGCGCTCTTCAGCAAATGGTTAGTTTACTTACAATAAATTCTGTATCTGAAATAACAACTGTTCCAGAAAAATATATATTTCTTTACCATTAGAAATAATATTACAAGAATAGTAAATAGATTAATAACTCTTATTAATTAAAGTCAATCGGCAGATATAGCTAAAGTGGCTTAGGTTTACCTACAACTTGAAAAACAACAAATTCGTCTTAATGAATTTTCTTAATTTGTTATCTAAATAACTTAATATTAGTGGTAATTTTATAAAAAAATTATAATATAAATAATGTTGCTGCGAAAATTTATAACAATATTTCCCTCTAACGTTTAATGAATTTCAATAAATTGCCTTTTTAATTCTAGATAAGTATATGCTTTGTTAATATGTTTAGTTCAAAATCCAAAAGTAAGTTTATGCTTTCTATTGGAGAAGAAGGCATAATGTTACTATATTTTAAAAATAATACTTTAAATAAAAGGTATTTTGTTAAGGGCAAAAACGATAAAGCAGTTTCTGATTTAATTTCATGTCTTTCGTCAGATAAAAAAGCACCTTTATACCTGGTGCTTAATCATGCAGATCAAAATTACTCGCTACAGTTTATTACAAGGGCAAACAAGATTAGTGCCTATCTATCAGCAAAAACAAAGATGGAGCATTTTTCTCGTAATAATGACATAAGTTCAGTTTTTTTTGTTGAGAAGCCAAACAAATTCAATCAAAACTGGTGCTATCTTCTTGTTTCATCAAAAGCAAAGCATTTAGTAGAATATTGGTTGAATGTGTTTATTGAGATAGGCTCCAACTTTAAGGGAATATTAATGTTTCCTATAGAAATAAGTAATATAACAAAAAAGATTCTACATAAAGATCCTAATAATTGGAAAATTATAGTTGCTGCAACTAAAACGGGAGGCTATAGACAAGTGGTTCTCAAAGAGAATAAAATGGTATTTACGCGCTTAACATCATTTACTAATGATAATTTACCAGGAATTATCGCTGGTGGAATATATCAGGAAGTGCAAGATACTATTCGATCCTTAACTAAGTTTGGGTTTGAAAAAAATAACCCTATCGACCTTTGTATCATAGTGTCAGAAGATATCAAAGCTAGTTTATCAGTCATAAATTTTTCAGAGAACAGTGTGAACATATTAACTCCATATGAGTTAGGCAAACTATTAGGAGCAGAACTAGCTATAAGTGAAAAAGATAACTTTTGCGATACCATAATTTTGTTTCATAGCTTTAAGAATAAATTAGCAGCTATTTTTAATACAAAGGAAACTAAAGAATTTTATCTATTCAATTACCTTTATTTAAACTCTCCTCGAATTTTTCTATACTTCGCCCTGGTTTTAGTTATAACAAACACCCTTTGTTTGCTAAATTTGTATTCAAATTTCAATGTCGTTGATAATTTATCAGCAAAGCAGAACACCTTAAATAACCAATTAACAAAACTTAGCCAAAGCTATAATGTAAAAAAAATAGATGAAATTTATGATTTTATTAATATCAATAATATTTTATCAAAAATAGAATACTCTCCTCTTACACAAGTTAAGTATGTAGAAAAGTTAAAAATACCAGGTATAGAGCTTCGATCATTTGAATGGAATTATAATGAGGCAAAAAGTTATATTACCACAACTTTAAAGTTTAATTTTCAATCCGGTAAAAATATTTCTCATCAATACGAGAAACTACGAAAAAATTTAAACGATAATTTTCGTACCTATGACATTAATATTTCTAGCTTACCTGCTGCTAAAGAGCAAAATCTATCTATTGATGTTGAAATAGGAGAGGCAATGTAGATTAATGACTATCTCTCAATTAAAAAGAAAAGCTACAATTCAGTTTATATCGTATTTGTTATTATCTGTTGGATTAATAGGGTTATTAACATATGTTGTTATCTATAACGAAAAGATTTATAATAAAAACCAAATTGCGATTGATAAAATACGTTCTATTAATTTACAGATTACTGGAATTCAAAAAAAGGAAGTTGTTCTAAATAAAAACCTAGATTTATGGAAAAAAATTTCCTCTTCAAATTTACATAGTAGCAGATACATTGCAAATTTAAATTTCGAGCTTAGCAAGTTATATAAAAAGTACTATATATTAGAACCTGAAATATCAATTTCTATACCCGAAGAAGTTGAGCTCCACAACAAAAGTGAACGCACAAAAGTAATAAAAAGTGAAGTGATCCTAAATTTAAGCTCAATCAGCGATAAGCATATTTTTTTATTTCTACAGTCTATTCCAAATCTGCCAGGTTATGTTATGATCAAATCTCTTATTTTAAATAAGCAGAGAAATATTGATGCTGCAACTATGAATCAGATTTTGAATGGTAATATGATAGAGATAGTGAGAGCTAATATAGTCTTTGATTGGTATACTATATTAAGTAGATAAGGTGATGAACATAAAGCTGTTTTTTATTTTTACGCTACTCATTTCCAATGTTAATGCATATTGCAGTTGTGAAGATATCATAGAAAGCATAGAAATTTGTAAGGAGTATTCTTGCCGACAATATATTGGCAATGAAGATTTTATTGAGCATAAAATATTAGGATTAAATAGTGGAAATTTATGCGTATATATAGAAAAACAAGGTAATGATGAAATGGTTTGTCATCATTCTCAGTATGGAATGATGATAGAAAAAAGATATTTTGAAAGTATTCTTAAAGTTGGCAATCAAGAAATCGACGATTTTATTGATATAGCAAATTTGCGTGCAAAAGAGTGTTTCTTTATCAACAATCAAAAACTAAGCTATACAGATCGGGACGATATAATAAGAGAAGCAGTGGAAAGTGACTTTGACGTTTTGTCACAATATAGTAACGTAAAAAGCATTTTTTTTGATGAAGAGCCAGTTAATAGAATGGTCAATGAAATGGAAAAGTTCAATTTACGATCTTCAAGAGCTGCAAAAGAGGAAGTATCAGATAATTTCAACGGTAAGGTAGTGAGTTTAGACTCAATTTTATATCTTTCTCCCGATACATGGAAAATATGGGTAAATGGAAAACTGTTTATAAATACTAAGGATTTAAAAGTGCACTCAGTCACTGAAAATTATGTAACTTTTGTATGGACCGTAGATCAAAAAGCAATAAAAAAGCATGCGAATGATTCTCAAAATGTATATTTTGGATATGGGAGTATTATGTTTACGCTTTATCCAAAACAAAAATTTGACTTGGATGGCTTATCTATTAAATAACTTAAATATATATGCGCTTGTAGCTCAGTTGGATAGAGCGTTGCCCTCCGGAGGCAAAGGCCGTGGGTTCGAATCCCTCCAAGCGCACTTTTAATTAAATTTGACAATAGTATTTTCACATAAGATAATAAAAGGATTTATTTAGAGCATAATTATGTCTGGTGGTACCATAAACAAAGTCATACTAGTTGGTAATTTAGGAAAAGATCCTGAAATTAGGACTACACAAAATGGAAAAGAAATGGCAAGTTTTTCAATAGCCACGTCTGAAAGTTGGACTGACAAACTTTCCGGTATGCGCTCTGAAAAGACAGAGTGGCATAATATCGTAATTTTTAGTGAAGGATTAGTAAAAATCGTCAAAGATTTTGCACGTAAAGGCAGTAAAGTTTATGTTGAAGGTTCTTTGAGAACTAGAAAATGGACTGACCAAAACGGTGGTGAAAGATACACAACAGAGGTGGTTCTATATAATTTTAATAGCGCTCTTACTCTCTTGGATTCACGAAATAGTGCGCCAAATTCTGATTACAAGCCAAGTGAATACAAACAAGGTGAAACAGAACAAAAAGATAAACACGAAAGTTTTGACAACGATATAAAAGATGAACTACTCGACGATGAAATACCATTTTAACAATTTAAATTGAAATCTACATTTTTATGGACTGCTTGTGTTACTCCTTTTAATTGCAATGGAGATAGTATAGATTATAGCAGTTTGCAGCGTTTACTGACAATGCAAGTTAAAGCTGAAAATGGCGTAGTGTTGCTGAGTAGCACAGGTGAGAGCCTATCGCTTACTGATTCTGAAAAGCGTACATTAGTTGAATTCGTATGTAAGCTAAAATTAAATACGAAAATTATAATTGGCGTACCAGGAGTGAATCTATATCAGACTCTTGAATGGCTTGATTTTTGCAAGGGTATGCCTATTCATGGCTATCTAATGACAACTCCCATTTATGCAAAGCCCGGAATTATGGGGCAGACTTTATGGTTTGAAAAGCTGCTTGAGAAAGCACATGTGCCGGTTATGTTTTACAATATTCCATCAAGAGCAGGAATAAATCTTCACGCTGAAACTGTACGCAACTTATCCAGCCACGAAAAATTTTGGGCTATCAAAGATTCAAGTGGCACTGTTGATACTTTAGCTCAGTATAAGAAAGTTGCACCAAATATTGAGGTCTTTTGTGGAGATGATAATATGATATCCGATATGGCCGCTTATGGTGCGGCTGGCTTGGTTTCCGTTGCTTCCAATGTTTGGCCATATGTAGCACATGAATATGTTAAGAAGTGCCTCAATGGCAGGAACCCTCAGGCAGATATCTGGCAACAGGCTTGCGAAGCCCTATTTATTGCCAGCAACCCAATACCCACTAAAGCACTTTTGCATGATATTGGGCTCATAGAACATCAAACTGTCCGCCTACCGCTCAGCACAGAAGACTTGCCTTCTGTTGAAAAATTGAGGCAAGTCAATAAAATGATTCTTGGATGGAAAGAATTGGCTACTCTCTAAATAGTCTTGCAACTTTGATTTAATATACAATCCAAGTTTCATTTGAACACTCCCAAACTTATCACTTTATGCCACTGGTCTTCATCTAAAATTTCTACACCTAATTCCACTGCCTTTTTATATTTGGATCCTGGTTTTTCTCCTGCAATTAGGTAGTCAGTTTTAGCAGAAAGATGTGAGCTGACCTTTGCTCCCAGAGTTTTGGCTCTTACTTTTGCCTCTCCTCTACTCATAGCAAGTAGCTTACCAGTAAACACTATAATTTTATTATTTAAAACAGAGTTACTAGAGTTGGAGCTCACAGGAAGAATTTGAAGACAAGCAGTAAGATCATTTAACATTTTGATGTTATGTTCCTTAGAAAAAAATGATTCCAAAGATTCAGCCCCTTTTTTTCCTATGCCATCTATACCTACTAGCTCAGTATTATCTAATGACAGTTCAATCATCGAATTATACCAGTTATTATAAGAAACATAATAATCTGCAAGCAATTCTGCTGCAACTTGGCCAATAAATCTAATACCTAAAGAAAATATAAACCTATCTAGAGTTATTACCCTTCTGCTTTGTATAGAATTTAACAAATTAGCTATAGATTTCTCGCCCCAACCAGACTGTTCTTCCAGATTAAATTCATCCAATCTTTCTTCTAAAGTAAAAATATCATGGATTTGTTTTATCAGACCAAGGTCGTAAAAAAACTCTATCTGCTTATCACCAAGGCCAACAATGTCAAATGCATCTTTCGATACAAAATGCTTTAGTTTTTCTATCATTTGAGCTTTACAGGCAAATTCCTCAGGACATCTTACTGCTGCCTCTCCCTCAACCTGACGTACTTTACTACCACATTCAGGGCATACTTCAGGAAACACAAATTCAGGTGTATTTGGAAGACGAGAATCTCTGCTTACTTCAACGATCTGGGGAATTACATCACCTGCCCTTTTGATTGTTACAATATCTCCCTCTCTTATGTCTTTACGTTTTATCTCATCTTGGTTATGCAGACTTGCTCTACTAACTAGCACCCCACCAACATTGACTGGCACTAAATCTGCAACTGGAGTTAAAACCCCTGTTCTGCCCACCTGTATAAATATCTTGTTTAACTTTGTTTTTGCATAAACCGCAGAAAACTTGTATGCAAGTGCTGAGCGCGGTGCTTTGTGAGTATTCCCTAGACGATTTTGTAGTACCAAATCATTTACTTTATAGACTATCCCATCAATATCATAATCCAAGTTATAGCGACAGTTATAGACTTCATTATAGAACTTCAGCATTCCATCTAAACTACTCGTTAAGGACTGATGCTCATTTACGCAAAAACCAAGTGCCTCAAGCTTATTTAGTACCTCACTTTGACTTTTCTCTGCTCCACCAATCAAAGAATAAGCAAAATATCTAAGAGGTCTGCTTGCTGTAATGTTTGCATCCAATTGCTTTAGAGAACCAGCGGCTGCATTTCGAGGATTGGCAAATTCATCGTTTTCATTTAACTTTAAAAAGTCGCTGTTACTGATGTATATTTCACCTCTTACTTCTAGTCTTCCTTGCACACCTTGCAAAAACTTAGGAAAGCCTTTTATTGTTGCAACATTGTGAGTGACATCTTCCCCTACAAAACCATCACCTCGAGTTGCAGCTTTAACAAATCTTCCATCCTCATAAATTGCAGAAAACGACAACCCATCAATTTTTGGTTCACATAATATCTCTATTTTGTCCTCAATTAAAAACCTCTTTATTTTAGACAAAAATTTCTCTACACCTTGTTCATCATAAGCATTCTCAAGGGAAAGCATAGGTTCTTGATGTTCCACCTTAGAAAACCTCTCATCAGGTGGAGCACCAACACTATCTTGTGTTGCATAAATTTCTGGCTCTATTTCAGCTAACTTTTTCTTCAGTTCATCATATTCAGCATCACTTATTTCTGGCTTATTTTTTTGGTGATACAAAACATTATGATAATTTATTTGATCTTGCAGTTTTTCTCTCATCTTTTCTAAGTTAGTCATGATACCAATATAATGCTACATTAGCCTTTGTCGTCAAGCTGTGAATTTTCTTGAATTTATCATATGGTCTTAATCCATCAAATATCAAAGGTGCCACAATGCTATAGCCATACTTATTCTTCTCTTGCTCAATTGTATTAGCAGATCTCGCTTGCTCTAGCCATATATTTATATAAAATTAAAATAAATTAGAGTAAACAATATTGCTATTTAAATGCTAACAAGATTCGCTCCAAGCCCAACTGGCTACCTCCACGTAGGAAACGTACGAACTGCCTTGGTTTGTTGGATGTACACACGCAATCAAAACGGAAAATTTTTACTCCGTTTTGATGATACTGACCTTCAGCGTTCAGATGTCAAATATATAAATGATATCATAGAAGACCTAAAATGGATTGGCATAGATTGGGATGCAAGTTTTAAGCAATCAGAGCGCTTTGAGCGTTACAATGAGGTGTTTTTGCAGTTAATAAAAGAAGGGCATATTTATGCATGCTATGAAACAAGAGAAGAGTTAGACATTAAACGAAAATTGCAGTTAAAACAAGGATTTCCCCCGGTATATGACAGAAGCGCGTTACTTCTAACTGAGCAAGAGAAAATTCGTTATGAGCAAGAAGGACGAAGACCACATTTTAGATTTAAATTGGATAGAAATGAAGTTGTAAAATGGAATGATGAAGTTAAAGGTGAAATAAATATTGCAACCAGTAGCGTCAGCGACCCTGTGGTAAAAAGAGAAGATGGAATTTACACATACATGTTACCTTCTGTTACTGATGATGTTGACTTTAATGTAACTCATATTGTACGCGGGGAAGATCATGTAACTAATACCGCAGTGCAAATCCAAATGATTAAAGCATTAAAAGCGAAAATCCCTACATTTGCTCACCTGTCTTTGCTACATTTTGATGATAGCAAGATATCGAAACGGAAAGGCGGGCTGGATATCAAATCTATAAAAGAAGATGAAATTGAACCGATGGCACTAGTTAGTTATTTAGTGAAGCTTGGAACATCCAATCCAATTGAAGCTTGCGCCTGTATGCAATCTTTGATTGATTCATTTGACATTAAAAAATTTAGCTCAGCATCTGCACAATTCAGCTTGAGTGAAATGTATAAGCTAAATAGCAAAGTGCTGCAACAAATGCTATTTGAAATGGTGCAAGACCGTTTAAATCAAATTGGAGTGGGCTCCTCAGAGTTTTGGTATTTTATAAGGAACAATATAGAAAGGTTTTCTGAGGTGGCCAAGTGGTGGAAAATATGCAAATCTGATATAGAGCCTGTGATTCTTGATAAGGAGCTTATAAAAATTGCGTTCAATGCATTGCCCCAAGGTGATTGTAATGAAAACACGTTGTCAGAATGGGTCAAAACTATTCGACAAACAGTGGATATAAAGGCAAAAAACCTATTTACGCAGTTGCGTTCAGCTTTAACAGGAACAGAAACAGGACCAGAGCTCGCTAAACTATTAATTTTTATCGGCAAAGAAAATATCATTGCAAGGTTAAAAGAAAAGTGAAAACTAAAGAATTATAGCTAATGCAATCCCTACGTCATACCGCGATTCATTCGCGGTATCTCAGCCGCTAACAAGAGATCCCGCTAACAAGCAGCGGGATGACGGTTGTCGTTTAGCTGCAAACGTTAAGAAATTTACCAAATGAAAAAAAAGGCAAAAGAAGCCCTGGGGTTATTATCCGCTTTAAAATATTGGCGTTTTTTATGTTTTAAACGCTTGACAAGCAAGATTAAGCTGCTTTTAATTGCAACTAACTTACGCTGCAAATGTTTAAGAAGTTTACTAAGCAGAAAAAAAGACAAAGAATCCCCGAGTTAGCTAGTCTTTTACTATCTCTGTCGAGTATTGGCATTTTTTGATGTCTTGTAACGCTTTATAAGCGCGTTCAGCTTATTTAGATAAAAATCTAGATGTAGATGAAGTTTTGTAAAGACATACAGTATCTATATACTGCAAAAAATTGAACATGAGACGCCGATACATTAAGTAATCCTTACCTTTTAATCTGCAGATTGGCGAAAGCAAATACAATAGCTTCAGTTTCATGATAAGGGCGCTGGCGGAGTTTGTCAAGTAAGTTTTTGTATTTTAATTTTAGAATTTTATAGGCTTTTGTTCTCATGAAAATTATGTTCTCATGAGTAAATTAATGTTATCCTTTTTTGTTGATCTAAAGTTTTTTATGTTCATACACTTGCGTGTTCATAGTGTTTATTCGCTGCTTGAAAGCTCGGTTAAAATTGAGGAGCTGATCGGCCTTTGTTTGCGAAATAAAATGCCAGCGGTTGCAATTACTGATTCAGGTAACTTGTTTGGCTCACTTGAATTTGCAGAATATGCGGCAAGTAGGGGAATACAGCTAATAATAGGATGCAATATTATAGTTAAACATTCAGAACAAAATTTACCTATATTATTGCTTGCAAAAAATGAGCAAGGGTACACTAATTTAGTCACTTTGGTGAGTGAGTCTTTTAGAAAGCGCAAGAATAACAGCGATATTCCTTACGTTGATTTTGATGAGCTATTGAATTTAAGTACGGGTCTGATCGCTTTAACCGGTGGATGTTTGGCTCAACTATTGTTGGGGCAAGATAAAGAAACGGTTGAAAAACTGCTTTCAGCATTTAATGGTCATTTATATGTTGAATTGCAGCGTCATGGGCTGAATAAAGAGCTAGAGCTTGAAGAAGCTTTGATAGACTTTGCTTATCAGCGCAATATACCACTAGTTGCAACGAACGATGTGTTTTTTCCAAATAGGTCTGACTATGAGGCTTATGATATATTAACGTGTATATCGGAGGGGAGTTATGCCCTGGAGAATAACAGAAAGAAGTTAACTACCGAGCATTACTTCAAGTCTGTGGCAGAAATGGAGGAGCTGTTCAGCGACATTCCCGAAGCAATTCATAACACTTTAGTGATAGCTAAGCGGTGCTCTTACATGCCAAGAAGCAGGCAGCCTATTTTGCCTAAATTTCCTTGTCGAGAAAATAAAACTGAGAATGAAGAACTGAGGGAGCAGGCAGTTGCAGGATTAGAATTCCGTATTGCGAATGAGACAGACATAGACCTTAAACAATACTACGATCGGCTGAATTACGAACTGAGTGTGATAACTTCGATGAACTACGCTGGCTACTTTTTGATAGTTTCTGATTTCATTCGTTGGAGCAAAGCAAATGGCATTCCAGTTGGTCCAGGAAGAGGCTCTGGTGCTGGATCAATTGTTGCTTGGGGCTTGCAGATTACAGACCTTGATCCAATAAAGTTTGGCCTAATATTTGAAAGATTTTTGAATCCTGATCGTGTATCGATGCCTGACTTTGATATCGATTTCTGCCAAGAGAAAAGGGACCTGGTTATTGATTATGTTCAGAAAAAGTACGGTTATGTTGCTCAAATAATCACTTTTGGTAAATTGCAGGCAAGGGCAGTATTGCGTGATGTTGGTAGAGTATTGCAAATGCCTTACTCTCAAGTGGATAAAATATCTAAAATGGTTCCATTTAATCCAGTAAATCCTGTAACTTTATCACAAGCGATAGAGTTTGATCAAAACCTGCAGAAAGAGCGGGATAGTGATGAGGTAATTGCAAAGCTTCTTGATATATCGCTAAGGCTCGAAGGAATATATCGTCACGTTTCAACTCATGCTGCTGGAATTGTAATATGTGATCAAAAGTTGGAAAATTTTGTTCCTGTGTACTATGATCCAAATTCGGCTTTGCCAATCACTCAATACAGCATGAAATATGTGGAGAAAGCTGGGCTAATAAAATTTGATTTTCTTGGGCTTGGTACGCTAACGCTAATAGATCATGTATGTCGTTTAATTAATCGTGATGGAAAAAAGATTGATATTTCTTCAGTTCCTTTAAATGACCAAAAAACCTATGAGATACTCTCAAGCGGTGATTCAATTGGAGTGTTTCAGCTTGAAAGTTCGGGAATGAGAGAAGCTTTAATTAAACTAAAACCGGACTGCATTGAAGATATTATCGCTTTAATTTCCCTTTATCGTCCAGGACCTATGGATAACATTCCAACTTATGTTGCAAGAAAACACGGACTTGAAAAGCCAGATTATATTCATCCGTTACTTGAGGAAGTATTAAAAGAGACATTTGGGGTAATAATTTACCAAGAACAAGTGATGGAAATAGCCCGTATTCTTTCCGGGTATAGCTTAGCGGAAGCAGATTTGCTGAGACGTGCTATGGGTAAGAAAATCAAGGAAGAGATGGATAAACAACGTGAACTTTTCATCCAAGGGGCAACGAAGAATGGCGTTGATTACAACAGGGCAAGTTATATCTTTGACCTTGTTGCAAAATTTGCTGGTTATGGGTTCAATAAATCTCATGCTGCAGCATATGCGGTGATATCTTATCAAACGGCTTACCTTAAAGCTAATTATCCATTAGAATTTTTTACAGCACTAATGAATCTGAATATTGATGATAGAGATAAACTGAATTTATTTTATCATGCAGCAAAGTTTAGTGGCGTTACCGTTCTTTCACCTGATATAAACAAGTCTCAAGCTGAATTCTCAATAGAGGATGAACGCATACGTTATGGTATTGCTGCCTTGAGGAATGTTGGTTTTTCTATAGCGGAAGGAATAGTGAACGTACGTTCAAGCGCTTGTAAGGACATATGGGAATTCATTCAAAATTCAGGTCATATAATAAATAAGAGAGCGCTAGAAAGCCTGATTAAATCCGGAGCATTCGATAGCGTGCATAAGAACAGAAAGCAGCTATATGAGTCAATGGACACGCTGATTTACTTTGCAAATAAAAACAAACAGGATAGAGAATCAAGTCAAGCTGCTTTGTTTGGTAGTCTTGATGTCCTCAAACCGAAACTTGAGAATGTGGAAGATTTTGATGAAGAGGAAAAATTAGAACATGAGTTATTTTCACTAGGATTTTATTTAACTAATCATCCGCTTGAAAAATTTAGAACTCTTCTGGAAAAGTTAAATATTGGGTTTATCGGAGAAAATAGAACAGCAAAAACTGCTGGGGTAATATTAAATGCACGTATGAGAACTTCAGAGCGTGGAAGGTTTGTTATCCTCACACTTTCTGATCCCCATAACGTTTCTGAAATAGCATTCTACAATAATGAAATAATAGAAGAAAAAAGAGATTTATTTTCACCAGGAACATTTGTGATAATTGATCTTGAAGCTTCGGAAAATACAACAAGATTAGCAGGCAAGGATATATCTGAGTTTACAAAAAGAGTCACTTCTACAATAAAAGAATTAGTTCTCACCACTGAGTGCACGGATTCGCAAAAAGCCGCTATGGAATTAAACACAATATTGAAAGATGAAGGCAGAACCAAAATAATGCTAAAACTTCTTCTCGAAAAACATAAAGTGAGCATCTTATTACCAGGTGCATACTCAATTGCTCCTCAAGTAATTTATGAAATATCTAATTTAAGCTGGATTAAATGCGTAGAAATTAATACAAATAACTTGCTTATATAAAAAAGCTTTATATAATGAAATATTTAATCGGTATTAAAGGAAGATATAGTGAATCTTTATGAATTTACTTTTATAGCACAACAAGGATTGTTACAGCAAGAAGTAGAGGAGATGGTCCAAGAGCTAGCTGTTTCATTGAAAAATATTAAAGCAGATATTATGTTCCAGCAAATCAGGGATATTCTGAAAAAAGGAAATGACAAGCTTACAAAACAAGAGTTAGAAGTGCGTGCTGAGGACATTAAAGAAAGTCTAGTTGCTTACTCTGATTTCTTGGAAGATCTTACAAAAATTTTATGGGTTGAATTAGAAGAAGATCTTTCAAATTTGAAAGAAGTGAAGTCAAAAATCGATAAAGAGTTGAAAGATGACCTAAAAGATTTAGGAATAACGCAAGATTTTACAAAATTTCTAGGAGGCAGTACTAAAAGTGCGTTTATCCATAACGCAGTAAATGCTTTGAAGAGAAATATTTCAGAACATCTAATAAAGATTTTTCAAGATACTTTGAAAGATTTTAGAATAAACGGTCCAACTCAATCGAGCAAAGCGTTGGAAATGCTTTTGAAAAACATTGAAGCATCAGGATTAATCAAGTATGAACATTGGGGTCTTTTGGATTTTGCATATCACAAAAATAAAATGAAGAGCGGTCATTATTGTATAATGTGCATAAGTTCTACTGCAAGCATTCTGGATGAATTTATGCGTAGAATGAAACTTAATGAGAACGTT
This sequence comes from Wolbachia endosymbiont of Drosophila innubila, assembly GCF_021378375.1. Classification (NCBI taxonomy): domain Bacteria; kingdom Pseudomonadati; phylum Pseudomonadota; class Alphaproteobacteria; order Rickettsiales; family Anaplasmataceae; genus Wolbachia; species Wolbachia endosymbiont of Drosophila innubila. Next base: position 782,553 of record NZ_CP076228.1, on the reverse strand, counting down.
ATTCGCCACTTTCCTGTGCAGGTTGATAAAATTTTTGAAGGTAAATCTCATATGATGAATAAACAAATTGAGGAGCAAAGCGCATAATGATGAAAAGACGAAATAGTTTTAATAATTCTTACGTATCTGTAAATAATAGGACTGGCTTTAGGCGTTCTAAAGTTTGCCCTCTTGCTGCGTCTAAAGATGAAGACATAGATTATAAGAATATAGATTTATTATCCAAGTTTACCTCTGACTATGGTAGGATATTACCTAGAAGATTAACAGGCGTATGTGCAAAAAAACAAAGGAAGTTACGCTTAGCGATCATAAGGGCACGTTTTTTAGCTCTTATTCCTTACTGTACTAAAAAAGTTTAGGTAATTTATGTTGATAATTTTAAAGGAAAATATAAGGACTTTAGGTAAGCTTGGTGAAGTTGTCAAAGTTAAACCAGGTTATGCACGTAATTTTCTTTTTCCACAAAGAAAAGCGGTGAAAGTTACCAAGGAAAATTTAACAAAGCTAGAGGAGCAACGTTTATTACTGGAAGAAGAGAATATAAAAAGATTAAATGTAGCAAAAGAGCTTGCGTTGTCACTACATGATAAGTTTGTGGTATTAATAAAGCAAGCTTCAGAGGATGGTAAAATTTTTGGTTCTGTAACAACACGTGAAATTGCGAAAATTTTACTACAAGAAGGACATGTGATAGATCACCGTAGTTTATCTTTTGGTGGAGTAAGCATCAAAAACTTGGGTGAATACCAAGTAAACGTAGAATTACATAGTGAAGTAGTAGTACCAATTACTATATACGTCGTGAAATCCGAAACAGATGCAAATGAGCTAAGGCAAGTAAAATTGCAAAATCAGAAGTCTGAGCAACAAGAGGCAGAGCAAGATGCGAATAAAGAAGCTACTGATGGTGATGATAGCTGATCAAAGATGATCCCTTGTTATAGTCGTAAAGAAATTTCTGCCATGGCTAAGCTGGTGTCATCCCAGTGCTTCCCTCATGTCATCCCAGTGCGTGACACTGGGATCCAGTTTATTTCATCATGGACATTATTTTATGCTTCTAGAATCCGTTGTCCATTGAATAATTTGCAAATACTTTTATATCTGGATTCCAGTGTCACGCACTGGAATGACACCATTATTGGAATAAATCAAAAATGATTCCCCGCTATAGCAGAAAAGAAATGTCTTCCATTTGGGAGGAAAATAATAAATTTAATATATGGCTTAAAATAGAAAAATTAGCGTGTGAAGCTCAAGCAAAGTTAGGAGTGATTCCGAATAATATTGCTGAGAACCTCTCTGGTGCTATTGAATTTGATGTTGAATGTATCAACGAAATTGAATCCATTGTAAAACATGATGTTATAGCTTTTCTGACATATATTGCTAAAAAAGCGGGAGTTGATGTTCGTTATCTTCATTATGGAATGACAAGTTCTGATGTTTTGGATACATGCCTTGCGGTGCAACTGAAAGAGTCCTGTGATATTTTGCTCGAGAATCTAAAAAATTTACTTGCAGCATTGAAAAAAAAAGCTGAGGACTATAAAGATATTGTTTGTGTTGGACGCAGTCACGGAATGCATGCAGAACCAACAACTCTTGGAATAAAATTTGCCAGATTTTATGCTGAATTTAAACGCAATTATCAGAGATTAATTAGCGCGCAAAAAGAGATCTCAATTTGTAAAATATCAGGTGCAGTAGGCAATTTTGCAAATGTTGATCCGTTTGTTGAAGAATATGTAGCGAAAGAAATGGGACTCATACCTGAAACCATATCATCTCAAATCATTCCTCGTGATAGACATGCCATGTTCTTTTCAGTTTTGGGAGTAATTGCAAGTTCAATAGAAAATGTTGCTGTTGAAATTCGTCATTTGCAAAGAACTGAAATCGGCGAAATTTCTGAGCATTTTTCCACTGGGCAGAAGGGAAGCTCTGCTATGCCACACAAATGTAATCCTATTTTAAGTGAAAATCTGACTGGACTCTCACGTTTAATACGCAGTTATGTTTTTCCTGCGTTAGAAAATGTTGCATTGTGGCACGAACGTGATATATCACACTCGTCTGTGGAAAGATGCATTGCTCCTGATGCTTGTATAACAATGGATTTTGCTTTAGTGCGATTAACAGATTTGATAGATAAATTGGTGATCAATAAGGAAAACATTGAAAAGAACTTAAATTCTTCAAAAGGTTTAGTTTTCTCACAGCGTGTATTGCTTGAGTTAGTAAATAGTGGTTTGGCGAGGGAAGAGGCGTATAAAATTGTTCAGAGCAATGCAATGAAAGTGAAACAAAACAACAGTGATTTTCTGGCCGAATTGAAACAAGATAAACCCTTACTTAAGGTTATTAACTCGGAAAAACTTGAATCTTTGTTTGATTTGAAGTATTATACGAAACATATAGATCGTGTGTATAATAAGGTTTTTAATTAGGCTGAGTAGCTCAGTTGGTAGAGCAGGAGGATCATAATCTCTTGGTCGGGGGTTCAAGTCCCTCCTCAGCCACTCGAACTAAACTATGTTTAGCAAAGCAGTGCTATTGGTGAAACCCAGTGTCAGTTACTTGGAATGAGTTGTATATCCACTCAGGTGAGGAGACAATGGATAAGAGATTGTGAAAAGGGTTTAGCTTTTGGCCTATGATCTCTTTAAATGACAGAATTTCACTACAAAACTTAACTTTCTTCTATGCAGTTAGCTAAGTCAAGAAAGGTGAATCTATCTCTTGTTGTAAACGCAAAATCGACCACTTTACAATATTGTTCTTTATTCCAATTGAGGTGCTCTGGTAAGTGTGGAATTGATAGATCTTCAAATATTTTTTGCAGGTGTTTTGCAGGTAGTAAATTTTGCTTAATTAAACTGGAAATATTATGCCATTCTTTACAAATAATCTCTTGGATTTTTTGCTGCATAATTTGCTTCTGTTCAAAAGTTCTTACAAATTCGATATTATCAAAGTACTGAGTTATATGTTTTACATCTAAAGTGGTCGGTTTGATAATCGGGTTTTGTATTGATAATATCTTTTCCTGTAAATTAGCCATAGTAATCGTTGTGACAGCAATTTTTTCACCATGTAGTGAGGAATAATCTTTTGTTACCATTTCCATTGCGTGAGCTATCATATGCTCTCCTTGGCTTGCAGAATAGCTGCCTTTTGACATCACCATTCCAAGTCCTGAAATTAGTAGAACTTCCATAAGTAATAGGACCTCTTTTCCACTTCTTTTAGTAAGCGCCGTATATTCTCTTAGCAAAATTTGCTCCAAATCGTGAACAAGTGTAAAAGGTAATTCATTGTATTCTGTGCTAAGCAACAAATGAGATAGTAGCCAGTCAGCCTGAACTGTTGAACGACAAATGAAATCTGCAAATCCGCTTAATGTGAGGCGCAGTGGCGCATTGGCAAGTATGTCTATATCTATATATATTGCTCTTGGAAGATGTGCTTTGAACGATTTTTTATATCCATTTACTAATATTGAAGCATTTGCGGATGTATATCCATTCATAGAAGCGGCTGTTGGAAAGGATATATAATCTTTTTTCTCGAGGTAGCTTGCATATTTGCAGATATCGTTAACGGTGCCGCTACCAAATGCAACTATTAAGTCACTGTCTTTTACTTTGTTTCTCACTAGATTTACGGTTTCAAGAGAGGCAGCTCTGCTTGGTGTCATTTCTCTACTTGATGTCATCCCAGTGCGTGACACTGGAATGGCAGGTGGGGTTGGAATAATTAAATGAGAAATTTTATTAAATACGTTTTTGTTTAAAAGTTTTGCTGTATTTTCATCTGCAACTAGAAAGATGTCATTTCCGTGTTGTGTGCATATTTCATAGATATCATCAGCAAGGTGGTAATCTGTTATTACTTCCCTTAGAAAAGTTTGTTCGGTTTGATGTAATATTTGTTTTAAATAGTGCATAGAGTGTTTACAATATAGCAGTATAAGTATTTTAAGATTGACATGAAAATTGACCCTGTAGAGCTAACTAGGAAATTGATCTCTTTTGAGAGTATAACACCAGAAGACAGCGGGGCAATAGAGTATATAGCAACAATCTTCAAGAAGAGCGGCTTTGATTGTGAGATTTTAGAATTTGGTGATAAAGTTAAAAATCTTTATGCGAAATATATAAATGGAGTACCAAATTTGTGCTTTGCTGGGCACGTTGATGTTGTACCACCGGGTCAGTTAAAAGATTGGGCATTTGGTCCATTTAAACCAGAAGTGAGGGATGGAATGCTATATGGAAGAGGGGCCGCTGATATGAAAAGCGGAGTAGCTGCATTTATTGCTGCTATGGTAAATTTGATTGCAGAGAAGTTTCAATTTAATGGTTCAATAAGTGCATTGATTACCAGTGCTGAAGAAAGCATGGAAGAATATGGAACAAAGGCAGTTTTGGAATGGATGAAAAATAAGCAGAAAAAGATAGATTTTTGTGTGGTTGGCGAACCAACCAGTAGTGAGAAATTAGGTGATACCATAAAAATAGGCAGAAGAGGTTCTGTAACATTTGAATTAATTTGCCATGGAAAACAAGGGCACGTTGCCTACCCAGACCTAGCAGACAATCCAATATATAAGGTAATATCGATATTGAGTAAGGTAAAAAATACTACTTTTGATCATGGTAATAAATATTTTCAGCCTTCACATTGCGAAGTTACTACTATCGATGTTGGAAATAATACTAGCAATCTAATACCTGGCTCAGCAACTACACGTTTTAACATTCGATATAACAATGAACAAACACCGGGTGGCTTATATAAGCTGATTGATGAAATATGCTCCAGTGTAACTAACGATTATAAACTTTCTATGCATAGCAGCAGGGACGTTTTCCTCTCTACTCCCGATAGAAATACTGATATTATGCTTGATGCAATAAGTAAGGTTACCAACATTGATGCTATACTTAGCACAAGTGGTGGCACATCTGACGCCGCGTTTATCAAAGATGTTTGTCCAGTGATTGAATTTGGTATAATCAACAAAACTGCACATCAGATAAACGAATGCGTATCAGTAAACGATATACACAAGTTAACAGCTATATATAAGGAATTTATAGAAAATTATTTCAATCCCACTAATAAAATATTGAATCAGGTCAACGTAGTTAGTAATATATCTAGTGGTCCATTGTTAGCTTAGATGTAATCAGATCTCTTGCATAACTGTTGTCTGAATAACAACTGGTGTCATTCCAGCAAAATGTGTCAAGTAAGTTTTTTCGTTTCTATAGCTACTTGGATGACAAAAGAAGAAATACTAGACTTTATACCTTTTGCACTCAAATTCACATAAATCATGAATTATGCACGTTTCACACGAAGGTTTCTGTGCTTTGCAAACATATCTACCATGCAAAACTAGCCAATGATGAGCATAAAGCAGGTATTTTTTGGGAACCACATTTAAAAGAGATTGCTCTGTTTTAAACACATCTTTTTCTTTCACAAGCCCAATTCTATTGCTCACTCTAAAAACGTGAGTATCAACTGCCAATGTTGGAATGCCAAGCCCCGAATTTAAGAACACATTAGCGCTCTTTCTTCCCACTCCCGGCAAAGACACCAAATCATCGAAATCAGTAGGCACTTTGCTATTGTACCTCTCAATCAATATTTTGCTGAGCCCGATTATATTTTTTGCTTTGGAATTATATAAACCGATACTATTTACACGTTTTTTTAGCTCGTTTTGCCCAAGATTCAGCATTTTTTCTGGCGTATCAGCGATATTAAAAAGTTCTCTTGTAATTTTGTTAACGCTTACATCGGTCGTCCGTGCTGATAAAACTATTGCGACCAGAAGCGTATAATGATTGATATAATTTAGCTCTATTTTTGGTGCAGAATTTGATTCTTGAAACTTTTCAAATATCAATTCTACTTTTTTTGAGTCCATGCATAGAGCTAAAAGCCTATACTACACTGGTTACTGTGCAAATTCAATTCCTTGAGGCTTAGATAGTCCTTCAGTATTAACATCAGACACATTAGTGTTCACTTCATCAAAATTTCTCTCAGCAAATTCGCTTACCACTTCCGCAAAACACTTTTTAATAAGAGGCATAACAATTGGCATTAACAGTTTTCGTGGATCATACCATCCTAACAGGTCAGTTTCCTTTTGTACCCTATCTCTTGGATCCTCTTCTAGTAAATCTTTTGTGTGCTTTTCAGCATATATTTCACAGCCTTTTGAGAAAACAGGAGCTAACATTTCAATTAATACTGCCGCCAATAACAATAGTGAACCAAGTATGGTTCCACCAACAGTTAATCTATTAGCAATGAAATTTGTTGTAAGTAGATAAACAGAAAAAGCAGCTAAAGGATAGTTGATAAGAAGCTTATTGCCTAGCGTGATATAGTTTATTTTACTCATGAATTCATCAGTGGAAATTTCTGAATTTTTATACTTTTTCATATAATAATTTACTAATAAATGAGAGGCATTACCAGCAATGATACTAAATCCTATGATCCACCATGAAAAATAGCAACCTATAGTAACTGTAGTTAATAGAGCTAAAGGCAGAAGACTTATTTTTGGGACAAGCAGTAGAGCATTTTTACGCTCTATAAATTTCAACGCTAATGCTTTCTTATCTTCTTTAACTAGGCTTCTCTTTTCTTCTAGAGGAGTAATATAATTGAATAATTATATGCTTGGCTTTGTTATATATTGATACAGCTCTTTCATTAATTTTGTACTTTCTACACTCTTCTTAAAATTATCTAAATTTGGATTTTGCAAAATCCTATTTATTTGAGCTTGGAGTTTCATGCATTTTTCTAGATCTTTTTTAAACGAATAGTCACTTCTTTTTAGTATAGAAATCAATCCATCAAAATCTTTACCTACAGCATCTTTCTCTCAACTTATTTTTAGCTTATTAAACAAACTTCTCCTATAGTGAAACTCTCCTCTTGCCGTTAAACGCCCATCACTTTCAGCACCAACACTGACTTTAACACAAGGATTTCCTGACTCTAAAGGTTCAATGTACTTTTTTAGCTCTTGATAAGCTTTATAAATCTGATCAAATCTATTTTTGTCTCCACCTTTGTCAGGATGGTTTACAAGTATCAATTTATTATATTGTTTTTTCAGAAACTTGCTAAGAGCTTGATAATCCTTACCTACAATTTGTTCAGCTTTTATCTCTAGTACGTTAAACAGATCATTATTATCATAAAACTCCTGACCAGTTAACTTAAAATGTTGACTCATTACTACACCTCACATAAATACACGATACTATTAGTATAATATATTTAATGTTTCACACAAGCATAAAAATATCAAGCAACCACTAAGAGAAGAAACCCTCTTTCCCATCATACAAATACAACTTATCCATTCTCACCACATCAAAATTATGTTCCTCAAATTTGATTAGCAAGTTATTCACATCACTATTTGTAATTTCATTATTTGCAATGAACCTGCAGGTTATTTGGTCACTTGAAGACTTTGAACTTCCTGGCCAAATCGCAAGGCCTTTTGAATATATTGCTATAATCTGCGGATTACTTGTTTCAAACAACTTCACTATTTGGTCAAAGTCAGCCGGCTTACTCCAGGCAAGCGTTATATCGCTACCCACTAGTTTTTTAATCTTATAATCCTGTTCATAATTATCCTGTATTTTATCCACTTTACTATTTGGATCACTGCCAATTATAAGCTCAGATAATGTTTTCGGTTTTTTTCCTAGATTGTCTATAACAGCTTCTGCAAATTCTTTTGTACCAACTTTCTGTTTACTTCTTTTCTCCTTATATAAATCGGCAGTGTGTATTCCATCCTCCAAAGTCTTGAGCCATGCATCGTAGATTAGTTTTGCAGTACCCACTTGACCTATGTAAATTAGCATATGCACTGCAGCATTTAAAAGACCAGAAGGATTGGCTATGTTTTTTCCTGCAATATCAGGGGCAGAACCGTGCACTGCTTCAAACATTGCGTATTCATTCCCGATGTTACTACTTCCGGCAAGCCCCACAGATCCAGAGGTTTGTGCGACTATATCTGATAATATGTCGCCATATAAGTTCTCGGTTACTATAACATCAAAATTCTCCGGTTCTGTTGCAACACGCGCCATTCCAATATCAACTATATAATGTTCTGCCTTTATATCTGGGTATTCCTTTGCAATGCGATCAAACGCGGCATGGAAAGTTCCGTCAGTCATTTTCATGATGTTATCTTTAGTCAGGCAAGTTACTTTTTTTCTGTTGTGTTTTTTTGCATATTCAAAAGCGTACCTGCATATCTTCTCTGAGCCAGATCTAGTAATAATTTTAGTGCATTGGTAAGAGTCACCAGTGAGCCTATGCTCTATTCCGGTGTAAACGTCCTCTTCATTTTCACGTATCACTACGATATCAAACTTATCGAATTTATTTTCTATAACAGGATGATATGAAATGCATGGTCTGATATTTGCATACAACCCTAGATTTTTTCTGAGTGCAACGTTTAAGCTTTTGTGCCCTTTACCTTGAGGAGTTGTTGTCGGAGATTTTAATAATATTTTTGTCCTTTCAATTGATTCCCAACCACTTGGAGAAATTCCGTGAGACCATTCTTTACTGTAAACACGCTCCCCTATTTCAATAATATCTATTGAGATTTCCGCTTCTGCTTCGCGCAATATCGACAGCACCGCTTCCATGATTTCTGGTCCGATACCGTCGCCATATGCAACTGTGATTAGTGTTGACATAACTTCCCTAGTTATAAATGATTTAATATTAATTTAAATAATAGAGTGGCACAAGTAGCTAATATTACCCAAATTAGTATATTTACGGTTATTTAATAACGTATTTTTATATCATATGATGATATTATGAAATATAGGTGGGGTTATGAATACTGAAATAAATGTTAAAGTAAATTATGTAGGATTTACAAGGCGTATTGTAGCAGAAATACTTGACCTCATCATATTTTCCCCTCATTTTATCTTCGGTTTTATCTATGGTGTATTCATCGTATCATTACAAGATCAAGATAAAGACTCTTTTCAGGAACTTGCACAACTAGCAACAGAAATACCATTTATAGTTTCTACAGTGGTCGCAACATTAGTACTAACAATATCCAAAATATTAATGGTAACAAAACTTGGTGGTACCCCAGGAAAACTATTGTGTGGTATGCATATTAAAGATGCTAATACATTTACAAATGTTACCCTTATGCAAGCAACAATAAGATGTATTTCTAAGGGAAGCATCTGGATTATTTTTCGCTTTTTGCTTCATCTGCATTATCATGGTTATACTTTTCTATATCTTTTAATTGTGCTAATTTTATTTTTGTTTGCAGTATTTGATCAACGCAAACAGACTTTTTACGATAAAATTGCAAAAACAGTAGTGATAGACTATAAATCTAGTTGATATTTTTCTTTATAGGTAGTACATGGATAAAAAAGTAAACTACTCAACGATGACAAGACGTACTCTAGCATTTATAGTTGATTGTATTTTATTTATCGCAATACCATTTGGTTTAATGGCGGTGGATTTCTCACTTACACACGCAATACAAGGGATCATGGGTGCAATAATTGTAATCACCACGATTGTATTTTCTTTATTTTTAATGATACCATGTATATTTCATATATTCATGCTAGTAAAATTTGGCGGCACTCCAGGACACTTGTTATTTAGCATGCGTGTAAAAGACAAAGATACATTTGAGTCAATCACTACAATGCAAGCAATGAAAAGGACTATAGCTCTTTTTATAATTTATTGCATATCACTTTGTAATCCCATTTTATTCTTAGCTATACTAATCTTAGTTTTAGTATGTGCAGTAGGTGATGAACATAAACAAGCTTTTCACGACAAAATTGCAAACACGGTAGTGATAGATTATAAACCTAGTTGATATTTTCCTTTAGCTGTCTGCCACCAAGGGTGTCATTCCAGTGTCACGCGCTAACTTAAGGTAAATTGCCAACTTAACTATAAATATATTTTGGTAAATCCAAATTATTTTAGCTATAAGAGCGTTTTACTTTTTGCTCAGCATATCCATCATAACTGGCTTACTTTTAGTGATTCATGGAGTTAAAAAAGTCAGCATTGCTCTTTGTTAAAAGTAGTTTGTCACGTAAAAATTCCATTGCTTCAACGGGTCCCATAGGATTGAGTATCCTACGCACCACCCATATTTTATTTAGTATAGCCTTATCAACTAATAGCTCTTCCTTCCTTGTTCCGGATTTTGTAATATCAATAGCTGGAAATATACGTTTATCAGAAAGTTTTCTATCAAGTATGATCTCAGCATTTCCTGTACCTTTAAACTCTTCAAAAATAACTTCATCCATTTTTGAACCAGTCTCTATAAGAGCTGTGGCGATTATAGTTAAAGAACCCCCATTCTCAATATTACGAGCTGCTCCAAAAAAGCGTTTTGGTCTCTGCAGTGCGTTTGAATCTACACCACCAGTTAGAACTTTCCCAGACGAAGGAATAACCGCATTATAAGCACGTGCAAGTCTAGTAATATTGTCAAGTAGAATTACCACATCTTTTTTATGCTCAACCATTCTTTTAGCTTTTTCTATTACTATTTCAGCAAGCTGTACGTGACGGTAAGCAGGCTCATCGAATGTAGAACTTACTACCTCACCTTTTACAGAACGTATCATATCTGTTACTTCTTCAGGTCTTTCATCTATAAGTAACACTATTAATTCTACTTCAGGGTGATTTATAGCTATAGAGTTAGCCATTTGCTGAAGCAATACAGTTTTTCCTGTGCGAGGTGGAGCAACTACTAACGCTCTTTGCCCTTTTCCAAGAGGAGCTACTATATCTATAGCACGCATGCTTAAGCCTTTTTTATCATCACCATTATTACACTCAAGTACTATGCTTTCCTCAGGATAAAGAGGAAGCAAATTATCAAAATGGACGTACTTTCTTAATTCACTTACTTCAGTAGAGTTTATACTTTGAACCTTAGTTAAAGTAAAATATCTCTCTTTATCACCAGGTGGCCTTATTTCTCCATATGCCATATCTCCTGTACGTAAATTAAACTTCTTTATTTGCCCGTTAGAAATATAAACATCATCGGTACTTGGGGCATAATTTGCACTTGCTGAACGTAAGAAACCAAAACCATCAGGCAATATTTCCACTATTCCACTCCCTGTGGTTATGCCTCCTTCTTCACTCATTTTTTTCATTAAGCTGAATATTATTTCCTGCTTTAGCATTCTACCATTGCTTTTACCGTTAGTTGAAATTTTTCTTTCTTCAGCTAACTCTAACAATTCTTCTGCTGTTTTCTCTTTTAATTTGCTCAGATCTAATGTTTTTCTGTTTTTCTCAGTACCTTCATTGACCATCTGTTTTACTGTATCGTTATTGTAAATTTGCTCACTTTTTTCAGGTTGAGCTGTAACCTTTCCTTTTGCCAAAACATCTTCATTGATTGTTGTCATAATCCTCCAAAAATTTTAATTGATGCTTACTAACCTAAAATGTGACTATAAGATAATAAATTAGGCTGAGTTAGTTTCAGTGCGTATTAAGCTTAATTATCATTAAACCCCGTACTTTACTTACATTATACTAATAAACACTAGCAAGTCAAGTTAATTTAATGTTAACAAAACACAAAAATTTGAGGATTTTCAATAGCTATTCTTTATATTTTTTTAACCTTTCTTGCTTCTCCTCTTCTACTTTTGCTTTTTCCACTTCTGCTTCTAAATTTTCTTGACTACATAAGCCGAGTAGTACAGGATCTTGGGGTTTTATATTTTGCATGTTATGATGAGATCCATCTCTTACCTGCTCAACTGTGTAATTTGTTGTACTAATTAATTTAACTATAACGTTATTGTCCAAGATAGGAAATTTTTTTACTAAATAATAAATCGCATCAGGTTTATCTCTACGTCTTGCCGTAGAGGCAAAGCCAAGAATGCTACCAATCGCTTTACTCCTTTTTTTTATATTTTTTATAATCAAATTTGGTACACGATTTGGATTTTTTTTGCAATCATCGATTTCTTTTTCAGTAATTATTCCAGAAATAATAGGGTTATATTTTTCTACTTCTATTTCCTCATCAGCTATGTCTTGTACTTCTTCAAGGGCCAATCTGCAACATTGTGCTATTTGATTAAAAGTTAAACCAGTGTTGTCTACTAACCAAGCAGCTATTTGCACTAGAAACTGTTTATTTCTATCGTTATTGCCCTTAGAAGATTCCATTGACATCAAAAAAGCATCTCCCATTTAAAGTATCCCTTACTGTTATACAGAGCTAAAATATAAACTATTAAAACTAAAAAAGCATTAATTTTGTCATTCAATAACTTTTTGTTTGTCACTTCCCACCTCTTAAGTTAATTAAATGCGCTTACCTTTAAGCATATTTCAAACAAAATATTTCCCCTTCCTAAGGTATAGTATAACTCAGTTAAACATATGTTCCTATTTAAGATTAGAGAGTTAAATTTTAAGTTAATATATTGTAATATTATATATATTAGCTAATAAAGCAACAGGTTTACAAGCATTAAATTATCACTATTCTATAATTAATCATTAATTAACTGGGTTTAAAATGAATGTTAAAAATTTTTTCACTAAAGTAACCGTTGTCCTTTTAGCTTGCTTGTTAATCTTCATGGGAATTGGCAACCTTTTATCAGGTGATGATGAAAAAGAAGAGGTAGCTAGGGTTGGAAAAGAAGTTATAACGTCAGATGAGTATAAGTCGCTATATCAAAATTATGGAAAACAAATTTCTGGATCTGATGCGAGTAGAGAACAAGTAAAAAAGCTGAAATATGATTTGCTTAACGCACTTATAGAGCAAAAACTATTGTTTAACCTAACTAGTGAGCTGGGGTTGACAGTTGGAGAAGAATCTATAAAAAACCATATTAAAAACACCAAATACTTTCAAAATGATAAAGGTGAATTTGACAAAAATAAATTCTATGAAACGCTAAATGACCTGCATATGACAGAGAAAGAGTATATAGCAAAGCTAGAGAAAGTCCTGCCTGCAATGATGTTCATGACTTCATTATTTAAAGATAATTATCCAGTAACTTTTGGCGAGAAAATTGATGAGCAGATATACAAAAGTCGCTACCAAACTAGAGTAGTTGATATTGTTAAAATAACTGAAGATGCAGTTACAAACATTCCTGAACCAGATGATCAAGCCTTACTTGATTTGTACGAAAGAAATAAATCCCATTTTTATTATCCTGAGTATCGAACTGCGCAATATATTTCCCTAGGCCAAAAGTATTTTGAAGATCAAATCAAGATCTCAGATGAAGAAGTTGATGGTATAATAGAACAACAAGAACTTAAAAATCAAAGAGATATATTCAATGCAATATTTTCTACCAAAGAAGAAGCTGAGACAGCAAGAAGAGCATTTGAGGAGGGTAAAACAAGCTTTGAACAGATAGTAGAAGAGTTTGGCAAAGCAAAACTTGAGGAAACTAGAGTAAATAATATAACTAAGGATTTTTTACCAGAAGACGTGAGAGAGAAGGTATTTGCTCTTAAAGTAGGTGAAGTAAGTGAAGTTTTAGCAAGCAGTTTTGGTTGGCACATAGTAAAAGTGGAAAGTGCGCATCAAATCTCTGATGAAGACTTAGTTGATTTAAAAAAAGACATAAAGTCAGTTCTAACTAACCAAAAGTCTTTTGAAAGAGTCAATGATTTCATAAACCAAGTGAACTATAAGATATACAATGGTTCAGAAATTGAAGAAATATTGAGTGAATATAATTTACCTATACAAACTATTGGTCCAGTAGATGCGAGTGGAAAAGATCAAAGCGGTAATAACGTAGGAGATTCTGGTGATTTGATTTCTTTCATTTTTTCGCGAGAAAAGGATCAGAAAGGTTATTTTAAGGGCGTTGGGGACGCCGTTGTTAGTGTAAAAATCGTCGATATCTTTCCACCCAAATTGCAAAGTTTTGAAGAAGGCAAGGCATTAGCGGTAGAGCTTTGGCGTAGTGAGTTTATAAAAGAAAGAATGTTTAAATTCGGGCAAGAGGTTGCAGTTCAACTAAGAGAAAAAACAGATTTGGAAGAAATTCAAGGTGTGGAATTAGTTAAAGGTCAGCAGATGCACCGCAATAAAGTGGATCAACAAAACTACCCCTTTTCTTTTGTAGAAGAGATTTTCAATATGAAAACAACTGGTTCAGTGACAGATCCTATTCAATACAATAATGAAATTATAATAGGTGTTCTAAAAGAAATGCATTCATCAAATGGCAAATTAAACACGCTTGACACCGGAAAACGTGTGATGATATCGCTAAAAGAGCAATTAATTAGCTATCTGGAATCAAAGTATAAAGTCGAAGTTAATCACGCTATACTTGATGATATATAATCAAAAATCTTATAAGCTGCTTCAAACGCATCCAGTGCCCAGACACACAACTGTACGAACATTGCGATTTGAGAGCAATCTTCACTAGAAAGGATGTCATCCCAGTGCCCAGACACTGGGATCCAGGAATTTTATTAAGTTGGTAAGCATAAAAGTAGCCGTTTTATGTTAAAATACAACGTTTTAATGATTAAAAAAAGGCTGGATTCCAGTGTCAAGCACTGGAATGACACCATTTGCTGTGCAATTTACCTTCAAAAATGAATGTTCGTATAGCTGTGCGCCCGGCACTGCCCTACATTATTGGTAATTATATTATAAGGTGCAAAAGCTGTATAATTCATTTGACTTAAAACGGCTCATTGTATAAAATTGTGGCTAATATATGAATAAAGGTTAACATGGCAGTTAAAATAAGGTTGGCGAGGTTTGGCGCAAAGAAACGCCCTTTTTATAGGATAGTTGTAGCTGATTCACGAGCACCAAGAGATGGGCGTTTTATTGAGAAAATAGGACAATATGATCCAATGTTACCAAAAGACAATAAAAATCGTGTTGTGGTGAAAGCTGATAGATTAAAACATTGGCTAAGTGTAGGCGCGCAGGCAACTGAAAGAGTACTGTGGTTTATCAAAAAAGGCATAGTAACTTTAGAAACAGAACCAAAGAAAACAGAAAAGAAGAAAGTAGAGAACGAGAAAGCACAAGGGCAAGAGGCATAAGTCTCTTAAAATGCTAAATACTGATTTAACAAACAGCGATAAATTAGACGATATTGTATCTTCTGATTTGTCAGCTATGAATGACTTTGTCTTCAAAAATGTCAATGATGAAGATGCTAAGCTTGCTACTGATATTATATCTCATCTTGTTAGGTCAGGTGGAAAAAAAATAAGGCCTAAACTAGTTTTTATTATATGTAAAATGCTAAACTATTCTGGGGAGAATAGGATCAACGTTGCTGCATCGGTAGAGTTTATACACAATGCTACTTTACTTCATGATGATGTGCTCGATGAAAGTGAGGCACGCCATGGAGTTAAAACAGCGAATAAGATTTGGGGAAATAAATCAAGCATTTTAGTTGGTGATCTATTGTTGACTCTAGCATTTAGATGGCTTATAGAGTGTGGAAATTTAAATATTCTCTCTATTTTATCTAAAGCATCGCATTTACTTGTGAAGGGTGAAATAAAGCAGATGACAGCACGCTTTGACCCCCACACAGTCAGGGAAAATTATTTTGATATCATTGGAGAAAAGACAGCATCTTTATTTTCTGCATGCTGTGAAGCTGCATCAACAGTATCTGGTGCAACAAATGACGAAACAGAGAGGCTAAAGAATTTTGGTTTTAATTTTGGTATGGCATTTCAAATAGTTGATGATATGCTCGATTATACTGCTAATCAAGGCACTTCTGGAAAGCAAGTCGGAAAAGACTTTTTCGAAGGTAAAGTCACCTTACCTGCTATTATAGCATACGAAAAGGGCAGTCCAGCAGAGCAAAAATTCTGGGAAAAATGCTTTTCTTCAGCTAGACACAATTTTGACCAAGCATTACACTATATTAATCACCATAATGCCATTCAGCTTTCTATGGAAAAAGCTAGACACTACATTAATATGGCACAAAATGATATTAGTACTTTTTCTGATTCTTTTTATAAAACTACTTTAATTAACTTTTTAAATGCAAGCATAGAAAGACGAATGTAGCTGGCGCTTGATATTTTCAGATTAATTGTTATATATTTATTAGATTCTTAAGGGTAATGATATGTCAGATAGCAGTAAGGAGAAAAAGAAGAAGTTTGCTGATATGGTAAGTAGGCAGAAAGGTGACGACCAACAAAGTGATAACCATAAGCAAACTGATGATTTAAATGAAGATCTCAATACATTAAAAGAACGTGCAGTTCAGCTTGAAGATCATTTACGCCGTGCTGTTGCAGATAATGAAAACGTCAAACGTATAATGCAAAAGCAAATTAGCGATGCAAGTGACTACGCAGTCACAAAACTTGCACGTGATATGATCGACTCGTGCGACAATTTAAAAAGAGTAATGGAAATTTTGAAAGACGGTGATCCTGTTCATGAGGGGATTAAAGTAGCTTATCAAAAAATTATAAATGATCTAAAAAAACATGGAATAGAGGAAGTAGACCCACTTGGTGAGCTTTTTGATAGTAATTTACACCAAGCTGTTGTGGAAAGAGAAGACAATGAAAAAGAGCCTGGCACCATTGTAGAGGTACTACAAACTGGTTATACTATCAAAAATAGGTTGCTCCGCCCTGCAATGGTTATTCTTTCTAAGAAATCTGCTGATTGTGGAAACGATTAGCGTGAGGTAAATGTATAATGACAAGTATTGTCTTTTCAGGTATCCAGCCAAGTGGCGTACTACATTTAGGTAATTATCTTGGTGCAATCAAACAGTGGATAGACTTACAGGATAAATACAAATCTCTTTTTTGTATTGTCGACCTACATGCAATCACAGCAAATAAGCTTCCCGCAAGTGAATTAAAAAGTAATATTTTCAAAACAGCAGCAGCTTATATTGCATGTGGAATAGATCCAGAAAAGTCCATTATTTTTAATCAGTCCACAGTTAATGGTCATGCAGAACTGGGCTGGCTGCTTGGGTGCTATACACCAATTGGTTGGCTTAATCGCATGACTCAATTTAAAGATAAAGCTGGCAGCGATAAACAAAAAGCCTCTCTTGGATTATATAGTTATCCAGTACTTATGGCTGCAGATATATTGTTGTATCAAACTAAATACGTTCCTGTTGGTGATGATCAAAAACAGCATTTGGAGCTTGCACGTGATATTGCATCAGCTTTTAACAATCATTATAAGCTGGATCATTTCATCGTACCTGAAATCTTAACTTTGGATTGCACATCAAGGATAATGAGCTTAAGAGATGGTACAAGCAAGATGAGTAAATCTGATCCTTCAGAACATTCGTGCATTAACCTTGATGATACGGATGACTTAATTGTCAAAAAAATAGAAAAAGCAAAAACAGATTCAATTCTAGGCTTTGCTACTTTAGAGTGCCGACCAGAAATAAGCAATTTGATAAACATTTATTCAGTGCTTAGTAATGTAAATGTGAAAAAAGTATGTGAAGAAGTGAACAAACATGACATGAAGCACTTCAAAAAAGAGTTAGCTGATTTAATTATCAGTGTTATATCACCCATACGTGAGAAAATGAATGATCTTTTAAAAGACCAATTCCATTTACATGAAATATTAAAAAAAGGCACAAAGAAAGCAGCAGAAATTGCAACCCATAATATAAAAGAAATCAAGGATATTATTGGATTTGCTCAATATCTGTAAGGTTCCAAAGTGTGATGGTGCGAACCGTCATACCGCCGCGGTATCTCAGCCGCTAACACGTAGCGGGATGACGGTTTTTCAAATTGTCGGTAAATCTAAGTCAGTTTAGCTATAGGCGGCAATTTTCTGTATTTATTTTAAGTTGAAGAAAGCTCAAATGAAAAATCGTGTTTTGCTAAAAATCACAGAATGCAGTCTGGTTACAAAATTCTCTAATGGTCTTAAATAAAACTTCCAGTGAATGATTGTCAGACATATTGTGCTCTGCTGATTTTATTAAGTGTACTTCAACATCGGTTGACTTAATTTTTTCAGCTAAATTCAATGAAGTTTGATAAGGAACATCTTTATCATTAATGCTATGCAGCAAGCGCACAGGACAGTTTATATCTATTGTCTTTTTGTTTAAAAGAAGGTTCTTTCTGCCATCTGCGATCAAATTTTTAGTTATTTTGTATGTACAATGCTCTGAAGTAAAATCTATTACACCTTTAGAATCTAGTTCTTCTTTTTGCTTGCCTGACAATTGCTTGAATATCAAATCTTCAGTAAAATCGGGAGCAGACGATATACCAATTAGTGCTGCAATTTTTTCTGGAAATTGAAGGGCAGTGAGCAACATCAGCCATCCTCCCATACTTGAACCTATAATTATTTGTTTATCGCTAGTTAATTCACTCATTACTTTAGCACAATTTTTTTGCCAATCACTTATCGTGTAATCAATAAAATTACCACTTGAATGACCGTGACCAAAATAATCAAATAGCACAAGTGCTACGTCATTTTCTTGGCAAAATTTGTAAATAGCAGTTGCTTTAGTTCCATCCATATTGGATGCAAATCCACCGAAAAAAACTACAGAAGCTTTCTTTCCTTGTAGCTTTCGATATGCTATGTGACCATTATTTCCATCAAACAATTTACAATAATCCATACTACTTTGGCAAAGCAACCGGGCTATCACTCAATTGATGCAAATAACTAACTAGATCTGCAATTTCTTGTGGATTGGAAATACCTGCAAATGCCATACGTGTACCTTTTATATAGGCTTTTGGGTTCTTTAAAAAGGCAAATAGCTCCTCATACCCCCATTTTCCACCTCTTTCAAGCACTGCTTTTGAGTAATTGAATGAGTTACCAAGATGGGCCTTTTTATTTCCAACTATGTTCCATAAGTTTGGTCCTACTTTATTCATTCCACCTTTCTCAAAACTATGGCAGGCTATACATTTTTTTGCTGCTGATTTACCTTTCTCAAAGCTAGCATTCTGCATGAGCGCTCCAATATCAAGCGCCACTTGCTCGATTTTTTGCTGGAACTCATTGCTGCCAGCAGCTACTATCGTTTGGTGTTCAATCTTATATTCTTCTGGACTGTAAAGCATATCAACTACACTACTAACTATCATAATGATTAGCCCAGAAAGTAAAATCGATGCTGCAATCTTATTAAGCTCCATAGTTAATTTTTATTAAGTAATGTTACTTAAATTATGCGAATATTTTCGCAAATAGCAACCAATTACCTTGAAGCTCGCCAAAGATGAGAGTCTCTATAGCTAACCCAAGAAAGGTTTTCCTACGTCCATACCGCCGCGAACCGTCATACCGCGATTCATTCGCGGTATCTCAGCCGCTAACAAGAGATCCCGCTAACAAGTAGCGGGATGACGAGGTTCACTGCCATTAAGTTAAGGAAAGAATGGTTAAAAACTGAACTAAAAAGTCAGAAATAATTAAGGATTTATGACAAATACTGAAACAGAATAGAGTAAACTTTAAAGCAGATAAACTCTGAAGTGTAAATTACTTAAGAAATAGTTTGTTTAGAAGTCATTTTACAGGAGCTATGGCAATAAGCTACCCAGTTATTATCAGAAGATATGAATACTACCTCTAGTCAAAATATGTGTTTTCTAACCCTTTTTTGGTAATTGAACGAACGAAGATAAGGTACCTTATGACGATCAACTTTCCTTCCCTTTCTTACCGCCAAAGTGTTCATCAAAAATAGCTTTGATAATTGATCCATAATGCAGTCAGTATCTGATTCCGTAGCAAAAATGTCGAAAGCCAAGTTTTTGATCGCGTTAAATGAGACAGATTTGTTAATGCTCCTCTTAAGCTTATCATCGGTTAAGTCCATATTCAACGCTTCTTCTACATCTTCTGTCATAACACTTTCTAGGTTGCTAATAAAGATAGCTGACCAAAAATCCTGTTTAACAGACTCAACACTTTTTCCTGTAAAATTTTCTAGACTTAGTCTTCCTTTGAGTTTTGCAAAAAATGTCTCAACTCCCCAGCGTAAAAAATATAACTCCTTAAATCCTCCAGTTTGAAACTTTTGTTCATCCATTAATGATGTAGCTAACACTTCAATTTCACCAGATGGCAGTACCACTTTGAAGCGTTATTCCACTATTTTCTTGTTTTATCTTACGCTGAGCACATATGGTAACCTCAACACTAGATGGGCTTTTTTCTTCAAACATAGCATTCACTTCATTAAAAGATGATCTGGGACATCGAATGACATAAGCAATTTTTCTTTTTGTAAGGCTAGAAAGAAATTTATAAGATAAATATACAAATCAGTAAGTCATTAGTATTTACAACTTTAAGCATTCCATCTGCTAAGTTAATTTCATGAGTGTTACCTCTATCTAACACTGACCTTATGGCAACATTATTTAGCACATCTTAACAAACCGCAAAGGTTGCACTTGCATAATCACCTAAATCTTTTGGTTTTTGGTTACGTATTTTTCTTGAGCCAAATTCATTTTTTATTTCAACGCTTGTTGGTAAAATGATTTTGGAGGCATCAAGAGCTAACACTCTAAAGCCAAAACAAGTTTTAAATTTTTGGTCTTGGTAGTACAAGGAAACCACACCTTCGTTAATTTCTGAAAATGCACTGTGTTTCATTTTTTTTCTTGCTTGACTAAAAGCACTAGCAGTAACGGTATAGTCTTTTTTCCTATATAAAATAAATTCGTTTAGTATTACTTGCAGCGACTTTACACTTTTTCTTAAAATTAAGATAAATATGTCAATAAAAGATAACTTCCTCTTTCTCATAAAATCTTTTGAAGATGATTTATGGGATTCTATAAATTCTAGACTTGCCAATTCATTTTGAATAAATTTTATTACTGCCTTTTTTACTCATACTACCTTTAAACTTATTGGTATACATCATTATCCCATAAAATCTATCTTTTTTCCTTAACTTAATGGCAGTGAGACGAGGTTATCGTCATGCCGCCACGAACCGTCATACCGCGATTCATTCGCGGTATCTCTTAGCCGCTAACAAGTAGCTGGATGACGATTGTCAGGGTGTAATCCCAGTGTCCCTATGATGTCATCCCAGTGCCCAGACACTGGGATCCAGGAAAGTTTGCTTGTAAGCAAGCAAACTAGCACAGAAAGTGGTTACAACATTTTCGATGAGATTATATGGAAAACTGGATCCCAGTGTCAAGCACTGGGATGACAAAAAAAGGAGCACTGGAATGGCACCATTTGTTATGTTTAACAAAGTTCGTACTTAGCTTCATGTTAGCCATAAATATTTAAGAAATTTACCAAATGGAAAAAAAGGCAAAAGAAGCCCCATGGTTAACTAGTTCTGACACTGGTTTCCATCCAAGACGGCAGTAGCCCCTTCGGTGTCATTCCAGTGTCAAGCACTGGAATGACAAAGGAGAGCAGTGTCAGCTACTTGGATGACACCTTTTTTCTACTTAGTGTGGGTTATACAAGAAGTCTATTGTATGGCTATTGCTGGTCGTATATTACTTATAGCTTATCTATTCAAATTGCAACTTTGTTTTTCATAATTAATTATTGACAGAAATTATTAATTGGGTTATTATTAAATTATCGTTAACAAGTGAGGCAAAGAAATGATGATATTCAATAATTCTTCATTGCTAAAAGATAGTCAGGAGCTTACTAAAACTAAGCAGACTATATGGAAACCTTTAATTGCTGTTTCATTATTATCTATATTTAGTTTCATATCTGGTCAATATCTTCCTTATGTTATTATAGCAGTTTCTGGTTCTGGTCCTATTGCAGCAGTTCCTTTAGCAATTTTTGCTGTTCCTACGGTTGTTGCACTTATTTCAGTGACATATCTTGTTAAACTGGCTATTTCTAGAGATGATAATAAGAAAGAAGTAGGTCTTAATGGACAGAAATTCGGCCATACTCCATCTCAAGAACCACAAAAATTTGTGTGTAAAAATTGTACTAATCTGGAGAATAAATCAAATGTACCTACTCCTCAATCACCTCCAGTAACGTTTGGAACACAACCAAATCCAAGTCTACCGCCGCCACCTCCTCCATTGCCACAAGATGCTGCACTACCACCCCCGCCTCCGCATTTTTTTACAGCTTCCAAGCGTACGGAGCAACCTAAGAATGATGCACCGAAGAAGGCTGGTGAACCTGAGAATAATAATCATTCTACTCTGTTTGAACAGATAAGAGGAGGTACTACGTTAAAAAGAGTGGGCAGCAACAAAATTTTACAAATGAATTGAAAGCAAAATTAGAAAATAGTGGGGGCACTGACAAAAAAGAAACACCAGAAGAGTTTGCTGCAAGAATAGATAGGGAGCAAGCAGAGAGAAAGAAGTCGGATGATAATGATTCAGATTGGACAAAGAGACTTAAGGAGAGAGCAGCAGTCATGCAATTCTCAGATAGTGAAGAGGAGTCACCGGTACCGCCAAGTTCGTGTGTTGATTCACCACAAGTAAATAATGTTGACTCAGTGGATAATGAGGTGCAAGATTCACCTCCTCTTTCTGTTGAGGATCGCATAGCACAGTTTGGTGGAAAAGCGTTGCGATGCCAAAAGGAAAATGTTGTACAAGGACTATGATAACTATGAAATGGTCAGCCATGCACTTCCCTTCCTTTTCAAAATAAGTTTACCTACAGGTCTGATTGTATTAAGGTTACTTAATACAATCAGATCTATTATATGCGCTTATCCAAATATTACCTGCCAACTCTAAAGGAAAAGCCTGCCCATGCTAAAATTATCTCCCATCAATATTCTTTGCGTGCAGGTTTAATAAAGCAGATAGCATCTGGCATCTATACGTGGTTACCACTTGGTCTCTTAGTGCTTAAGAATATTGAAGATATTATCAGAGATGAAATGAACAAATCCGGTGCTATTGAAGCATTAATGCCTTGTGTGCAACCAGCAAGTCTTTGGCGAGAATCAGGGCGTTACGATGATTACGGTAAGGAAATGCTACGCATAAAGGATAGGCATGAGGAAGATATGCTTTTTGGTCCAACGCATGAGGAGATAGCAACTAATTTAATTAGAGATGTGGTAAAAAGTTACAAAGATTTGCCACTTTGTTTATACCAAATTCAATGGAAATTCCGTGATGAGGTAAGACCACGTTATGGTGTTATGAGGGGCAGGGAATTTTTGATGAAGGATGCATACAGTTTTGATGTAGATTACGAAGGTGCACTGAATTCATATAATTTGATGTACAAAACTTACATAAAAATCTTCAAACGCATGGGATTTACTCCAATTGGAGTTCGAGCTGATACGGGGCCAATTGGAGGAAATTTGAGCCACGAGTTTCATATATTGGCAAATACTGGTGAGAGCACTTTATATTATGACAATAAATTTTCTGAACTACTAGAGAGTGAAGATATTGAAAGTTTAAAGAGTATATACGCAGTTGCAGATGATATGCATGATCCTGAGACTTGCCCTATATCACAAGAGCAGTTAAATGTTAGTAAAGGTATTGAAATAGGGCATATTTTTTATTTTGGCGACAAATATTCAAAGCCTATGAAGGCAAGTGTTACTTCTCAAGATGGAAAAAATGTCAATATACATATGGGTTCGTATGGCATTGGGGTTTCAAGACTTGTTGGTGCGATAATAGAAGCTTTTCATGATGATAAGGGAATTATCTGGCCGGAGGAGGTAGCTCCTTTCAGAATTGGTTTAATCAATTTACAAACGAAAGTAACGGAGGCTGCAGATAAAATATACAAAGCTTTGAAGAGCGATGAAGTGCTTTACGATGATACGGAAGGGAGTGTAGGAGTAAAATTTTCTAGAATGGATCTGATAGGCTTGCCGTGGCAAATAATTGTCGGAAAGAAAGCAGTAAGTGAAAATATAGTTGAAGTAAAAAATAGAGCAACTGGAGAGGTAAAGGAAATGCAGATTGAGGAAGCAATAAATCACTTTAGCGCAAAATGATACACGGTATCGGCACTGACATAGTATATATACCAAGAATATTGAGAATATTACAAAAATACGGGGAAAAATTTCTCAATAGAATCTACACTGAAAAGGAAATAGAGCTAAGTAGAAAGTATAATAGTCAAGAAATGCGAGCAAGGTATTTTGCTAAACGCTTTGCAGCAAAAGAAGCTTTTGTTAAAGCACGAGGTAGTGGTCAGGGTATTACAATGAAAGATATAGAAATATACAATGATGTAAGAGGCAAGCCATATCTTACCGTTAGCAAGGATTTTATCTCCAAAATTCATCTTTCTTTAAGTGACGATGGAGATTACGCTACTGCATTTGTTGTAATTTGCGTCTATAGCTCACACAGATAAAGTTTACTCTTTTGTCATCTTATGGCTTACTGTATGAACATTCATTTTTAAAGGTAAACTGCACAGCAAATGGTCAGTGCTTGACACTGTCCTCCTTTGTCATCCCAGTGCCCAGACACTGGTTTTCTGCAATCTCATCGAAAACGTTTTTCTATGCTAGTTTGCTTGCTCACAAGCAAACTTTCCTGGATCCAAGTAGTCAGGGCACTGGGATGACATCTTTGTTGTGTTTAACAAAAACAAATGTTCGTACAGTTGTGGAATGAATCGCAGTATAGCTATAGCATACACAAACGACTAGTTTGCCAAAAAAACATAGCGGTTTTTCTATGATTTTAGTATAATTCTAGCTTTACCTAAACAAAAAGATGAATTATTTAATGGACTGTGTTTTAACGTCTCTTTCCTTACCATTTTCAATTACTGAGAATTATTTATTAATTACTGCGTTGATTCCACTTTTAAGTGCGTTAGTTATTTTTTTTACTGGTAAATGGCCCGGAGTGAACAATAGTATTACTGTCACTTCTTCTGTACTTCTGTTTACGTATACGTGTCTGTGCACTTTATATTGGGTATATGGTGATCATTCTCAATTTATTCTCATGGATTTTGGTAATAATTTGCACATTAGTTTAAAGCTAGAGTCTACCGGAGTAATATTCAGTTTATTAATATCGTTTTTATGGGTGCTGACCAGTATATATGCAATATGTTATATGCAGAATAACTATGCTGATAGCAATCACTCAAGTTTTCTATGCTTTTTTTCAATATCGATTGGCTGTGCAATGTTTATTGCTTTTTCTGGAGACTTGCTCACTACATTTGTCTTTTATGAGCTTCTAACTATTAGTACATACCCTCTGGTTACTTACAACTCAACAAATGAATCAATGATTGCAGGACGCTATTACTTTGGCGTGCTATTTTTCTCTTCTTTGGTATTATTTTTTCCTGCAATAGGCCTTTTATATCATGAATTTCATACTTTAGACTTTGTAAGCGGTGGAATATTCAAATTTGATACTTCACTCATCACTTTCATTGCAGTGTGTTTTGCTATGCTGATTTACGGAATAGGAAAAGCTGCATTAATGCCAATGCATTTTTGGTTACCAAAAGCAATGGTTGCACCAACTCCTGTGAGTGCACTACTGCACGCTGTTGCTGTTGTGAAATCCGGAGTTTTCATCATCATAAAAGTTATATTATACACTTTCGGCGTCGATAATATGCAACGTTTTGTGCAGCAAAATTGGTTTGCTGGAGGGTGGCTTCCGTACGCTGCTGGATTTACTATTATTACTGCATCATTGATTGCACTAAAGCAAAAAGAATTAAAGAAATTGCTTGCTTACTCTACCATCTCTCAATTGTCGTATATTATATTATTCGCTTCAATTTTTAGTGATCTCAGCATGAGGGTTGCAATTTTTCAATTAGTTTGCCACGCATTTGCAAAAATCACTTTGTTTTTCGTTGCCGGAGCAATAATAACGAGAGCAGGTGAGAAATATATAGATAAGATTTACGGTATAGGACGCAGTATGCCAATTAGCATGACAGCATTTGCTATAGGTGCATTGTCTATGATAGGGGTGCCGCCTGCTCCGACTTTTTGGGGTAAATTTCTCATTTTTCAAGCTGTTTTCAACTCTGGCAATGTAATACTTTCTGTGTTTGTAACTCTAGTGTTAATTGTTAGTACTATACTCAACGCTCTGTACTTTTTACCGATAATTTACAACGCCTTTTTCTTAAAACCTTCTCAGAATTACTTTATTAAAAAAACACCAATTCTTCTAGTTTTACCTCCAGTTATTACTGCTATGTGCACTTTGGTTATTTTTTTTAGCTACCAAGTAATATTTTAAAATCTGTATTTATAACCATTAACAATAAATTTAAATGGTATTATACCAGCCAGAGTTGCTTTTATATTCGACAAAGTGAAGCTAATCTCCACAGTATCCTCCTTATTTTGCTCGGTTGTAAAAACTACAGTAGCATTTCCAGCAAATGTAACTAAGTCCTTGGTCGATCGATCAATAGATAATGTTATTACATTTATGTTGGCGATTTTTCTTTTAGATAAAGACAAATTACCAGCTTCATTATTCGTTTTTTCCTGAAAGCCTTGATAGATTTTATGTATAGAATTGTTTCTTATAAAATTTTCTTGGTACTTCGGTTCAACGATCTTAATGGACTCGTATATTTCAATGTATTTACTTATTAAGTACCTCGCTGTGGAAGTGTATTCATCTTCCTTTTTACTGAAACTAAGCTTATGCATTGCAGAGAACTCATCTTCTGTGTGATTCATATACTTCACAAAATTTAAATCTTTTTTAATAGGAAATAACAGGTATATGTTTAATGTTAATAAACATAAGCATACTAGGAGAAGCGATACTATTAATGCCATCCAAGATCTTTCTGCTACACAAAACAGATACCTATGGCAGTACCATTCGACTGCTTTACTGAAATAACTTTTGTTTTTTACTGATTCAAGCAATTTATCTTCCATAACACAATACTACCAGACCTAATCGGATCATTATAATAACAATAAGCTTAGATACTCTAAAAAAAACTTTAAAATATGTCTAAATTTTCCCAAATAGGATGAATGATTATATCACCTTGTTCTGCAATGAGGTAGAATTTATCGATTTTGCTCACATCTATATTTATCATTTTTACACTGAAATTTTCAGGATCATAAGTATTACTTTCTACACTTTTGTGATAATTATAATAATGTAATTTATTTTGATCATCAAAATAACCAAATTCATCAGCAAAGGTTCCCACTTTTCTACCTTTACCACTTTTGACTAGCTCAAATAGATCAATTACATGGTTTTGGGATCCAGGCTCAATAGGCCCTTCTGCAGCAAAAAATTTAGGTGCATGACCAATGTATTCCTTAAATTTTAGATTATGAGTCTTTTTTACACTACCAAAATCCACAAATTTATATTCATCTGAAATACCAGAATATTGTGGATCATACTTTTTATATTCAAAAAACTCATTACCTAAAAAATTACAAAACGTTAATTTATAATTATCATGATCGGATTTTACGACTTTAAGGTAATGAAAATCTCCAAGAATCTTTACTTCCTCTTCCGTAATATGATTACGTACAACAAGCTCACCATTTAGCATATGATAGCCAATTTTTGGCAAAGTAGCTATATTGATTGTCTTGTTTAGCTTAAAATTTGCTTCATAAATGCCACTTAACAACTCCTTTCCTTTTTCTAGGGTTATGTCTTGATCTGAAGCTATATTCTTAATTAAGCTTAATTTTTTCTGCATGTTCAATATGGCTTTCGTCAAAACTTCTATTGATTGCCATACAGTTAATTTATTATCAGTCAAATTATATACTTCGAGTATTAAATTAACAGAATTTTATCATGAATTTATGTTAAAAGTATTATACTTTGTAAACTTATGTCATGATATTAACTACATTAGCTAAAACATGCTTTTTATCTAAGTGGAGTTGCTTTGCGGCAACGAAAAGTTCATCTATTTTTTTCCACTGACTTAGCAGAATTTCAACACCATTTACCTCTCTCTTTATGCTTTCTAAAATGAAGGCCTGAATTATATATGATGCTAGTTCTAGTTCGATTTCGCTATTAATTACTTTATTAATCATATTGGGATTCTTTAAATCATGAAGAAATTTATAAAAGCATTTGTATGCTTCATAAGCATCACTACTTATTGTATTTATTATCATTCCTGGCATTTCAGGAAATAAAGTAATCATTTCGTCAAACGTTTGATTATCAAATTTACATTGAGATGAAGCAACTTGCTTTGTTTCATCATAAGTTAATGGGAGTAAATTTAGCTGAAAGCACCTACACCGGATAGTGGTTTGTATATCATATGGCTTATGGCTAATTATAAATATCTTAGAATTTTTTGGCGGCTCTTCTAATATTTTCAATATTGCGTTTTTAGCGTTATTAGTCATTGCCTCTAAGCTATCTATTATAGCTATTTTGTGTTCTGATTGAATGGGACTTAAGTGTAGAAAGTTTTTCATTTCTCTGACTTTTTCTATTCCGATAGTATCACCTTCAACAATGTGTAAGTCCAATGCTACTTCATTATAGTTTTTTATGAGTAACCAATTGGAGAAGGATTTTGCAAGTGTTGCTTTTCCTATACCTTTTTTACCACAGATCAGCCAAGACTGAACAGATAAGTTGTTCATTATTTTTTTTTTGGCTTGGTTGTGGCCTATTACTTTTTTCATTCTTTCTCCTATAGATTTTAGTTTGAAAATGCGTTGTTTACTGTTTGTAATGAAATTGCACCTTCCCTTAAAACCTTAATCTTATCTTCGGTTAAGTCAATAATAGTAGATTCTATACCAGAAACTAGTTCGTCATCTTCAATCACTACAGATAAATGTTGCTTAATGGATTGTGGTATACCGTTTGCCTTACATACACTTTCTTTTCCTGAAATATTTGTACTAGTTGCAACTATTGGAACTTTCAGTTTGTTTAGTATTGAAATTGCAATAGGATGCTCAGGAATTCTGATACCTATACTATCTTTAAAGAATTCGTTTGGCAATATGTTGTTGTTTTTAAGTGGTAAAATATAGGTAATTGGTCCAGGAGAAAAGTGGTTTATTAAATCAATATATCTTTCCTTTACCTTTGCTATTTTTGTCAAATTGTAAATATCACTAACAAATATAGACAGTGGTTTATTTTGAGAGCGTTTCTTTATCTGATATATTTTTCCTATAGATTCATTATCTAGTGCATTACAAGCAAGAGCATACACTGTTTCTGTTGGAAAACACACTAATAAATTGTTCTGTATTGCATTTATTATTTTAGATACCATATAGCTAAAAACTTATTCATAACAACTAGATCAGTTTTGTTGCACTGTATCTTATATAGTAACTGCTAGTTTTTGTAAACGTAATGCAACGCAGCTTACCATTTGTTATGCAGATTTGCTACAACCCAAACTCTTCATTGACTTTATCAATTATTGCCTGTGGTGGATCCTCTCCCCATCCTGAATACAAAATCTCTCCATAGTTTGCAACATCTATAGAGCCAGTTCTGCTTTTTGCTAGAAACATTTCTCTTTTCTCTTTATCAACTAATACATAATGCCACGCTGATTTTCCACGATCTTTACCACGGACTAAGTATATAAGATCTGACCTACTTCTTTTTGTTGCATCAGCAAAAGATCTTTCATTGACAGTTCTGCTTTTACTTTTTATGCCGCCACTTTCAGAAAAAGCTTCCTTGGATTCGGTTTTTTTGCCTGCTAATTCAGAAATTTTTCCTTTTTCCCCTAATGCCCGTTCTTTGGTATTTTGAGACGAATACTTACTGGAAAAACCTTCCCCTGTACCGCCAGGAGTCCTGTTTGTGAAACGCTTAGTAAATGAATTATTGTCGTTGTTTTCTGCCATAAAAATCTCCAAACTTTAGATTGTAGAATCCAAACTTTTACTACACTTTATCATATGTTAATTAAATTAATATAAATGAAAAATAATATAGTAATTATTACAGGAATTACGGCCTCAGGTAAATCAGAATTATGCGATAACCTGAGAGAAAAATATGGAAATATTAGTATAATAAATTGTGATTCAAAGCAGGTATACAAAGAAATTCCCATAATTACTGCTCAACCACTAAAGCAAGAAGAATTTTATAAATTATATGGTTATGTTTCAGCAAAAGAAAATTATTCCGTGGGTCTATGGTTAGAGGATTTAGAAAAAGAAGTTAATCACGCATTAGAAAATGCTCAAATACCTATCATCACTGGAGGAAGCGGGCTTTACATCAGCAGTTTCATCAAAGGCTTATCATCAATGCCACAAATAAGTCAGGAAGTGAGAAAAAACGTAAGTGAGCTCAGGAAAAATTTAAGTAAAGAGGAGTTCTATAAATTAGTATTAAGCAAAGACTCAAAAGTTCAAGATAAAATCTGTATTAATGACTCGCACCGTCTTTCAAGAGCACTTGAAGTTATCACTGAAACTGGTAAGACAATCTTTGTATGGCAAGAAAATAGACAGCCTCCTTTATTCGATAATTTTAAGATATATACAATTTTGCCTAAACGTGAGGATGTATACCAAAAAATAAATTCTCGTTTTATCAAAATGATCGAAAATGGAGCAATTGATGAAGTAAAAAAGCTACTTAGTATGAACTTAGCTCCAAATTTGCCAGCTATGAAAGCACATGGAGTGCCAGAAATTGTAAAGTATTTGAAAGGTGAGATTACTTTAGACGAAGCGATACAGATTGCTCAAACAAACACAAGACACTACGCAAAACGCCAGTACACTTGGTTTAAAAACCAGTTCCCAAGTTCTGAAGTCATTGATTGTGCAAATGAGCTAACAGCGCTTGAAATATTTTAATTGTTAGTTTCCAGGTGTATTTCCATACTCATTGCTATGAATGGGCGGTTCCATATTTTCCAGATGGCTGTTCACTTTTGGTGGCTTATCCAAGCCATGCTCTATTTTTATTTTAAAAAATCCAAGCCTCTCGCAAAATTTCTGAAAACACTCTTTTATAACGTCAAACAAGTTTTTATCACCTATATTATAGTCCTTCAGTCTCTTAGGAACAGTAAGTGACAATTTACCATCTTCATATGTTACATTTTTATCACCTTGAGACTTAAGTGTGAATTCTAGCGAGCTATCCAATTTACAGAATTCTTCTTCCAGTTCTGCAAAAGTGCGAACTGCAATTTTTTCTTCAATTCTGATTGCCGCATGACTTGGATCACTACAGTTAATATGTATTACATGATTAGACTGAAACAATAACCCATATGTTTCAGCTAAATGAAGGATAGGTCCTCCTTTACCATACAATGCACCCACATAAGCAGCCTGGTTACAATTAGTGATTAGTTCTTCTAGAATAGAATCATTTGGAACTTCTGCTTCAGCATATTCAAATAGCTCTGTAAAAACTTGTTTTACAAATTGGCGGTACTTATTTTTGTCATTTGAAATGAGGTTGGTATGTTTATTATATAATTCATCAACAAGCTCTTTTGTTATAACTTTGTTCTGAATAACAAGTTTCATTCTTGGAAGATCTACGTACATAGTTGCACCAGAATTCGCTTCAGCATTATCTTTACCAGCCCTCAACCTGCTAAAACCAAACTTTTCTGCTTGAGCTCTTAGTGTAACTATTGGATTTTCCTTTTCTTTTGGTGTAGAGCCGTTCATCATTAATACCTTGATATAGACTGCTAACGGTATAATAATACATAAAAATGATTAATTAGTCAATAAAATACCTACTATAAGCCCTATGATAGCAAATATAGTTAGGGGTAACTTAGGCTTACCGACGATTTTAAAAACAACAAATTCGTCATTCCGTTACGTGTTAGCGGCTGAGATACCGCGAATGAATCGCGGTATAACGTTAGAGAGCTGTGCTAGCTATAGTGCATACCTGACCATAAGGTGACAAGATTTTAAAAAGGCTCTATAACAGTTTTACACATGTATGAATCTCAATGAGCAATCAGATTTTTCTAAATAGCAGGCTGGAGAATATACCTAAGTTCCATTCCGCAATATTGCCTAAACTTTGTGGTGGGGACAAGGTGGTGGATCTGCTGTTTTATAAGCCACTTAGTTATGTGGATAGAAGCAAGTTACTATCTGATGCTCGAGTTGGAGAATTTACAACTTTCATTGCAAAAGTTTATGAGCATCAGTCGCCCACTTTTAGAGGCAGACCATATAAAATAGTCGTTGAAAGTGAGAGTCAGTATATATTCATAGTCTTTTTTAATTACTCAGTTAAGTATTTATATAAACTATTTCCAATTGGAGCGAATGTGATCATCAGTGGCAAACTCGAAAAATTTGCTGAACATTGGCAAATTACTCATCCAGATTACGTGTCGCTTGACATCAACCAATTTAAAGAAATAGCTTGCATAGAGCCAGTTTACCAATTATGCCGTGGCATTACCAATAAGCGCATTGGGAACATAATAAGCTCTAATCTAAAGGAATTGCCTGATTTACCAGAGTGGATAGATGATACATTAATCAAGCAAAAAAAATGGTTAAGTTGGAGGGAAAGCATCATAAAGTTGCACAGACCAAGCTCATTGGTGGAAGCTGAGGTTTGTAGAAAAAGGCTTGCTTATGATGAATTGTTTGCGTATCAGCTAGCGCTGAAACTTGCAAGAAAAAATCATGTGAAAGAAAGGGGAAGAGAATTTATAATATTGAGTAAATACAAAGAGCAAGTTTTAAATGAATTGTCGTTTCAATTAACAAATGATCAAACTCGTGCAATAGATGAGATCTCAGAGAGACAAAAATCCAAGTATCGCATGATAAGCTTGCTGCAAGGTGATGTTGGTAGTGGCAAAACCGTAGTTGCACTTTTTGCAATGATAAATGTGGTAGAAAACAACATGCAGGCAGCTCTAATGGCACCGACTACTATCTTGGCGGAGCAACATTATAATTGGATTGAGGAAGTTTTATCCTGTACCGATATAAAAGTTGCGCTGCTTACTGGTAAAACTTCGCGCAAGGAAAGAAAGATTATCATGAACGAACTTGCAAGTGGTGTTTTAAATATAGTGATTGGCACTCATGCACTATTTCAAGCTAACGTTACATTTAAAAATTTAGGGCTTGCAGTCATAGACGAACAACAGCGATTTGGAGTGATGCAGAGAAATCGCTTGGTAGGAAAAGGAGAAAATGCCGATATACTTTTCGTTACTGCAACTCCCATTCCAAGAACCTTGCAGCAAGCTATGTATGGTGATGTTGAATGTTCAATTTTGAAAGAAAAACCAAAATCCAGATTGCCAATAAAAACTGTAACTATGAACATTAGTAGGGTGCCAGATGTTATTGAAAAGCTAAAAGGTGCTATAAACAGGGGCGAAAAAGCATATTGGATTTGTCCATATATAGAAGAAAACGAAGAGACCAATATTGCTGCAGCAGAGATGCGTTTTCAGGAATTACAAAAAACATTTCTTGATAAAGTCGGGATAATACACGGAAAATTGACTCAGGAGCAGAAAGATCAAGTTATGTTTTCCTTCAAAAGGAATGAATTTTCTCTGCTTGTTGCAACCACTGTGATAGAAGTTGGTATAGATGTGCCAGATGCAACCATCATGATTATAGAAAATGCAGAGCAATTTGGGTTATCACAATTGCATCAGTTAAGAGGCAGAGTAGGGCGAGGAAACAAGCCATCTTTTTGTGTATTATTATACGATAATTTAAGTAAAAGCTCATCTTCAAAGTTAAAGATCATGTGTGAGTCACAAGATGGATTTTACATTGCTGAAAGGGATATGATGCTAAGAGGCAGTGGAGATATTTTAGGCACAAAACAATCAGGATGTATGGAATTTAAATTTGCTGATTTATATCAGGACAAAGAGCTGCTCAATCTCGCGTATAATAACGCAAAAGGCGCAATGGCTGATTTTGAATTACTGCTTGATATATTTGAATATAGGAGTAGATTACATTTTTCAAAATTTCAGTAGGAAAACCAGGTAGCCCACAGAAACGAAAAAACTTACTTGACACCCTTCGCTAGCCCCCTTATCATGAAACTGAAGCTATTGTATTTGCTTTCGCCAATCTGCAGATTAAAAGGTAAGGATTACTTAATGTATCGGCGTCTCATGTTCAATTTTTTGCAGTATATAGATACTGTATGTCTTTACA
The DNA here is from genome assembly GCF_021378375.1 of Wolbachia endosymbiont of Drosophila innubila. NCBI lineage: Bacteria > Pseudomonadati > Pseudomonadota > Alphaproteobacteria > Rickettsiales > Anaplasmataceae > Wolbachia > Wolbachia endosymbiont of Drosophila innubila. The sequence continues at coordinate 748,276 of NZ_CP076228.1, read as the reverse complement.
AAACTTCATCTACATCTAGATTTTTATCTAAATAAGCTGAACGCGCTTATAAAGCGTTACAAGACATCAAAAAATGCCAATACTCGACAGAGATAGTAAAAGACTAGCTAACTCGGGGATTCTTTGTCTTTTTTCTGCTTAGTAAACTTCTTAAACATTTGCAGCGTAAGTTAGTTGCAATTAAAAGCAGCTTAATCTTGCTTGTCAAGCGTTTAAAACATAAAAAACGCCAATATTTTAAAGCGGATAATAACCCCAGGGCTTCTTTTGCCTTTTTTTTCATTTGGTAAATTTCTTAACGTTTGCAGCTAAACGACAACCGTCATCCCGCTGCTTGTTAGCGGGATCTCTTGTTAGCGGCTGAGATACCGCGAATGAATCGCGGTATGACGGTTCGTGGCGGTATAGCAGTTCGTCATCCCGCTACGTGTTAGCGGGATCTAGAGATACCGCGGCGGTATGACGTAGAGCTCGCGTTAGCTATACTTTTATGCTTACTAACTTAATAAAATTCCTGGATCTCAGTGTCTGGGCACTGGGATGACAAGAAGAAGGCACTAGGATGACAAGAAGAGGGCACTGCCGTCTTGGATGGAAACCAGTGTCAGCTACTTGCATAACACCCTTTTTTCTGGAAACCAGTGTCGGCTACTTGGATAACAAAAAATAGGCACTGGAATTGTAAAGAGTTTGCAAATATTAGTTATTACCTGTAGGATATAGAGAAATTAGTAAGGATTTTAATAGGAATAATATGCCATCTGTTACTTTTATTTTACCTGATGGGAGTAAGAAAAGCTATGAAGCTGCAGAGGGAGAAACTCTGCTCAATTTAGCCCACAGAAGTGATCCAGATCTGCTTGAAGGTGCATGTGAAGGTTCTCTTGCTTGCTCTACATGCCATGTAATTGTTGATCCAAAGTTTTATAATGCTGTAGAAATACATAACCCTATATCTGATGAGGAAAATGATATGTTAGACCTAGCTTTCGGCTTAACAGAGACATCAAGACTTGGGTGCCAAATAAAAATCACAAAAGATATCGACGGCTTGTGTGTAACCATACCAAGGGGTACAAGAAATATATCATTGGATAAACAGGGGAGTGATTAGCTATGCGTAAGATTTTTATCTATATTATCATCTCTTTACTTTTGTTTATTCCTGTAGCGTATATTGGTTTTTGGTATTTTTCTGCATGTAAGGTAAAAAATCTTTTAGCTGAAACAATACTATACATTAACGACGAAAAATTTGATATTTCACATGATTTTAGTGGATTTCCTTCTAACCTAATTTTTCGTGTGACAAACCCAAAATTTTCCAATGAGCAATTAACCATCTCATCTGATGCTTTATTGATAAAAAATAGATTGTTTGATAAATCAGTATATATCTACATACCAAGCAATGAAGTCAATATTGCTGTTCATGGTGATGAGAAAAAGAATATAAAATGCCACACAAACGATAGCAGCCACTTTGTTGTTAGACTAAACGATTTACCATCTTCATTGCGATTCAACAAAAATAGTACCGTGATAGACTATATAGATACACTTCGTTACGAAGATTATGGATTAAAATGTGATGTTTTAGAAAATCAGCAAAGTGTTATAACTGAAGTGAATGATAAAAGCAATTACATTCAATTTCACCTCGATAAAGAACTGAGTGGAAATGCTAAGCTAGGATTTGATTTGTATACTTATCGGTATAAAAATACTGCAAGTCCTGAAAGTTACCTTAGTATCGACATTAAATTTGATTATGAATTTGTAAACGACATCTCGGCTTCCAGAATTAATTTCAATATAGAGAAATTTTTGATTCAAAGTAATAATTTTTCTTTTGCTGCAGATGGTGGGGTAAACAATTACAACTTAGTTACATATTCATTTAAAGACAAAATCAACGTGGCTATATCAAATTATAAAGAATTAATCTCGTTTATGATTGGTGACTCAAAAACTTCAGATGCGTTCGAAAAATTAGTACCTTCCTTATCAGAAAAAACAACTGATAATGGCATTCGATTTTCAATAAAGTACGATGATGATGTAGGGTCAAGCTTTATTGGAAAGTTATCCATCACTGATTTTATGAACCAACTCAGTAAAATAATCCAATTAACCAAGAATGAGAATAGTAATTAGCTTACTTTTCATATTGATATTCCACTCAGGCGTAAACGCTTTTACTCTGGATAATAAACTCAGAGATAAAAGCATGGAAAAACGAGCAACCAGTTTATTTGAAATAATAAGGTGTCCAATATGTTCTGGCGAATCATTGTCTGAATCTGGATCTCAGATCGCGTATGATATGCGAGAAGCAATTCGTAAAAAAATCAATGATGGATACACTGATGAAGAGATAATCTCAGAGTTAAAAAATTCTTACGGCAATTCAATTATAATCGTACCACCTAGCACTTACATTTTGTGGTTTATTCCACTTACAACTCTGCTTATTGGGTGTTTTTTAATACAAAGATACATCAATACAACCACTTAAACCTTTTATATATAGCTAAAGTGACTTAGGTTCTCTAATTGCACATAAGTCAACAATAATTTTCACACAAATCAAAACAGCATATCTTCTCCATAATCCTTGGTAATTTTACATAAGTGAAAAGTAGCATATGGTTCTCTCCGCGGTCTGAGATGACAATAAACTTGTCAAGCCGCATTATACTTGTTAGGCGGAAGTGGACGGTAACATGTTTACCACGAAGTCTAACTAAGTTCTTGCTTGTCCCTTCCATCGGCATTGCTATCTTTATTTTCAATAAAATTATTGTCCTATGCTCTTTTGATGTTTATTGATAATAAAATTCTGTTTTATCAACCAACATCCTATGCATAATTACAGCTAATTTTCTTGCTACTGCTACAATTGCTTTTTTCATTCCTTTTTTCTTCGCAACCCCAGTTTTTTAATTTAAATGTCCTCTTGGTAACTGTAAGCATTGTTTGTGCAGCTTCATATAACATACTTCTACATTCCGCTGGTCCCATCTTTGATATGCTGCCATGCCGATCAACTTTTCCAGAAGAATATTGCCTTGGTGTCAACCCTATATACCCCAGTTGCGGATTAGCCAACGAAGTAAAGCTTAGAAATGCAGCGGCTGCATGGAATATGAAACAAGCGTAGAAAAAATGTGTACCAAAAAATTTATCGGTGATCTGTGGCGAGTATGCTCAATCTCAAATTTGTTTTTCAGAGAGCCAAAAACTGTCTCAATAATCGATCTTTTTCTTAACAAAATCTTCTCATTTAGCACCATTAATGAGTTTTTCATACCCTTTTTATACTGGTTACAAGCTTTAACCCTCTATCGAATAATTCGTGAAAAAGATCTTTTTTGATATATCCTTTATCTCTAAACAATAATCCAGTCAATTTCTGAGTTAAATTTGGCACAGGTATCAACGTTGCCTTTTGTCACCGTAACCCCTTGAATTTCGCCAGTTTCGTTGATTACTAGATGTACCGAAAAACCACCCATAAGTAGTCTTTCCAATCTTTGCCAACCCTTTGAAAACTTTGTTTCTCGAGGTCCTTTTTGGATGGCAAACAGCGATAGATTATGTACGAAATCCCTGTCACTTTTGACTGTTCGCAAAACCATTGCATTAAGAGCGCTAAATACCATAAAACCTGCGATTTTAGCCTGATAAACCTACTATAGGATGGCAATTTTGGAAACGCTGATTCGTATAATAATTTCAAATAATGCACATAGAAAATTTTAAAATTGTCGCACTTGATATAGCAATATTATGGTAAAAATCTCTGAATGCGTAATCTCTGGCGTCCTGGTTGGTTTTTTGCCACTTGGTAGAAGTTTTTCTGCAAAATTTTCATCGACTGTATTGCAAAAATCATCGACTATACAAAAGATTTCTGTTACTTTCTCTTTCATTGGTAACCTCCTATTTTAGGAATGAATATCAAATACCTCGGAGTTTACCCTATTTCCTTACCTTTTCTATTTTTTCTAATTTACAACTGGGGTTAGCAGTGCTGTGAGAATGGTTGAAAGCGCAAAAGAAAACCTCTCGGAAGTTAAAAATATACTGGTCGATGCAGGTTATACAGGAGAAAATTTTGCAACTCAAATAAAAACGATTATTGGAGCAACTGTAGAAGTAATAAAACGAAGTGAATTACATTCCTTTGCTGTATTGCCACAAAGATGGGTTGTAGAGCGATCTTTCGCTTGGTTAGAAAAATGCAGACGATTGTGGAAAAATTGCGAGCGAAAACTTAACACTAGCCTGCAAATGGTCGTTCTTTCCTTCATTTCTCTTCTATTGAGAAGATTTTAAACAGGTTCTAAATCTTTATTTTAAAAATGTCATATTGACCACCGGTACCTGAAAATACTATTCCAATTGATCAGAGCTATCCATTTCCTTAATTTTTGTAACGTTGTCATAGGAGTACTATAATTTAGTATCAACTATGTTTTATTGTTTTTGCATCTAAAAAAATTTAGCTTATTCAAGCAGCATTTTGCCTTTTTTTGGATGTAGGGATTTTTTAGGAATTGTCTTCTTGAATTCTATGGTATTTTGTTTAACATTGAAACAAGATTCCAGTGTCAGCTACTTGCATGACATTGTTGGTTAATGTTTTATGGCTTTACGATAGCTATACAACTTATCTTAAAAGCAATATAGTGTTCACTATGCAATGAATCAAAGATAGTAAGTAAAGTCTATGAAATTTCAAATCACTACACATTTTCAACCTGCTGGAGATCAACCGCAGGCAATCGATAGTTTAATTGCGGGGCTAAATAGCAATAAAAGAGACCAAGTTTTGCTTGGAGTTACTGGTTCTGGGAAAACTTTTACTATGGCAAATGTTATTGCAAGGACAAACAGGCCTGCATTAATTATGGCACACAATAAAACTTTAGCAGCACAGCTTTATGAGGAAATGAAAGGATTGTTTCCCCATAATGCTGTTGAATACTTCATTTCTTATTATGATTATTATCAACCTGAAGCCTATTTACCACAAACTGATACTTATATCGAAAAAGATTCTGCAATTAACGAAAGAATTGAGATGCTGCGTTATTCCACCGTCTGCTCCCTTTTGGAGCGCAGGGATACGATCGTAGTTGCCAGTGTTTCCTGCATATACGGTCTTGGTTCGCCTGAGAGCTACCGCAGCATGATCATACCGCTTAGTGTTGGAAATAAAATTCGTATTAATGATTTCCTGAGCAACTTAACTGATCTTCAATACAAGCGCTCTGATGCCAGGTTTGAGAGAGGATATTTCAGAGTGCGCGGCGATATTGTTGATATATTTCCTTCCCATTATGAAAATAAAGCTTGGCGTTTATCGTTATTTGGCGATGAAATAGAAGAAATTTCTGAAGTTGATGCTATAACGGGCAATGTTACCAAAGGCGTAAATAAAATCACCATTTTTCCAAATAGCTATTACATAACCCCGCGTGAGGCTTTGTTGCAGGCAATTGAACTAGTCAAAAAAGAGCTGCATGAACGCTTGGATTATTACTACTCGCAAAACAAGATTGTTGAAGCAAAGCGCCTCGAGCAACGCACTAATTTTGATATCGAAATGATGAGAACAACAGGAATATGTAAAGGTATTGAAAATTATTCGCGTTATCTCTATGGAATGGAAGCTGGGGATCCACCACCTACTTTGTTTGAATATTTACCTAAAGACGTAATTTTATTTGTTGATGAGAGTCATGTCACCGTTCCTCAGGTTGGTGCGATGTACAGTGGTAATGAGGCGCGTAAAAAGAAATTGATTGACTATGGCTTCAGGCTCCCTTCCGCTTTTGATAATCGTCCATTAAAATTTGAAGAGTGGGAGGGAGTTAGGCCGCAGACTGTTTACATTTCAGCCACTCCCGGAAAGTATGAGTTGGCAAAGACCAGTAATGTATTTATAGAGCAAGTTATCCGTCCAACAGGGCTTACGGACCCAATCTGCATTGTAAAACCAATAGAGAGTCAAATTGATGATGTAATTCATGAGGCACAAGTGACAATAGGGAAGGGATTTTGTGTTTTAATCACTACATTGACGAAAAAAATGGCTGAAAATTTAGCTGAATATATGAGTGAAATGAATATGAGAGTGAGTTATTTGCATTCTGATATTGCTGCGCTGGAGAGAATAGAAATTATATACAAATTGAGATCTAAAGAAATCGATGTTTTAGTAGGTGTTAACTTGCTGAGGGAAGGTCTTGATATTCCAGAGTGTGGGTTGGTTGCAATTTTGGATGCTGATAAAGAAGGATTTTTGCGATCGGAAACTTCATTAATTCAAACGATTGGTCGTGCTGCGCGTAATGCTGAAGGTAGAGTAATTTTGTATGCAGATAAAATCACTGGTTCTCTGGACCGCGCATTAAGAGAGACCGAAAGAAGAAAAAAAAAACAAGAAGAACATAATATATTGCACAATATTGTCCCAAAGACTATAATAAAACCTATATCAAACACCTTACAGGAGAGGGCAATAGCAGAACCGAAAGTAAATACTAATAAGGATGATTTGAGAAAGCAAATGATAGAGCATGCTGAAAATTTAGAATTTGAAGAAGCAGCAAGAATAAAAAAATTATTGTAAGGTTAAATAACACATGATGTAATGTGCATAGTATAAAAATATAAATAATTTTATTGATATTTTTATATTAATACTTTTTAAACATTTAGTACCGCGCAATATCTACAATGGATGAGAAAAACTAACACCAGTGCCTTTAGGGTCAGGGACTTTGCCCTAACCCTAATAAAACGCTTAGGTGGCTGAGAGCGGTGGATTAGATCAATTGCTTCTAAATTTTTTTATGGAAGAGTGCTGCTCGGCCTTAGTGGCATACAGGTCTGTGGATATTGTCAATTCTTCCATTCCCACACTCAACTCTAGAGTACGTTTTGGCGATCCTCCTCTAGTATTCTCACAATCCATAGACTCATAACCACTTGTTGTTGCCTCAGCTTTAGAGCTTACGTTTTCAGCATCAGTCGCCTCCGCTGAAGAGATACCGCTGCCTTTATTATCTTCGGACTTCATCTTTTCAGCTTTTGACGTACCTTTAGCAGGCCATTGCTCTTTCCTAAACGACTCTACTTCCGAACCATCATAATCACGGTTAATCCAGTATCCACCTTTGTCTTTTGTAATTGAAATATATTCTAATACGCTTTCATCGGGATAACAGGTTTTAATTGCTTTTTTAGGGGATAACCCATGTTCTTGCACCTGAAAATTTACCCATTTGTCCTTTTCAGATTTCACTGCCTTTTCGACGATGTTAATGTCGATATCTTTTATTTCTACTTTTCCCTCATGCTCCCGACTAAAAAGTTCTTTTAAGTTAAGTAAGGCACCACGACTTATATTAGCAACAACTGTTGTTTCTTGGTTTTTCTCACAATTAGAAAGAAATTGAAATGGAAACTCATTGAGATCATAGGCTTCTTCCTTATTGACACAATACTCTTCTTTCGTTTTATCTATTATCTCCTCTAAATACTCTTTTACATCAACACTATCATCAATTAAACTAGCAATCTTCCCATTTTTTACAATAAAGTTAGTATGAGGAGGATCCAAAGCATAATTATTTAAGTTAAACCAATAAAGCAATGCTTTAAACAACTTTTCTTCTTCCTTTTCCTTAGTAACTTGCTGTTTTTTAGGTTCCTCATTAGAAACCTCAGGATTTAAGAATGTTGAATCATCCCATGCTATAGGAGAAGAAATCGATGATGATCTACTCAAAGATAGCTGTGATTGATCACCAGTGGATTGACTTGAATCTATTTCCCCCGGCACCAACTGAAACAGCCCCCCTTTTCCTTCCTCTCTTTCTGATCCTTGCCTGAGAAGCCTCTCTAACCCTTCACCACGACTTCGCTTGGGAAACTTCTGTGTCGGTGATGACAATTCAGTTAAGCCAGAACTTGGACCACCACTTGAAGAACCAGAATCCTTAAGTTGTGGAGGTGAATCATCAAGACCACTATCTCTGTCTCCTCTAGATTCAAAAAACCTAGCTCCAGTTTGTTCAAGCGGTGTTCTTGGTCGCTCTGCATGTGTAGGAGAATTGAGTGGAGAAGTTACCGTTGAGGAGGATCGACTCGAGCTACGTCTCTTAAAATTCTCAAGATCAACTGCAAATTCAAAACGTCCGTTTATTTGATTATATGCAATTGGAGACCCCATAATTTTAGGAAGTAACTGAGCAATCTGCTTATTAGAGAAAGCATAAACTGGCTCTTTACAATTAGCAAATTGTGGATTTGCAGTTTTGCCTCTAATATCACTTATACAATGAAAATCATTAAATATTCCTCCTTTAATCTTTGATGCATCCCTAGAACTTAAAGATTTCAACTGACCATTCTCTTCTATAAAAGGTATAAGAGCAAAACTATGCCCATTCTTTATTTTGTTTTTGTTTGTAAAGTCATCATAATCATACCCGTCAACAAACTTTCCTGTCGCTTTAAGAATTAGTTCACTCAAAACATTTTTACAATTTTTAACTTTAGACTCTACGCTGCCTGGAGTTCTAAAATCAAGCGCTACTCGCCCTTTAACATATTCTGTTACACTCCTGACTACCTTATCACTCACATTTTTAATGTATAACATACCATCTTTATATTCATAAAAGTTTGAACTCTTAAGACCACACGCCTCTAATCTTGAGTTAAATTCACTGATATAAAGACTCTTCAATAGCTCAAAAATCCTCGAATTATACCTTTTTTCGAGGTACTCGTTGCTAAAAGCTATACAGTATAGATAAGGACTACCTATCGCTCCTGTTCCAACAGTTCCATTGACCCATTCATATGCTTGTTCCTTCGTTATTCCTACTAATTCTTGTAGAAGTGCAGCCACTTTAGATCTCACAGCCCCCTCAAACTCATTAGCAAAATGAACCTTCAAGTTACGAATTACTCGATTATCTGTAGAATCTGCAAGCTTTACTTTCACTATGCCATTACCTAAATCCTCTTTATCAAGATTAGCATCTAGAACAAATGGAAAATAGTTTAAGTTATAATATTCACTTGCTACCTCAGTTCCATCACTGTAGTGCTGCTTTATTATCTCCTCTCTTATTCTTCGCAGATATTCTTTTGTATTAGTACCACTAGCAAATAAACCAACAATCCTTTTACCTTCTACAGTAAAATTAGTATTGACCTTATCGATACCATAATTATTTAAGTTAAATGCGTTAACTAGCTCTTTTGTAGAATTACCCATAACTCCCCCTACTAAAATTATGATGAAACAACATTACTTACTTTTACCTTTACTACTACCAGCACTAGTAGAGCTACTACTCTCCATTTGCGAGCCAGGCTTGCTACTTTCACGTCTCTGTCTTTCACGTGCCTCAAGCATTACCGGATTAGAACCGCTATACTTTTCATACCTGCTGCTTGGAGTAAACCCTTTATCGCTATCTTTTTTATCATTATTACTATACATATTGACCCTTAAGTAAAAATATTATGCAACTAATATACTAAAAATAAATGTAGTGCAAGCACTTTTTTTATATTTTTTAGTATAAATTTTATTCGTCATTTTTATACTCCTGGATTCCAGCGTCACGCACTGGAATGACATGGTGAGGCGTCATCCAAGTAGCTGACGCTGGTTTCCATCGAAGAGGGTGTCATCCCAGTGCCCAGACACTGGGATCTAACTACCTTCACGATTATGTCTTTCTTACTGATTGACCTTCTACACATTTCTCAACTTTTACATCATTAGTCAATCCTCTTGGTGATTGAGCATCATTCACAGAACCTTCATTCTCAGCACCATTCCAAACACCTATTTTAAAATTGGCAAGTTCTTTTGCAAGTTCGGTGTAAAGGTTATCCGCTTCTTTCTTATTAACATTACCATTCAGACGGCTTGCTGCATAACTAGCAGACTCGTTTTTCTTCCCATTATCAAGCTTGTTTCTTTGTCCATTAGTGGGTGGCGTGGTTCCTCTTCCATTAACACTAGTATTCGCATCCCTTTCTCGGAAACCAATATTCTTTATTTTATTAAAATTAATTTTTATCCCACTTGCCACAGGCTTCTTGTCTGGAAGTTTCGGTGGACACACCTCTTTCTTCGGTTCAGGCTTCGCTTTTTTCTCTTCATTCACTTTTTCTGGTTTTTGTGAATTTTCATGATATTTTCTTTCAAGCTCAGCAAGACGCAATGGATGTTTCAAAGGATCTGACACAATTTCAAGTTCTGGTTTGCTCAGAACAACCGGTCTTACAAATCCTGGTGAAATTTCAAAAAGGAAAACTGGCACTTTAGGTTTTTCTCTTTCATCCACTTTCATTTCTACGTTTTCGCAAACTTCTTTAGTTGTTTCTAATGATGTTTTTTCTGCTTTTTTATCTTCTTTTTCTGTAGATGCCTCTACCGCAGCCGCCAACTCAACTCCAAACATCTCTGCGAACATTGTAACAATCCATCCGACAACGGCCATTTGTAACCTGAGTTTCAGATCTTGCAATGCAGTTAATCTTTCTAACGCCCTTGCAAACTCTTCTTCTGATAACTCACCACTGCCTAATTTTTCCTGCAATTCTTTTATCTCTTTGTCCAACTTCTGATTGAAACTTAAATCGCGTGCAAAAATCTTCTTGATTAACTCCTTAAGCTTATCACGCAAAAACTTCATTATCGCAGCAATCAGGTTTTTTTCTTCCTTCTCCTTGAGCATTTGGTAGATTTTCGGATCATCTACATCTACTTCAAAAAGGTTGAAGAGAGATTCAAAGAAATTCCAGAAATCTCCGAGTACTCTTTCTTTTTCACCAGTGAAGTAATCCTCATCATCACCTTCTCCGATATGTAGCTCTCCTTGAGATGATATTTCATCGATACAACTAGAAGCCTGACGCTCACACTCGAGCCTCCTGAGCAAATCTTGTCTGGTAAGCTCCTCTATGGCTGCTTTTAGTTCATTTAGCTTCTGCTCTGCAGAGCAATCTTGCTCCCTGATTTTTCCTTGGAAGATTGAGCTACCGTTTCCGTTATTATCTGAAAAATTTTCCATTATTTTTGCCTCCTCAATAAAATTACTGCCTTTGTTGTTACCTGAAAAGCTTTCCACCATTTTTACTTCCCTCACAGAACTTAATAATTTAATTCTACAGTGCTAAATATTTAAGAACTATTAATGTAAAGATGTCAATAAAATTATTTACATTTTTACACTATATATATATTATATCATATGCTATTTAACCTTTCAATAATATTTTTTATTTTTACTGCTTCTTCAAACTCTAGTATGCGCTTTTCTTAAATTATCCTTATTAATATTTGCTTTTGCCTCTATCCCACTTTTTCTTGTAAAGTATCTGAGAGGTTGTTCGGAAACTAGTAAATTCAAGCATATTCCCTCTTTAACATAACCCTACTCATAGCTAGGTATATGAAATTCTCAGTGGATGTTGTGAGTAAATCATACTCCTTCGATAGCCTTCTATTCCTATTAACCCAAGCAAAAGTCCTTTCTACAACCCATCTTCTTGGCTGTACTTTAAACCCTTGTTCTCTTGTTGGTAGTAGCTCAGGTGGCGTATCTTTGTGCACCCAAAATCTACATGGAGGCCTTTTAACAATTTCAATATCTATGTCATATTCTTCCTTTATGTGATTCTTTAAATTTCTTCCTTGGTATCCCATGTCAGCCCACATTTTTTAACTTTAGTATATTTTGTTCTCATATTGTTTAATGCTATTTTAATACCATCTCTATCATTTTCGTTAGCAGCGCCTACGTAACAACCTAGTATAAAACCCTGAGTGTCTGTAATTATATGCCTTTTTTCTACCCTTTACTTTTTACTTCCATCATAGCTTTGATCCCCCCTTTTCTGTAGTCTTTACAGATTGACTATCTACTATACAGGCACTCGGCTGCTCATTCTTTCCTATTTTTCTTCTACTATATTTTGTAATTTCATAATTCATTTTCTCAAAAATTCCCTGCTTCTTCCATTGCCTGAACTGCTCATACACAGTCTTCCATAGCGGAAAATCATTTGGTAAATACCGCCATTGACACCCTGTACGCAATACATAGAAAATTGCTTCTAATATTTCTTTTTGCTATACTTTGGCAGCCTTCCTCCTTTCTTGTATGATACTCTGAAGTGTTTTTCTATTCTTGCCCATTCCCTTTCGCTTAGATCTGTTGGATACTTTTTTCTCATCTTTACCCGTACTAAAATTTCAGATATTATAGCCTTTTACTTATTTCCGGACAACCTCTTACTTTGTTTGCAATTAGAGTTTCTACTACATCCTTATGGCCCTTTGCAGCAGCAAGATGTAAAGGAGTCTTGTCCTCAATATCTTCTGCATTAACATCTGCTTTCTCAACTAGAATTTTTACTACTTCTATGTGGTTCTTTTCAGCAGCAATATGTAAAGGAGTATATCTTTTATTATTTTGTGCATTAACCGTTGCTCCTTTTGCGATTAGAATGTCTACTACATCTTTATGGCCCCCTCTGGCTGCAAGATGTAAAGGAGTCTCGTCCACAATACCTTCTGCATTAACATTTGCTCCTTTTGCAATGAGAGTTTTTACTACATCTTCGCAGCCCTCTCTGGCAGCAAGATGTAAAGGAGTACATCCATCATCATCTTTTGCATTAACGTTTACTCCTTTATTTAATAGGTTTTTCACCTCCTCCTCATTATTATGTTTAACAGCTGAATGCAAAGCTTTGATGTTCTCTTGTGCCTTTAATAGAGCTCCTTTTACCACTTCATGGCCTTTTTGAGAAGCAAATGTTAAAGGAGTCCATTTATAATGATCTTTCGCATTAACATCTGCTCCTTTTTCAATTAGAGTTTCTACTATATCTTCGCGGCCATTTGCAGCAGCAAGATGTAAAGGAGTCCACCCATCACTATTTTTTGCATCAACGTTGATTCCTTCTGCTTTTGATAGAACTTGTACTATCTCTTTGTGGCCATTTGTAATAGCAAGATGTAAAGGAGCCCATCCTTTATCATTTTCTGCATTAACATTTGCTCCTTTTCCAATTAGAGTGTTTACTACATTTTCGTGGTTCTTTTCAACAGCAAAATGTAAAGAAGTCCATCCATCACCATTTTTTGCATCAACAATTGCTCCTTTTCCAGTTAGAATGGTTACTACATCTTCGTGGCCATAGTGAGCAGCAATATGTAAAGGAGTAATTTTATTATCATGTTCTGCATTAATATCTGCCCCGTTTTCAATCAGAGCTTTTGCTACATTTGCACAGTTCCAATAAGAAGCAAGATGTAACAATTTGACTTCCTTAGAATTTTGACCACGAGATATAGTAAATATGTAATTTATGCCAGATCCACTATCGTTGTCAGGTTTACTCTTTTCCCACTCTTGACATAAATTTGGATCTTCTTCTTGTAACTTAGCTTTTATTTTTTCAACTATATTGTCCTTGCTCAAATCTGAAAGGTCATTTATTTTTTTTAATATTTCCATAAATTTGTCATATTTCATAACTTCCTCACTTAAAATACATAACTTAGTTGTTATATCTTTTAACATAGAAGTCAAGAACCTAAATATTCGTTATTATCTTTCCTTAAAGAGTCATTTAAGTTATATTACAGACTATGAAAAACCTCAACTTTAGGAAGGAAATCAAGTTTTTTTCTCTGTCATTTATAATTTTATTTGTTCTATGGACTGTATTGTCTGGTTATTTTGAGCCGTTTTTTATTTTTTGTGGAGTGTTTTCCTCTATATTCACATCGTTTATCTTTAGAAGGTTGATAAACGCTGAAAGAGCTCTTAGCCAGATTTTAAATAGTACGAGTAGACTGTCGTTTTATAAGTTAGTAAGTTATATACCATGGTTAATGTACCAAATCATTTTATCAAGTGTTTATGTAACAAAAAAGGTGCTACAACTCAAATCTAAGCTTGAGCCAATCATTATTCTAAGAAAATGCAAAGGGCATAATGATGAAAGCATTGCGTTATTTGCCAATTCAGTCACAATAACTCCCGGAACTTTAACTATCAATGTTGAAAGTAAGCAGAAAACATATTTCTCTACCATGTATTTGATAGATAAAGATCTTGAAAGCGGCATTTCTGAAATAGAAAATAAAATCTTAAAAATACTACGTTCAGTTAAGTAATTGCTTTAAATAAGTTAATAGCATCCTTATATTCCCTTACAAGACTTTCAAGCATTTCTTTTGGAAGGCTATTGTTAACAATAGAACATAAATAATTATACAAATCTTCTAACCTTAATACGTTATTTCTCTTCTTGCTGTTGAATTTATACGGAAAAATACCTTCCATAACTTCAATAGTAGTAGCCTTGTTTAAAAATACATTTTCACTTGTCACGCTTATTCTTGCTAAAACAGTGTTAATTTCAGGTTCGTCACTCGTATAAAAATCTGATAGCTGAGTTATTCTAATAACGTACAAAGTTACTATTTTTGACAAGCAATTATCAGCATATTCACAATTTTTTATTACCTCCCACTGAGTAACCTGAGATTTACCTATTTTTGCATTGTTCGGTAATTTACTCATTGAACTTTCTCCATTTAATCCAGTGTAATAAATTATACTAATACTTTGTTAAATAAATAATAACGCGATTACAAAAATATATACTTATAATAGTATATTATACAAAAATAGCACAATATCTAAGCATTAAAGCTAGTTTTAGCTGGGTACATGGGGCTATTCGTTATTTTGTGTTGTCCAGTGAGGTCCAAAATTAGAGGTCCACTTATGTAAAGAGTTTAGTCTGCCTTCTTTGCTATAAAATAAGTTTTCCTTTTGAGCTGTTTTGTTAGTATTAACTAAATTCTAAACTAACTGTGCTATAATGAAAAAGATAAAACTCGGAATACTAATTTCAGGTAGGGGGTCGAATATGCAGGCCTTAATAGAAGCATGTCAAGATCAGAATTTTTCCGCAGAAGTTGCATGTGTTATCACAAATAATAGCGAAGCTGCTGGTCTGAAAATAGCAGAGCAAGCAGGAATCTCAGCGTTTATTGTTAAAGATAAACCGCTTGATGCTGGTAAAATTCACGAAATACTTGTTCAACATAAGGTTGATTTAATTTGCCTTGCAGGGTTTATGAGAATTCTCAAAGCTGATTTTCTGAGTAAATGGCATAACAAGGTGATAAATATTCATCCCTCTTTACTTCCGTCTTTTAAAGGCCTAAACGCTCAAGAGCAAGCTCTAAAAGCAAGTGTAAAAATTACAGGTTGTACTGTACATTATGTCACTCCTGAAGTTGATGCTGGAGCCATAATTGCTCAAGTTGTTGTACCAGTGTTACCAGCTGATGATATTCAAAGCCTCTCAGAACGCATTCTAGCTGAGGAGCATAAGTGTTATGTAGAAGCAGTAAGGTCAATAGCAGAAGATATATGACTGTAATAATTATTGACCTTGAGCGTTTTTTCCAACTTCAACAAAAAATAAATTTTCAGGTTCCAGTAAAGAACTTGCCAGTTCGTTTACTTCCTCTAATTTAACATCATTAATGATATTCGCATAATTATTTATACGGTTAACATCACGATCATTTATCTGCATATTATCTAGCAGCGTTGCTGTATTTGTGTTATTGGACAGGAAAAGGACAAGATTATTTACCAAGCCAATTTTTGCATCCTTGAACAATTGTTCGTCAATTCCTTGCTTTTTTATTCTGCTAAATGTATCTTTTACTGCTGATATAGCTTTGCCAGCAGTAGAACTATCAGTACTTATAAATCCAGATATAATATTTCCATGTTTATTGGAAATAATACTTGCATAAACACCATAAGTAATACCCAAGTTTTGCCTCAGTTCTGTCATTAATATTGAATTCAGCCTCATGCCACCAAGTGCATCAATTAAGACACCAGCGTTATAATAATTAGGATCTTCATAAGCTATACCTTTTTGAGCAAAAAGTATCACACTCTGTGGTATATCCATAAAAATATTCTTACTTTCTGCAGAACCAAAATTATTTTTTACAGGTATTTTTCTAACTTTTGATCTTTTTGACGGCAATTTAGATAAATATTTATCTAATAGCGTAATAATTTCTTCTTTTTTTGTACAACCAGCAACACTGATAACTATGTTATCTTTAGCAAAATTACGCTTTATGTATGTTAAAACATCGTCTCTAGTAATGCTCATTATAGTATCAAGAGTACCGTACACACTTTTTGAGTAAGGATGTTTTTTAAACAATAACGTATCTAATTCTTTTCCAGCAACAAAATAAGGATTTTTTTCAAGATTATTAAAATCAACTTTGGCTTTCTCGAAAACTCTATTCAACCCTTCAGGGTCAACTTTAGGACGCATTATAGTATCGCTCAGTAATGAAATTGCTTCCTCTAGATTGTCAGACAAAGTATTTAATGAAACCCTAAATGCTTCTAAATCAGCAATAAAATTTAAACTAATCCCTTTATCTTCAAGCTTTTTCGCAAAATCTTTGGCATCATTTTTTCCTGCCCCTTCTTGGATTACAAGAGAAGTAAACCAAGCAAGCCCCTGTTTTTCCTTATTCTCATACACATAACCTGCATCCTTGAACGATATATTTAGTGAAACTTTTGGCAAATCATGATTTTCTACAAATAAAAACTTAAATCCTTTACGGGTAGTGACCTCCTCTATATTTAGGTTACCACTTGCTTGTAAATTAAAGCCTAGACAGAAAAAAAATAGAAATATAATTTTACTTATTCTCATTATTATCTCTTTTTGGTAATAAACGACCAATTAACTTATTAGCAGAAAAAATAGCACGGATTTTATTATTTACATCCTCTAGATTGACATCATTAATCTTGCTATATGAAATATCTATTTCATCAAGTGGAATACCAAGTGCAAGGTGTGGCACATAGAACATCGCTATATGAGTTAAGTCAGATAGATTATCAAACTGTGCTGCCTTATACCTATATTTTGAGCTTTGTAATTCCTCGCTCGTCACCCCTTTAGATACGAAGCCATTAATAGCATTATCTAACTCTCTTTCAACAATATCTAAATTAGCGCCACTTTTTGGAATTATCATAATATCAATGTAGCCATCACTAAAAGCTAGGCTATTATAATAAGCAAACACTGATACTGCCACATCTTTATCTAAAACCAAATCTTTATACAGTTTGCTGGATTTGCCGCCACCTAAAATGTCAACCGCTAAATGAGCAGCAGAGGCTTCATTTATGTGATCAAATAAGGGAACACGATAACGAAAATATAAAACTGATTCTTTTACTTCAGTGCTCTCTAAGGTCACCGATAGATCTGCATTATGCACTGGATCCTGATTTGGGTAATTTCTCATTACAGGCTTAGCTTTAATTTCGCCATATTTTTCTTCTGCTAATTTCACTACTTCATCAAGTTCCACATCACCCACAATCAGTAATATTGCATTGCCGGAGTGATAATAGTTATCATGAAACCTCGTTATGTCATCCAAATTGTAAGTTTTGATATCGCTCTCCCAGCCGATAACAGACCTACCATAGCCAGTACGGTAAAATGCACTATCCATTTCTTCCCATAACAAGTTATGAGGTTGGTTATCAAATCTCATCTTTCTTTCTTCTAATACGATGTTTTTTTCTCTATCTATTTTGTCTTGAGTAACATTAAAGCTGCCCATTCTATCTGCTTCAACTTCCATTGCAAGTGGTAAATCTTTTTTGGGGATCAACTCAAAATAACAGGTATATTCTTTAGTGGTAAATGCGTTAAATTGAGCCCCAATGCTACTCATAGTGGCTTCTATATCTGTGAACTTCCCTGTAGTTTCAAACATTAAATGTTCAAAGTAGTGAGCCAATCCTGCTTTGCCGATTGGATCATCCATTCCCCCAACTTTGTATATTACTGCATGTAAAACGGCTGGAATCCGATGATTAGAAACAACATAAACATCTAGTCCGTTACTGAGTTTAGTATATTTTATGTTGTGCTCTATGTTTAAAGCATTCGAAGAAATTGGGTAAGTAAAAAAAAGTACAGGTAGTATAAGAAAACTAAAAAACTTATGAAGCATTATTTCGACCTAATATAAAAACAATTATTTTATTCCTCATTTTGTTTAGAAATAAGCATATCGTATATATACCACTTATATAACAATGTAAACATTCCACAAACTATAGATAAATCTGCTAAATTAAAGGCTGGCCAATACCAATCATCAATATGAAAATATATGAAATCATATACAGCTCCCCAATAGATCCTATCAACTACGTTTCCGATTGCTCCACCAATCATCAGAGAAAAACCAAGGTAAGTTGACTGATCGTCAGACTTGTATATCAAATATGCAAGTATACCAATTATTAGTATTGAAAATGCTGAAAAAAAGAAACCGCCATGTGGTAAAGCGCTACACATTCCAAAACTAATACCTGAATTCCAAACTTCAACTAGTTTTATAAAACTAGCGATCTCAATTGATTCTCCTTCATCAATCAATGAGTTTATGTACAATTTGCTCGTTTGGTCAATCAATACTATAATTAATATAACAACTAAGCATAACTTTTTCATAAATTTGCCTTTAACCTATAAACTTTAAGTATATCATAATTTATCTGTTTTGTTAACTCCTCAATACTATGGAATTTTTTTTCTGACCTTATGAATTTTAAAAGTTGTATATTGACTTTATGACTATATACGTCTTCATCAAAATCGAATATGTGCATTTCTATTATAGGCTTTTTCAGATCCTTAAAAGTAGGTCTCATACCAATATTGACTACTCCATATAACCAATTTGGATTACTATCAGGAAAAGTCACTCTAGCGTAATATGTGCCAAACTTAGGTTTTATCATGCAATCTTCTATAGGAATATTTATGGTTGGAAATCCTATTTCTCTACCTCTACATGCACCTTTTGTCACAACACCAGAAACTTGATAAGGCCTGCCGAGCAATTTATTAGCAATTTCTATTTCGCCCCTTTGTACATACTCCCTTATTGAAGAAGAAGAGCAAATTTTGCCGTCAATTGTTAATGGCTCTGATTTAGTCAAAGAGTATCCATATATTTCAGAATATTTCTCTAGAGTTAATATATTACCCAATCGTTTATGACCAAAAGTGCAATTTTCTCCGACAATTATGTGTTTAGCGCCATATTTATCTATTAAAATCTCACTGATAAAGTCATCGCAGCTAACCTCAGAAAAACCTCTATTAAAATTAATAATATATAAGTAATCTATACCATAGCTGCTGATTAGTTCCTTTTTTTGTTCTTGGTCTATTAACCTAAAATTGTTTCTACCAAATAAAACAGTTGATGGGTGAGGCTCAAAAGTTAAAACTGCAGAGGGTAATCCTCTTTCTTGTGCTACCTTCTTTAGAGTAGAAATTGCAAACTCGTGTCCTAAATGAATGCCATCGAAATTTCCGAAGGTTAGTGCTATATTATTTTCTATTCCTTGCTCACAATTATAAATAATTTTCATACAATTTGATGTTTTTACATGTTTCTTATATATAATAACTATATTTTAGTAAGCTACGGAGATAAATTGTGAAAAATGTTGTGATATATGTAAAGAAGGGCTGTCCATACTGCATAAGGGCAAAGGATTTACTAGATAAAAAAGGTGTGAAGTATGAAGAAATTGATGTGCTCAAAAACTCAGATCTATTTAACGACATAAAATCAAAGTATAACGTTAGAACAGTTCCACAGATTTTTATCAACGATAAGCACATGGGGGGGTGTGACAAATTGATGGATCTTGAAAAAGAAGGAAAGTTGGATGATATGCTAAATAATAATGACAATCACACTGATGTCACAACCTACACAAACAGCAATGATGAATGTGGAGAGTGTGTTATACCACATGATGATTTTATGTAACTTTTTATCTTGTTTTGTCGTGTAATACGTAAATGAAAACTAGTATGCTCACTTTAAACAATTCTTAATGAATTAAAAATACAATTCATTCAGTGAGTTTTTTTAGTGGGAAAAAATGACAAAAAATATTTCAATTATTAGCAGAAACTTAATTAGTATCGAATTAGTTAACAAACAAGATTTAGAGAATTTCATCAAGATTTTCACAGTGCTTGATAAACATATAGCAGCTAAAACACTTTTTACAGAAGAAGTGAGAATAGAGTATAAACAACACAACGGCATAGAAGCTGTTGAATTGCTAAAAGATACAGACTTTACATATCATGAGGTTGAAAATGTATTGAACCACCTGAGTAAACATGGAATGAAGGTGCCCAGTAGTGTTATAGCACACACCCTTTTTGCTGCATACAATCATGCACTTGAATTTAAGGATGTAGCTTCCTTTTCTGAAGGCTCTCCACAATTTAACATCAGAGTGAGTAAGAACACCTTCATAATAACTCCTATGAGTGAAGAGAATTTGGAATTGAATTCACAAAATAGCAGAACGCTTATAGAGTCACTAAAGAGCGAAAAAAGTATTTATGATTGTATAGTAGAAGAAAATACCATTAAAGTTATAGTGCATTCTGAAATGCATCAAGCTATAAATTTGATTATAAAATCACTGATAAAGTCTCGCCTTTTAGCAAAAGAGGAAGAAGGAAAATTCAAAGAGAAATTGAGACAACTTGCTTTTAAGGATCAAGCTTTTGTTGAGTATTCTAGCATCAGAACCATCAATAGGTATCCACATAATCATCCTCTGAGGAAGCATGAAAGTGTTACTAAGGATATAGAAAATATTTTATGTGATTTCATAACAAATGAGAACAGCGAGTTTGCTATAGAGCGACTAAATAGGCTGAGCTCAGCAGTTTCTCCGGATACTCCAAGAATCATCACTAAAACTATAGATAAACTTGTTAAGTTTCACTAAGGTATACGAGAGCCAATAGACTTCTTATATTACCTTCTGTCATCCAAGTAGCTTGGCTACTTGGTTCTTTTTTTGGATTCCAGCTATGTACATAGCTGTATGAACATTGTAGCCGTTATTCAAGTAGCCCGCAGAAGCGAAAAACTTACTTGACAAACTCCGCCAACTCCCTTATCATAAAACTGAAGCTATTTATTTATCTTCTCTGTACAGATTAAATGACAAAAAAACTCACGTATCTGGCGTCTCATGTTTAATTTTTTGCACTATGTGCACCTTATGTCTTTATAAAGCTTCTAGGTTTTTACCTAATATAAGCTAAAATGCGCTTATAAAGCATTTAAAACATAAAAAAACGCCAACTTAAAAAATGGATAGTGAATAACTAGCTACCCTAGGGTTTCTTTTGCCTTTTTTTCTGTTTAGTAAATTTCTTAATGTTTATAATTTAGATTAGTTGCGGCTTAAAAGCAACTGAATCGCGGTTATTAAACGTTTAGAATAAAAAAACGCCATACTTGAAAGTATAATGTAAGTAATTAGCCAACCACGGGGCTTCTTTTGCCTTTTTTTTCGTTTGGCAAATTTTTTAACATTTATAGCTAAACGACAACCGTCATCCCGCTACTTGTTAGCGGGATCTAGAGATACCGCGAATGAATCGCGGTATGACGGTTCGTGGCGGTATGACGGTTCGCGGTGGCATGACGATAAGCTCGTCATCCCGCTACTTGTGAGCGGCTGAGATACCGTGGCGGTATGACGGTTCGCGGTGGCATGACGTAGAATTTTATACTCACCAACTCAGTATTCCAACCTGGATTGTATCTTATCGGTAAAAAAGAAGAGCTATTTTAGGAAGTTTTTATAGGACTAAAACCAAAGAAAACTTGCATATAAGTTTATCAAGATGTAAAATTAAAGTTATTTTAAAAGAATAGGTTAATTATGAATCTTGTAACAAAATCTGCTATCGATTTTACTGCTTCATCTGTTCTCTCTGACGGAGAAATTGTTGATGATTTCTGTCTGAGTAAGCGCATAAAAAATAAGTATGCTGTCCTTTTTTTCTATCCACTTGATTTTACTTTTGTTTGCCCAACTGAATTGATATCGCTCAATAATAGAATAAATGAGTTTGCAAAGCGTGGTGTTGAAGTGATAGGAATAAGTGTAGATTCAAAATTTTCACATTATAAATGGCGAAACACTCCAGTTAATGATGGTGGTATTGGAGAGATTAGCTACACTTTAGTGTCTGATATCAAAAAGTCTATATCAAGAGACTATGGGGTCTTATATGATGACTCAATTGCGCTGAGAGCAACTTTCGTTATTGATGATAAATTTATTGTACGTCATCAATCGATAAATGATTTGCCTTTAGGGCGTAATATCGATGAATTCGTTAGAATCGTTGATGCAATTAAACATAATGAGGAGCATGGTGAAGTATGTCCAGCAGGGTGGAAGAAAGGTAAGCCAGCAATGCAGGCAAGCGATGAAGGAGTAGCTGATTATCTAAACTCATACAGTGAAGAATTATAAATTTAGTACAAAAGTTCTTATTATTGGATCTGGGGCAGCGGGTTATGCTGCCGCTATATATGCAGCACGTGCAAACTTAGAGCCAATTGTAGTAACGGGAATGCAGCCTGGTGGTCAGCTTACAATTACTACAGATGTTGAAAACTATCCTGGTTTTGTTTCAATACAGGGTCCAGAACTAATGGAGCAAATGAGGTTTCATGCAGAAAAGGTTGGAGCAAAAATAATAGATGATGAGATAAAAAGCGTTGAACAACTTGAGGACTTTAATGAGTATAGATTTAGATCTTCTGGTAATATCAATGACTACTATTCAGATGCAATTATCATTGCATCTGGTGCGCAAGCGAAGTGGCTTGGTTTAGAAAGTGAAAAGAAATTTCAGGGTTATGGGGTTTCAGCTTGTGCGACTTGCGATGGTGCATTTTTTAGGAATAAAGTTGTAGCTGTGATTGGTGGTGGAAACACTGCTGTTGAAGAAGCAATATTTTTAACTCGATTTGCCAAAGAAGTGATATTAATACACAGGCGTGATAAATTAAGAGCGGAAAAAGTAATGCAAGATAGGCTCTTTAAAAATGATAAAATAAAAGTAATGTGGAACCATACCGTAGAGCAGATTCTTGGAGAAGAAAATCCAAAAAGGGTTGCTGGTATTGCGATTCAATCAGCAGAGATCGATAAAACCCAAGAATTAAAAGTGGATGGAGTGTTCATTGCAATCGGGCATGCACCAAATACGGGTATTTTTAAAGGCTTTGTTGAAATGGATGAGCAGGGTTACATCATTACAAAACCTGGAACAACTTTAACTAGTAGGGCAGGAGTGTTTGCTGCAGGTGATGTTCAAGATAAGGTATATCGTCAGGCAGTAGTTGCAGCAGGAACAGGATGCATGGCTGCGCTTGATGCAGAAAAGTTTTTAGAGTCGTAGTTAATTCTAGGATTTTGAATAAATCGCTTGCAATTTTCCTTTTCCTTTTCTTTTTCATAATTATATTAGTAAATTATTAGGTAGGTTTAATATGCTTTATAGAGGGGATGGGATAAATACTAATGGTTATAGATATAATCAGACAACTTCAAGACAGCTCGATGAACCAACACAAAAGTTATTTAAGGCTATTGATAACGAAAACCCGGAAGCTTTTAAACAAGCTCTGAAAGAAGGTGCGGATGTTAATGCGTTTGATAAGGAGGGCATGACACCTTTGATGTCTATTGTCAATGTCTGCGCTGTCAGCGGTAATGGACAGGCTACGTTAGAGAAAATGGCTAAATTGCTTATACAAAACAGAAGTATCAATATTAATGCTCAGAGTAAGCAATCTGTGTCTACAACACGGACGAGATATGATCTTAGTACACAAATTCAAATATCAGGATTTATAACAACATCTAATATACGCAAAGACACAGCTTTACATATTGCTTGTCAAATTGGGGCTAAAGATGTGGTAAAAATATTGCTCACGCACCCAGATATAAAAACTGATATCAAAAATTATGAATATAAAAGCTCTAAAGATTGTATTACAAGAGGATTTGAGCGCGTAATAAAATTAGAATTTAAAAAAGCACAAAAAGCAAACGAGTTGTTAGGTGCTCTTTCTAGCAGAAACATTTACCAAGCGAAAAGACCATTAAATCAAGAGTTTAACCCTAATTGCTGGAAAAGAAGCCAAAATGAAGAAATAGAAACGCCGCTTAGCTTAATTATTCAATCATGTTTACAAGGAATAACATCAGATAACAAAGAAGTATTGACAAAACTTTTAAAACATGAAGAGCTAGATTTTAGTCAAATAAAGCCAATACAAGCTATAGAGCAAAATTCGTGGGTGAAGCAAATAATTGAACAAGCCATTACAGAGCGATTAACCGCTACTATTAATAAAAAAGATTTAGATGATGTAAAAAAATTAGTAGAAGATAATTGCTTCATGAGTCATGCAATTGTTACTGCTGCATTGAGGGGTGTTAATAATCCAATCGAATCTATTACAAATTATCTAAATGAAAAATTTCCTGCAAATACATTACAACCTTTGGCAAGTACGAATGATATACCGGTAGGTTCTGAGCAAGTTATACAAGAACTTAAAGGTGAACTTGAAAGAACGAAAGCTCAACTCATAGAAAAAGAACGAGAGCTGGATAGGGTCGTACGCGAAAGAACGAGAGGCATTAACAAAATTTCACAGTTAGAAGAAGATTTAAGGCAGGAAAAATCGGCTCAAAAAACAAAAATCAATGATCTAAATAGTGAAGTAACTCGACTTAATAGAATTGTGTATGGAAGAGCAAGCGACACTGTCGAAATTTCACGATTAAAAAGAGATTTGAAACAAGTAAGGGAAGAAAGAGATAGGCTTTCATCAGAAAATAGACTGCTCCGTAGTAATAAAAACGAAAAATCCTCGCAAGCAATTTCTTCTGGTAGAAAACTGAGCAACTACGCTTCTGCATGTTTTATATTGCTTGGAGTATATACTGTTGTTGCATGTTTAGTAATAGAAGATTATCCAGGGATAATAAGAGGTTGTCCGGAAACAAGTAAAAGGCTATAATATCTGAAATTTTAGTACGGGGTAAAGATGAGAAAAAAGTATCCAACAGATCTAAGCGAAAGGGAATGGGCAAGAATAGAAAAACACTTCAGAGTATCATACAAGAAAGGAGGAAGGCTGCCAAAGTATAGCAAAAAAGAAATATTAGAAGCAATTTTCTATGTATTGCGTACAGGGTGTCAATGGCGGTATTTACCAAATGATTTTCCGCTATGGAAGACTGTGTATGAGCAGTTCAGGCAATGGAAGAAGCAGGGAATTTTTGAGAAAATGAATTATGAAATTACAAAATATAGTAGAAGAAAAATAGGAAAGAATGAGCAGCCGAGTGCCTGTATAGTAGATAGTCAATCTGTAAAGACTACAGAAAAGGGGGGATCAAAGCTATGATGGAAGTAAAAAGTAAAGGGTAAAAAAGGCATATAATTACAGACACTCAGGGTTTTATACTAGGTTGTTACGTAGGCGCTGCTAACGAAAATGATAGAGATGGTATTAAAATAGCATTAAACAATATGAGAACAAAATATACTAAAGTTAAAAATGTGGGCTGACATGGGATACCAAGGAAGAAATTTAAAGAATCACATAAAGGAAGAATATGACATAGATATTGAAATTGTTAAAAGGCCTCCATGTAGATTTTGGGTGCACAAAGATACGCCACCTGAGCTACTACCAACAAGAGAACAAGGGTTTAAAGTACAGCCAAGAAGATGGGTTGTAGAAAGGACTTTTGCTTGGGTTAATAGGAATAGAAGGCTATCGAAGGAGTATGATTTACTCACAACATCCACTGAGAATTTCATATACCTAGCTATGAGTAGGGTTATGTTAAAGAGGGAATATGCTTGAATTTACTAGTTTCCGGACAACCTCTAAGTGCTTTCTTTACAGCAGTTGCACTGGCTTTTTTTTTATTAGGATGTTGTAGTTTATATAAAGCAAACACAATACTTAGTGATGTTGAAAGCACTCAGCTTGGTGGTTTAGAACGAAGTTAAAGTTTTGATTTCTTCTCCAGGCCCTGCTGAAAATTTTTGTACATGTTAAAAACATCTTGATAATTGAGGTGAGTGTAAATTTGAGTAGTTTCCAGGCTTGAGTGACCAAGCAGTTGTTGTATTGATCTTATGTCAATATCTTCCTGAAGCAAATGAGTAGCAAAACTATGGCGAAATGCATGTGGAGATAAAATTTCTGGTAAATTTAACATTCTCCTTATTTTTTGCAAACGATTGGCCACATAAGTTCTTCCCAATTTTTTTCCTCTTACTCCCAAAAAAAGATATTGTGTTTCATTATTAGTGCCAAGATAAGGACAGGCTTTTACATATTCTTGTATACACTTTTTTACTACCGGAAGAATGAATACCTGCCTTTGTTTATCTCCCTTACCTGTTACTATTAAACTTTCATTGCTAATATCACTAACCCTAAGGTTCAACGCTTCGCTGATTCTTAAGCCTGTACTATATAGCAGGACGATAATCGCAATTTCTCTTTTTACCACCCAAGATTCGCCCAGATCGGATAGTTTCATTTCTTTCAATAAAGTTTTTATATCAGGTATTGATAATGCTTTGGGCAAAGTTCTTCTCTGAATTGGCCTTGATAAGGAAAATACAGCTTCATTGTCTATATTGTGGTTATTTTTTATGTACTTGAAGAAATTTCTGATTACTGAGAGTGCTCGAGTGTTGGATCTTGCGTTTACACCTCTTGCGTAACGAGAGGTAAGCCAACTTCTTAACTCAGGTACGCTCAATTTTTCCAAAGTGCCGACATTTACTTCTCCACCAATGTGAGTATTTAGGAAACTTATAAGATCCTTCAAGTCCCTCATGTATGACTCTAAAGTGTTTGGTGAATAAGATCTGTTGCACCTCAGCCACTCATACCATTTTTCAATGATTGAACCGAGGTCCACAATTATTTTTTAAAGAAAGCATCGATGCACGCATCTCGAAAGGCTTCATTTATATCAGGATGAGAGTGACAAATTCTGTATATATCCTCTGCTGCTGCGCTATATGCCATTGCAACTGCTGCTTCGTTGATTAGCGTATCAGCGTATGCTCCTATGATATGCACACCTAGTATTGTATCTGCTCTGCTACAAGTCAGCACTTTCACGAATCCTTCAGCATCATCAGTGATTTTTGCTCTGCCGTTTGCAGCAAATTGACATTTACCAACTTTGTACTTACGGCCAGCATTTTTGAGTTCCTCTTCGGTTTTACCAATCGAAGAAACCGCAGGGTGAGTGTAAATGACAGATGGTATGATTCCATAATCAACGTGAGGTGACTGTCCTGCTATTATCTCTGCAACTGCCACTCCTTCTTCCTCTGCTTTATGAGCAAGCATTGCTCCACCGATCACATCACCAATAGCAAATATTCCTTTCACATTAGTTTCATATCTGTTGTTAACTTGAACGAAACCGCGATTATCTTTTTCTATTTTTTCATCAATACCAAGATTCTCAGTGCATGGTTTGCGTCCTGCTGCCACCAATACCTTATCCGCCTCTATAGTGTTTGTTTGATTATCTTTTACAGAGCAAACTTTCACACTCAAAGAATTACTACTTTGTTTTATCTCCTCAACTTTAGTGCTAAGTAAAAATTTTATTCCTTGTTTTTGTAGACTAGAAAGTAGAGACTTACTTAATTCTCCATCCATTGCTGCAGCGATTCTGTCAAAAAATTCTACTACAGTGACTTCAGACCCTAGCCTCCTCCATACAGAAGACATTTCAAGCCCTATTGCCCCGGCTCCGATTACGACAAGTTTTTTTGGTACTTCAGTTAAAGATAATGCACCAGTTGATGAAATAATACTTTTCTCATCGATATTAATTCCTGGCAAAGAAATAACGTCAGAACCGGTTGCAATTACTATATTTTTTGTCTTCAGCACCTTACCTTCAACTGAAACTTCAAGATTACCTTGGTCAAAAGAAGCAAGCCCATTGATTTTAGTGATTTTGTGAAGGTTAAACAGATATTCTATACCTTTTCCAAGTTCCTGAACTCTGGCGTCCTTATAGCCTAGCATTTCTTTTAAATCGAAACTTGCATCCTTAATTTTTATGCCAAGCTTCGACAGATCATTTTTCGTGTGAGCATACTGATAGGAAGAATGAAGTAGTGCTTTGGAAGGTATGCATCCAACTCGCAAGCATGTACCACCAAAAATGCTATTTTTATCTATGCAGGCAACTTTCAATCCAAGTTTTGCAGCAGCGATAGCACACTTATAGCCTCCTGGGCCACCACCTATAACAATTAAATCATAATCAGTCATAAAAAACAAACCTATTTTCTAAAGAATAAACACCTTTTCCCTCAGTTGTTACATATATCTTATTGCGAGTAAACACTGGAGTGTGAAACACATTACCAGGTACTTTGACTACCTTTCCTGCACTTTCAGATCCCGGAAAAGCAAACATTGAACCTTTATTGCTTGTCACCCACAGTGTATGGGCATGCATAATTGGAGCAAACAATTGCGTATTTTCTATTAAATCAGATGCCCAGACTGTTTCTCCATTTTTTATATCCAGGCCAATTATTTTATCGTCTTTAGTAACTATAAAAATTCTTCCGCCTTCTTTTTGTTTCTCTGCAGGAATAAGAGGACTATAATATGACTCAATGTCTGATACACTTTTTACTTGCAGTGACTTTGACCATAAAATATTTCCTGATTTCACGTCAATGCTATAAATATAAGAATTATTTGTAGCTATTAAAGTATCGCCAAGCACTCTCGGTGTAGTAGTTACATCTGTGAGCTGTGTATCCAAAAGGTTTGTAGCCAATTTTTGGCTCCACAATTTTTTACCGTCTTCATTAAAAGCTATTAACTCACCATTTGAAAATGGTGCTATTATTTTATCATTAGAAATTGCTGGCGATATGGAATACAAACCTCGAACCTCATTGATGCCGTTTTGATAAGTCCAAACGAAGCTGCCATCTTTTATATCAAACACGTACAGATAATTATCAATAGTCAATACTACCAATTTATTGTTTATTACTGCTGCTTTCCCTCTTACTGGAGCTCTCAATTCTTTTTCCCACTGAATCTCGCCGGTTTTTGCATCTATTGTGTGTAGAACGTTATCCACTATAAAGAAAACGTTTCCTCTGTGACGCAATAGGCTCATGTTACTAATTTTTTTTCTGTGTGAGAGGTGTAATTTCCAATTCATAGCCTTTGAGTTATCAATATCAAAGGAATATAAAGCGCCGTGCTTGTCTGATAAAATAACGCTATCTTCTGTAAGCACTGGAGCTACATATCCTTGAGATAGTTTTTTATCCACTAGACTTATTCTCTCGCTTGCCATTGTGTAACTGCTACACAATAACATTATCATGACAATTATTACTTTCATTATTTATTGAAAACAAGATTCATTAATATACATCTTAAGAACCTTAATTACAACGGAAATGTTCTTGCTGCATGTTAAAAACGTTGATTTATGAACGAAATATTATATTATTATGTGAGATAATGTATACTCTTAGAGGTAGTACACCTCATCCACTATGCGGCAACGTGCATAGCTGTACGAACATTGAGATATAAAAGTAATTTATACCAAGAAGAAAGATGTCATCCAAATAGCCTCTTTTCCTGTCATCCCAGTGCTTGACACTGGGATGGCTCTGTTGCATCGCAACTGAAAAAATCTGGTGGCTACTGACAAAATTCATTATAAAATAGCCATTTAACCGCTTAAGGAAAAATATGCCACAAAAAATGAGAGTTAGTAACTGCCATGAATATAACAAATTTCTAGAAAAAAGAGGAAATATTTTTCGTTACATCGATAAAGCTATCGAAAATTGGTATGAAAATAGTCCAAAAATGCAGGGCGGCAACTATATTTATAGTGATAAAGTTGTGATTTTAGTGCATATAATCGTTAATCTTTTTAGAATTGGCTTAAGACAAACAGTCGGGTTTATAAAAGGATATTTGCAACAAATAGGAAGAGATTTAGCAGTTATCAGCTATTCGCAAGCTTCAAAAAAAACTTAATATTAAGATCAATGATTGCAGAATTGATAAAAATAATATGGAAGATATCGAAATTGCCATAGATAGCACAAGCATCAGCATTTATAACAACACACAGCAAGGAAAATAGCGCTGACAGAAAATATCGTGGTTATGAACAGACAAGAAAATTGCATGTAATGTTGAATATAAACAGCAAAAAAGCCATAGCTGCAAAATACAGTAACGGTCTGATCACTATGGAGCTTGCGATTTACTTAAAGGAGTTAATTTTCAGCATGCCATAAAAGCACTATATGCAGACAGAGCATATGACAGACATAAACTCTATAAATTGTGTGATGAATGCGGCATAAAGACAAAAATTCCTCCAAAAAAACAATGCAGCAGAGCATCCAAAGTATGGCAGAGAGAAATGCTGCAATTAGACTAATAAAGTCATACAGCGAAGATGGAATGAAGAGGTGGAAAAGGCAAACAAACTACGGAAAAAGATCTTATGTAGAAAGTTTTTTCTCGCGACTGAAACAAACATTCGGGTTTAATTTTCGGAACAAATCTGAAATTAATCGTGGGAAGGAACTGCTACTCAAGTGTTATTTGCTTAATCAATTTACTGACATTGGTATGGCTAAATTTGAAATGGCTACATGAATTTATCGTAAATTACCACCGCATAGTTGTAACATTGTACCATATTACAATGTTCGTACAGTTGTGTGCGCGACCGGGGGTTTTATACTATTCTAGAAGTAACATACGGAAAAAGGGGGATTCGAACCCCCGACATATTTTCATATGTGCACGCTTTCCAAGCGTGTGCTTTAGACCACTCAGCCACCTTTCCATGCTTATTCATAATATTGAAAATTGTACTGCTAAACAATATAAAAACCTGGTATATAGGGTTCACCACGAAAATTCACAGTATTGTTAAACTTGCTTCTGCAAGTTGGAAATGTTTTATCGCAACCTGCGAGTATTGAATATTTATCTCCAGCAAAAATTTGGTATGGAGGCGAAGTAAACAACGTAACTACTTTATTTTTATATTCTTTTACTACACCTTCAAACGCTATTGAGCCAAAGAATTTTACTACTCCGTGCTTATAATATTCATCACTCTCAGTTAAATTCGTGTCTTCAAATCTTCTTTCGTCTATTACTTTAGTGATTGTACTTATTTTACTAAATTTTTTAGTATCGGCTTTACATTTATCATCGCAAAATTGTGCTCTGCATGCAGGAGAGTATAATTCTGCTATGCTTCTCTCAAGCTTTGCTGAAAGCCCTCTAATTTCAACAATAAATCTTCCACTACTTAATGTCACTTTACCAAAAATTCCTGAATGTAGATTCATTGTTCCCTGGGTCAAGTCTTTATAATTCACAAGAAATATTTCAATGTTTGCAAAGTCGTACTTTCCTGATAAAACATCTTCTTCTTTAATATCAGCACTATTTAATATCCCTTCAATTTCTAGATTATCAGTTTTCAAATCGCTGTTTAATATTATACTACTGGCTGTAAATCCACTTGAAGATTTATAGAGTATATTATCAATATTTAAATCTTCATCATAGTCAGTGAATCCCATTACTTCTCCACCTGCGAGCTTTAATTTCCAGCACGTAGCGGTGGTAAGTAATTCTCCAGCTAAATGATTTTTTAGTGTGGTTTGCATAGGGGCCTCCTGCTTAATTGATTAAATTTGAAAGTAGCTATACGGCCAGTAGAATAAGGGCAGTGTGTTCTTTTCTCATCATCTAAGTAGCCATAAAGCGTCATTCCGGTGACCATAGGGTGTCATTCCAGTGCTTGACACTGGAATCCAGGAAATTTTGCTTGTAAGTAAGCAAACTGATTTGGTGAGCATAAAAAGTGGCTGATCTTATGCTGAACAAACGCTTTTGATGAAGTTGCATGGAAAGCTGGATCCCAGTGTCTGGGCACTGGGATGACATCCTTCTTGGTGGAGTGTCCTCAAATCACAATGTTCGTACAGTTGTGTGTCACGCACTGGGATGACAGGAGAGAGGACACCATATGTTTATTTGATCGACAAATAAACACTAACAGACAAGAATACACCACAGTTAACTGTGGTGTGTACTGGCTGGTTAGAAAGAAAACTTCACACCAGTAAGAAGGAGAATTCCTTGGTTAGAAGGTACATCAGCATCAGACTCATCTTTCAGCTTACCTGTTTCGTTAGTCATAAAATAATGGAGAGCTGCGTAAGGAACAAATTTGCTCTTACTGCATGCAGGAGACAGATCATATTGAACGCCAAGTGCACCATCATGAAGCATATCTTTGTCATTCATTCTGCTGCCAAAATACGTCAAACTTGTGTAGATATTCTCATGTTGATACCCAGCTCCTACAGTCCAATACATGGTATCTATACTATCTTTACCAAATTGAGCTTTCAGCCCTTCCACTCTTTTGCCATCAGTATCATCTTTACTATCAATTTCCGTGTAGGTATTACCAATTAATTTTTTAATACCCTTCGGTTGACCAGATTTGCCCAAGTATGCAAAAGAGGCAGCAAACTTTACGCCTTGATCTTCATTAATCTTATAATCAGCGCTTACACCAAAATTAACACCCATCAGGTCATTATACTCCACAAATTCCTTATAAAGATGCTTATCTTTACTTGGTTGCTTTGGAAAGCCATATTCACCAACTGCAGAAGTTTTAACTTTTATGTTATGTTTATCAAAGTCATATTCATATGATGCACCAGCACTTACTATGTGCTCATAGTCTGGGCCGACATGCTTTATCGTTTCCTTATGTTCTATCTTATCGCCTTTATCTTCTGAAACTGTTTCTTTTACAGTAAACAAACCACTATCATAACGAGGTGAGTAGCTGATACCAAATCTTGCGCCCATATAATTTGGTGAGTAGTAAGCAACTCTAAATGGCAGTGTAGTCATAACGCCTTTGTTATATTTCCCTGCCATGCGGAAAGAGAATTTTTCACTTTCACTCGAAAAACTTTCAGTGTAAAGACGTGGTGTTACATAAAATGGAAAGCTAGCAGCGCTTCCTTCTAAGTTCACTTTTCTGAACCAGTCACTATCTGCAGCTCCGTCAACAGTCGCAATTCTTGTTGCATCAAGCCTCATCAGAGCCTCAGGACCAAATTGGTAACCAAGCTTCACGTCACCATATTTTGAGTTAACAAACACATGCGCACTTCTGCCTTTTGCAGCATAAACACCCTGTGAAGCTCCCTTACCTTCGGTCACTGGAACATGAAACTGCACGTCAGCACCATAAAGAAGACCTAAATCTTCATTCTTATTTTCTGCTCTGAGGTGCAATATTGCATCAGCAATCATACCCATATCGTTGCTGTAATCACCAATATTTCCTATTCCTTTATAGAATATTGGATTTGCTCCTCTTGTTATATCTGAAGTGGCATTATAATACTCTGTAGATCTGTTTGGCATAACGTTATAACGTTTATAATCTGCGCCACTTGGTCCAGCTTTGCCATAACCTTGAGCATCAACAACACCACCAAAAGTTATTCTTAAATTACTTTGCCCTTGATTGGTATCGATAATATCAACTCCACCAACTGAAACAACAGGACTTGCCTTACCTTTTTCCTCTGTATTTTTGTTAACAACTTTTATATCCTTCTTTACATCTTTAGCTTCAACTTTAGCATTCTTAGTTTTAGAACGCTTAGTTTTTGAAACTTTACCTTTTTCTATATTAGAATTCTTAGCGTTTAGAGCTTTCGCTTTTGAATCCTCTATAAGCTTTGCTTTTTTCTCATTTGCTAGCCTGATCTCCTCTTTTTTCTTCTGCTCGGCTGCTAATCTTAGCTCCTCTTTTTTCTTAAGCTCTTCAGCTTTTTTTCTTGGATCAGCATTACATATTCTGTCCATCTTTTCTTTCAGTTTTTTATTTGATGTTTTCATAACTTCCACTTTTCCAGAAGTTTTTGTGCTCTCTTGCTTTTTTATTTCCTTCATACTCTCATCAGGAAAGTCAGCTGCAAAACTGCTGAAAGAACATAAAGTTAATAAAGAAACTAGAGCAGTTCTAGTATACATAGACTTTTTCATGAAGTGCCCCCAAAAAATTTCGAAATCATATCTTAAATGTAAATAGTATAAAAATGTTGAAAATTCAACTTAAAGCAACCTTATAACAAAAATAAAAGTAAAATGCAATACCTTAAAAGCAACTTTCTTAATATGCTCAACGTGTATATTAACCAAAATTTAGTAGAGAGGTTCGCTTGTTAGTGCATTATAACTCGACTATTTATTCTATGGAAGTAAAATTTCCACCACAAGTTATTTGCCATTCTTCTTTAAATTTCTTTAGGTATTCTTTTTTTTCGCACTCTAAAAGTAGCTCTTCCACACTTTTGTTGTAGCTTTCAGTAGTAATCCTTCCCTGATGATGCATGAACCTTAAGTAAATCAAATAAGTGTTAATTACATCTGTTTCACAATAATCTCGAATCTCTTGTATCTTGCCGCTATCGTATAAGTCCATAACTTGTGACCCATCAACTCCAACCTTACCAGGAAGATTAAATGCTGCACAAACTTCGTTCATTTTTACTCTCGCAGAAGCTCCAAAATCAGAGAGGGATTCAAGCAAATCACAATGCCAATCACTGCTATATCTCTGATTGTAACTATTCCACTTATCGCCAGCTTTATGAAAATATTCTGCTTGAATGCCATGGACCATAGCACGATACTTCAGCACTGGTATATCAAAAGTGCGTCCGTTGAACGAAACTAATCTTGGCTTTTTCTCTGATATGTAGTTAAAAAATCCTTTCACTAGCTCCTTTTCACTGGAATTTAGTGTGCCTCCAGATCTTATTTCTTGCAGTGTGAACACCTCATAACCACTCTGGTAGCTTATATTGCAAAGTAAAAAACTAATAACTACAACAAGGTGAAAAGGCTGACGCAGAAAAGAGTTTTGCCCGTTTGTTATTTCAAGATGATATTTTGTTAATGCATCCCTCTTCTCTTCTACACTACTATCATCACTAATATTGAGTAAATTTTTGCAGGAATTTACATCTGGTATAGTTTCAATATCAAATACCAATAAAGAATTAAGCATTGCCTATATACTCCTCCGGACGGTCGATCCAAGGTCGCACTTTCACAAATAAAAAGAGGTGTACCTTGCACTCAAATAATTTTTCTAGTTCAGCACGCGCTTCGATATTAATTTTTTTAATATTACTGCCATCTTTTCCTAGTACTATTTTTTTATGACTATCTTTCAACACAAATATGATCTGTTTGATGACTAAACTCTTATCTTTTTTTTCCTCAAATTGTTCAGTTATAACAGCTGTAGAGTATGGCAATTCTTCACGCAAGTTCAAGAATAATTTTTCTCTCGTAATTTCTGCTGATAAAAAATTTGTCGAGGAATCGGTTATTTGATCTTCTTCATAAAACCAGGGGCTCACCGATGCAACTTCAGACAAGTAATTCATCAAATCAGAAAGTCCATCATTCTTTAATGCTGATATCATAAAAACCTTTTCAAATTTATAAAGCAAATTCAGATGCTCATGCGCCATCTTTAATTCAGGCCTTTTTACCAAATCAGTTTTATTGATAACCAAAATGCATCTGCCTTTTGTGCGCTGCAGCCGCATAAATATAGTCTTAATTCTTTCTATATTTTTCAAATAATTGCTTACATCAACAAGCAACAAAGTGATGTCACTATCCTTAACTGCCGACCATGCAGATTTGACTAAAGCTTTTTCAAGTTTTGTTTCTGCTGAGAAAATTCCTGGGGAGTCAGTAAAGACAATTTGTGTGTTGTTGCATGTTGCAACACCCCTTATTTGCGTCCTTGTTGTTTGCACTTTAGGGGTGACAATTGCAATTTTCTTGCCTATGATGCTGTTAATTAATGTAGACTTCCCAGCATTTGGTAAGCCAGCTATGGTTACAAATAAGCATCTTTGTTCTTTCACAAAGAAAATTATAAAGAAAACTGAATGCCCGCGTCAAGCTACTTATATGACAAGAAGGATGACAGAACCCTTTTTGGTTAGCATGCAAAAAGGAAAAAAACTTATTCTACAAATTAAAAATACAATATACTCAAAAACTTTTCAGAAAATCCATAAGAGGGTTTGCTAATGAAGGCTCTTGAGTTGACGCCATTGCCTGAACAACTGCTTGATTTAAGGGTAACGTTTTAACCATAAGGTCACTAACTCCTTAATATGTGTGTTCATAATTTGATTTTCCACGAAAGACATAATAGCAATAACCAGTGTAAGTTAAAATGATTGGTAAAAGCGGTATTATAACAATGAGCATTAAAGATAAACTTGGCCCAGAAGCAGCTGCATCCAGAATGGTATATTGAAAAGGTATAATCCATGGGTAGATACTAATTCCTAAACCTAAATATCCCATAAAAAAAATAGCAATACTGAGAAAGAATGGACGGTACTCCCGTTTAGTATTCTGAAGATCAAACCACAGCATGAAAAATAGCCAAGATGTGAGTAATGGAATAGAAAATAAATAATAAAAATTTGGCATGCTAAACCAAAAGTTTTTAATACGTTCATTTAAAAATGGTGTCACTACACTCACTAGTCCCATGAAAATACCTACAAAACCAAGCGTATAAGAAGCAACCTTGCGTGCCCATTCTTGTGTTATATTTTCTGTCTTCATTATGAGCCATGTAGAACCTAAAAGTGCATATCCAAATATCACAGCAATGCCTGTCATTACACTAAAAGCACTTGCCCAATCAAATTGGCCACCAGAAAAGTTGCGTCCGTTTACTTCTACACCATGTATAAATGCACCTAAAATCATGCCTTGGCAAAATGCAGCACCAAGTGACCCAAAATGAAAGGCATAATCCCATAATCGCCTGTATTTTCCTTC
Organism: Wolbachia endosymbiont of Drosophila innubila; assembly: GCF_021378375.1. Taxonomy (NCBI): domain Bacteria; kingdom Pseudomonadati; phylum Pseudomonadota; class Alphaproteobacteria; order Rickettsiales; family Anaplasmataceae; genus Wolbachia; species Wolbachia endosymbiont of Drosophila innubila. The sequence continues at coordinate 711,177 of NZ_CP076228.1, read as the reverse complement.
TGCCTTAAAACGAAACTCAAAGGATACTCCGCGCACTATAAGGCCAAGCAGCATAATAATGATTGGAATATAAAAAGCAGGCATTAATATTGAATATGCAAGAGGAAAAGCAGCAAACAACCCTCCACCACCCAATACCAACCATGTTTCGTTTCCATCCCAAAATGGTGCAATTGAGCTTATCATGTGATCACGGCATTTATCTGACGGTGCAAAAGGAAGTAAAATACCAATACCTAAATCAAACCCATCCATTAAAATATACAGTAAAACAGCTATGGCAATTAGTAATCCCCAGATTAGGGGTAAATTAATTAAGGAAGAAAAATCAAACATGATTGTTGTCCTTTCCAGATGTACCAGCATCAATCACTGAAGCTCCAATACCGTGTTTATAAAATTGCTCTTCTTCTTTAATGACAGGAATTCCTTTGTATATAAGTTTCAGAATATAGTAACTACCTGCTCCAAATATAAGGGTATACATAACGATAAATGCAATCAAAGACCATGCAACCTGAGGACCGGTAATCGCAGATGAAAATGATTCAATTGTGCGCATAATTCCATATACAGTGTAAGGTTGACGGCCAATTTCAGTAGTAAACCAACCTGCAAGTAACGCTATGAACCCAGACGGCATCATTGATATCCACCATCCATGTAAGAAACAACTTTGGAATAATTTGCCACGAAGATACTGTATAACACTTACTGACCCAATTATGATCATTAAAATTCCAACTCCAACCATTATACGGAAGGACCAGAATACCCATACTACAGGTGGTCTATCTTCTTTTTTCCATTCCTTTAATCCTTTTACTTCTCCTAAAAAATCATGTGTTAAGATCAAGCTGGCAAGATTAGGAATTTTTATCTCGTAGTGATTAATTTCATTTTGCTGATCCGGATAAGCAAATAAAAGTAAGCCAGCCCCTTTTTCGGTTTCCCATATACCTTCCATTGCAGCAATCTTAGCAGGTTGATGCTTTAGAGGTTGTTCGGAAACTAGTAAATTCAAGCATATTCCCTCTTTAACATAACCCTACTCATAGCTAGGTATATGAAATTCTCAGTGGATGTTGTGAGTAAATCATACTCCTTCGATAGCCTTCTATTCCTATTAACCCAAGCAAAAGTCCTTTCTACAACCCATCTTCTTGGCTGTACTTTAAACCCTTGTTCTCTTGTTGGTAGTAGCTCAGGTGGCGTATCTTTGTGCACCCAAAATCTACATGGAGGCCTTTTAACAATTTCAATATCTATGTCATATTCTTCCTTTATGTGATTCTTTAAATTTCTTCCTTGGTATCCCATGTCAGCCCACATTTTTTTTAACTTTAGTATATTTTGTTCTCATATTGTTTAATGCTATTTTAATACCATCTCTATCATTTTCGTTAGCAGCGCCTACGTAACAACCTAGTATAAAACCCTGAGTGTCTGTAATTATATGCCTTTTTCTACCCTTTACTTTTTACTTCCATCATAGCTTTGATCCCCCCTTTTCTGTAGTCTTTACAGATTGACTATCTACTATACAGGCACTCGGCTGCTCATTCTTTCCTATTTTTCTTCTACTATATTTTGTAATTTCATAATTCATTTTCTCAAAAATTCCCTGCTTCTTCCATTGCCTGAACTGCTCATACACAGTCTTCCATAGCGGAAAATCATTTGGTAAATACCGCCATTGACACCCTGTACGCAATACATAGAAAATTGCTTCTAATATTTCTTTTTTGCTATACTTTGGCAGCCTTCCTCCTTTCTTGTATGATACTCTGAAGTGTTTTTCTATTCTTGCCCATTCCCTTTCGCTTAGATCTGTTGGATACTTTTTTCTCATCTTTACCCCGTACTAAAATTTCAGATATTATAGCCTTTTACTTGTTTCCGGACAACCTCTTAGTGTATTTAATCCATGCCTATCTCCCATGAACAGCTGAAATGGTGCAGCTAAAGCTACCATAATGGTTGCCATACCAAGCATAATTCTTGCTTGAGGAGCATGTCGTTTTCTCCAAAGATAAAATGCTCCTACACCACCAACCACAAAAGCTGTTGTAAGATAGGCTGCTGTTACCATATGAATAAAGCGATAAGGGAAAGAAGGATTAAAAATAATCTCTAACCACATGGTTGGATATAGGAGACCATTCTCACCAATCGTGAATCCAGCGGGTGTTTGCATCCAACTGTTGGCCGCAATAATCCAAAAAGCTGAAATAAGCGTTCCCACTGCAACAATACAAGTAGAAGCAAAGTGCATACGAGAACTTACTCTATTCCATCCAAATAGCATAATACTCAAAAAAGATGCCTCCAGAAAAAAGGCTGTTAAAACCTCAAAGGAAAATAGAGGGCCGAGAACATTGGCTATGCGGTCAGAAAAAATCGACCAATTGGTACCAAGTTGATATGACATTACAACTCCAGATACCACTCCCATGCCAAAAGCAACGGCAAAAATCTTGATCCAGAATTTATAAACATCACGGAAACGTGTATCACCAGTCTTAAGCCAACACCATTCCAAAAAGGCTAGAAAACTTGCAAGCCCGATCGTGAAAGCAGGAAATATAATGTGAAAGCCTATTGTGAAGGCAAACTGAATTCGAGCTAGCAGCACAGAACTAAATTCAAACATTTTATCCAATACCCATGTATTACAAATAATAGCCAAATCTACCTATAATTCAATCCATTTTTTCACAAAATTGACCTTACCCAGAAAAAGTAGAGAGAAAGTTAAGACGTTTTTGTCATGAGAATAAATTGTGCAGGAATACAACTGTTCTCCCTTGTCATACCGTCACGGTATCTCTAGATCCCGCTAACACGTAGCGGAATGACGAATTACTTAACCATCATTACACCGTCATACCGCGATTCATTCGCGGTATCTCTTAGCCGCTAACAAGCAGCGGGATACTTAACCATCATCTACACCGTCATACCGCGATTCATTCGCGGTATCTCAAAGCATAGATCCCGCTAACAAGCAGCGGGATGACGATTGTCGTTTAGCCATAAATATTAAGAAATTTACCAAATGAAAAAAAGGCAAAAGAAGCCCCGTGGTTATTATCCGCTTTAAAATATTGGCGTTTTTTATGTTTTAAACGCTTGACAAGCGAGATTCAGCCGCTTTTAATTGCAACTAACTTACGCTGCAAATGTTTAAGAAATTTACTAAGCAGAAAAAAAGACAAAGAATCCCCGAGTTAGCTAGTCTTTTACTATCTCTGTCGAGTATTGGCATTTTTTGATGTCTTGTAACGCTTTATAAGCGCGTTCAGCTTATTTAGATAAAAACCTAGATGTAGATGAAGTTTTGTAAAGACATACAGTATCTATATACTGTAAAAAATTGAACATAAGACGCCGATACATTAAGTAATCCTTACCTTTTAATCTGCAGATTGGCGAAAGCAAATACAATAGCTTCAGTTTCATGATAAGGGGGTTGGCGAAGGGTGTTAAGTAACTTTTGTATTTAATCCATTTCTATGGCTTATATGATAATCGTTATTGTAGTATAATTTAGAATAATGCAATAGATATCTAAATGTTTTAGCTATTAATTATATGTTGCACAAAAGCATATATTGCCCTACCATCCAAGTAGGTTAGAAATAAAGAGGTTTTTATGAGTTTTACTTTACCTGAATTACCATACGATAAAACAGCTTTGGAGCCTTATATATCTGCAAAAACCTTAAATTTTCATTATGATAAGCACCATAAAGGATATTTAAATAAACTCAATGAGCTAGTTGAAAATACGGATTATCAACATGTAACAATTGAGGAATTAATAACAAAAGTGCATGGTAATAGCGGCAACTTGCCTATATTTAATAATGCAGCACAAGTTTGGAACCATACTTTTTATTGGAATTCAATGAAAAAAAATGGTGGTGGTAAGCCTAAAGATGGTAGTCTTCTAGCAAAAAAAATTCAAGACGATATCGGTGGCTTTGATAAATTTTATGAAGAATTTTCGAGTCATGGAGTAAGCCAGTTTGGCAGTGGATGGGTATGGTTAGTGCTCGAAAAAGGTAGGTTAGGAAAGCTCAAAATCACCAAGACTCCAAATGCAGATTTGCCAATAATTTATGGCCAAGTGCCACTACTCACTATGGATGTGTGGGAGCACGCCTATTATTTAGATTGTCAAAACCGTAGAATTGACTACATAAAAGTTTTCCTTGATCATTTGATTAATTGGGATTTTGCAGAAGAGAACTTAGAAGAATATATGAGATGAATATACCCCGGGTAACAAAATTAGATAATGGTCTGCGCATAATAACTGAGCAGGTGCGTGATATTGATTCCGTAGCTTTAAGCATACGAGTTGGTGTTGGCAGTAGAGCAGAAAGTGCAAAGCAAAATGGAATATCCCATTTTTTAGAACACATGGCTTTCAAAGGGACGAAGACAAGAACTGCCTTTGAAATTGCAAAAGCTTTTGATGACATAGGTGGAGTTTTCAACGCTAGCACCGGTAGGGAAAGCACCACCTATTATGCAAAAGTCCTCAAGAAAGACATAAAAACTGGTATTGATATATTAATAGATATATTGATGAATTCCACGTTTCCAGAAGATGAATTGGAACGTGAGAAGGGTGTTGTAATACAAGAGATTTTTCAAACTAATGATTCACCAAGTGACATTATTTTCGACAAATATTTTGAGGCAGCTTATAAAGACCAACCATTTGGTAGGTCAATCTTAGGCACGCAAAATACTGTAAAATCTTTTACTCGAGGAGATCTAGATAATTACATAAATGAGCATTACTTTGGTGAGAATATGCTATTTGCCGTTGCAGGAAATGTTGAACATGAAGAAGTTGTTGCATTAACCAAAGATTTTCTCTCAAAGATTCATTCTAAAAAGCTGAAAAAAAGCCAAAATGCGAGCTGTACTGGTGGTGAGTATTTAGAACATCGTAAATTAGATCAGGTACACTTGCTAATTGGTCTACCTAGTGTTTCTCGCCATGACGATAAATATCACACGTTTCAAGTGCTTGATTCTATATTAGGGAGCGGAATGTCATCACGTTTATTTCAGGAAGTAAGGGAAAAGCAGGGATTAGCTTACTCTGTTTATTCATTTAATTCCAGCTATACTAATACAGGAATATTTTCCATTTTTGCTGGTACAGACAGTAGTAACTTAGATAAGCTTTTAAAATCTATAACGACAGAGTTGAAGAAGTTGTCTACAGATGATCTGAAGGAAGAAGAAGTAAATAGAGTGAAAGAGCGAGTAAAATCCCAAATTTTAATGTCACGCGAAAGTGTTAGCTCACGTGCTGAAACATTGGGACACTACTACGGTAACTATAATAGGTACATCAGTAAAAATGAATTAATAGAAAAAATTAGTGCAATTACCACTGCTAACGTAAAAAAAGCAGCAGAAGAATTGTTATCTCAGCATGAAAAAACCACTCTAGCTGCAATTGGAGAAATTGAATCATTGCCAAGTTACGATAAAGTGGTTTCTATGCTTAAAGCTTAGTGTACTTTAATTATGTTGCTTAAGCTCACTAAAAAATTCAATGAACGGTTGCAAAATCCTTTCTATAAAAAGTTTGCTTTCTGGTTCATCGCGTATATTACTTATCAGTTTATTCAAAGTTTTCTCGCTGTTTCGTAAAAATAAATAGCTTTCTACTGCTTGCACACCAGACAAGACAGTCAAAATTCCTCCTATCACTAGACAAGCAGCTATAGCAGGTACGGTACCCACTGCAATTGCAGTTGCGATTAATGATAACCCAGCTAAGAATGTAACGGCTGAAACGCAAAACGCTATTTGATGTTTTTCTTTATTGTTAGCCATAAATATCTCACAAAAACTATATTTTTAACATACCAGTGTTGTCATGTATTGTCAAGTTTTTAAAGAAGATTAACAAATGCAACGCACATGTGCAAAAAACGCTAACTATGGATTAGCCAAGGAAGAAAGAGTAGGAAGAGGAAGGCTTTTTCTGTTTTAGGGAATATAAAATAAGCGTAGAAAAATATGAACTAGGTGTATAATTCACAGTGTAGTGGTGTCTCACTAATCCAATTATTTTTCTCCCGATCTAGCCTATCATCTAATATAGCCTGCCTTATTGATGCCATTAACTTATTCATAAAGAAAATATTATGAATGGTAACGAGCGTGTAAGCCAGGAGCTCTTTAGCTTTCAGTAAATGGTGTATATAAGCTCTTGAATGTTTTCTGCAGGTAAAACATAAACAGTCACTTTCAATTGGGTTGTTGTCCAGCTCAAATCGTTGATTCCGCAAATTAATATGCTCTTTGCACTTTGAAGAAATAGAATTTCTGTTTTTTACTTTAACAAGTGCGCCACCATGCCTTGCTAAGCGGGTTGGATGCACGCAATCAAACGTGTCAATTCCAAGCTCTACTCCGCGAAAGATGTCCACAATTCCACCAATACCAAGCAAATGAGTAGGCCTGTCTTTTTTCAGGTGGTCCATAGTGAAAGAAACTACATCATGCATCTGCTCTTTACTTTGACCAAGTGATCCACCTATTGCTTGACCAAAAAATGGCAAATCGTTGATAAAATCACAACTTTCTCTACGTAAATCTTGATACACTCCGCCTTGACTAATTCCATACAGTGCCTGCTTGCCATTATTGTTTTTTTCAAATTCATTTAAAGAACGTTCAGCCCATCTGTGGCTCATGAGCATTGATTTTGCTGTGTATTCTTTGCTTACGTGAAATGGAGTGCATTCATCTAAAACTAGGATTAAATCTGCACCTAATTTCTGTTGAATTTGTACAGATTTTTCAGGAGTTAAGCAATAAATTTTACCATTAATGTAAGAACGGAAAATTGCCCCATCCTCATTAATTTTGATCAAAGTTTTTTGTTTTTTTCTTATTCCTTTTATCTCTTCCGAAACTGATCCGTGGCCTAAGCTAAATATCTGATATCCACCTGAGTCAGTTAGCATTGGCCCATTCCATCCTATCATCTTGCGCAAACCACCAAGTTTTGCAACAGTATTCTCTCCTGGTTGAAGCATTAGGTGATAGGTGTTGGAAAGTATGATTTGGGTACCAGCTTCACTTATTCTTTCAATATCTGCAGCTTTAATTGCAGCTTTTGTTGCGCAGAATATAAAAGCGGGGGTTTCTACGCTTCCATTTGGAGTTTTAATTGTTCCAACTCTTGCAGAACCTGATTGCTTGATTCTCTTGAATGAAAATTCTTCTTTCATCTATTTGCCTGAAAGTTCTGTTATGATGTTTTCTACTTTCTCAGGAGTAAGATTTTCATAGAAGTCATTATTGATCTGCACAACGGGAGCATTAACGCATGCACCTAGGCATTCAACTTCTTTTAAAGTGAACAAATTATCTTTAGTAGTCTCACCGATATTGATTCCAAGTTTTTTTTTAAAGGTATTTAAAACTTCTTCACTATTGCACAACCAGCAAGGAGTTGTTCTACAAATTTGTATTAGATATTTGCCTACTGGTTTTAAATTATACATGGTGTAAAAATTTGCCACTTCATATACACGAATATGTGGAATATGCAGCATATCAGCAACATAACGCATAGCAGATTCAGAAACCCATCCGCATTGCTCTTGAACCAGATATAGTAAAGGCATAACAGCACTACCTTCTCTACCTTTGGGATACATCTCTATAAACTTTCCCGCTTTCTTGAGGTTTTCTGATGTAAAACTAAACTGCTCTTCTTTTTCTATCATTCATGAGACTCGTGTGAACTTTAACAGATTATACCTGTAGAACCAATGATTGCAATTGTTGGTTTTTTGAGAAATAGCATAAAGCTTCTTAGCCCTCTTCAAGCTTATATTTACCTTTTAGTATAAAATATTATATTAATTTTTTAATTTTAGTTAAAATTTTCATTGACATTAACACACAGGAGTAATCATAATAGCATTTTATTAATATTTTAAATAAAATTATGTCTATATTAAGAAGATTGCTCGGGATCAACTCAAATACACCGGAAATTAAAGAAGCGATAGGTTTTAATCCAACAAACGTAGAATTAATTGAGGGGAATGGAGTTGCTTACGGACTCAGCTATCAAGATAATGGTAATGGGAGCAGTAAAGTAAAATTACTTATTAGTCCATTATATCAATCAAAAACATACGAATGTGGTACAAATATCAGCGTAGCAAATGAATTCAAAGATCAATTATCTCTCACATTAATAGAAGATTCAGCTGAAATAGATAAAGTTGGAGTTATCTTTCCTGAAGAAGGAATTAGCGAAGAAGGAGAAAAATGCGTTAAAGGCTTATCTTTTAACACTTACGGAATTAAACAATCAGTTAATACTCCTTCAGTTGAACATTTAGATAAAAGAAAATTACAAAAGAATATTGATAATAATAGTCTTGCAAATGTGGGCAATAGTTACTTTCAACCAAGAGCAGTGAAAGTTGGTAATGGTGACGTAATTGTAATCGCCCATAACTTAAAGGATCAAACTTTAGTTTCTTGGTACTTAAAGTCAAGCGAGAGCGGAAAATTTAAGGTATTGACTGGAGAAAAAGGTGTTACAGAAAGAAAATTGTTCAATTTTGATAATCAGGGGCAATTGGCATTAAATGGAAACACGATGCTTTATTCGCAAGTGAGCAAAAGGATTACTAAGGAAAATCAAGAGGTGAGAAAAACACGTATTTTTAAATTTGATATGGCTAAAGTGATTCAGGGTCTGAAGGATAGAGTTAATGGCTTTTTACTTGGTAATCGAAAAGGTCAAATAGATAATAAAGCACTATCTCTTTCTAGAGAACATGAAATAAGCTTTTTGCAGTATGTTGAACAAACGGAAGGAAATGATCTAGTTGCTTTTCTTGAAAATGACCAATCAGCTAATGAGCAGAGGTTACATATAGCAACTCTACTTAAAAATGGATCAGTGTCAGATTTTCCTATCTATCAATTTACAGATCCTATAGAGCAATTATATATTAAAGGCAACGGTCAGGGTGGTTTTATCGTAACTGCGGTAAGTGGAGAAAATATTGTAACTTTTAATCAAAACGGCTCTGGAAAATCTTCTGAAGCAACAATAATACCGGCAAATAGCATCAAAACTCTCAGTGATTTTGTTAATATCATTAACGGTCGATTAACGCCAGATATTATTTCTAGTAGTACCGTGGCTCCTATAACTGTTGCAGAAACGGTTGTGACTTCTAAGAAGACGCCGACTGCTGCAATTACTAGCACAGCAGAAACCGACGCTGTGAAGACTACTAAATTGACAACGGAAGCCGTTGCACCTACTTCTACAATGAATAAACCTTCAACAGAGTCAACGACTCAAACAAGTACAGTAACAGTGGAGCCAACAACAGCAACAAAAACAACTGCTACTTCACAAGCAACCACGATTACTGCAACGTCAACTAATGTGCCTTCGGAAACTGAAATAAGTACTGTAAAATCTACAGCAGCGACTGGTGCGTCGACTTCTACGATGAGTAAACCTTCAACAGAGTCAACGACTCAAACAAGTACAGTAACAGTGAAGCCAACAACAGAAGCCGTTGCACCTACTTCTACAACGAATAAACCTTCAACAGAGTCAACGACTCAAACAAGCACAGTAACAGTGGAACCAACTGCGCCAACAACAAGCTCAGAGAAAACTACACAAACAGTATTTAGTATACCAAGTACTAGAACAAAAGAGTCAACAACTCCTATATTCACCACGACTTTACTTCCTCAGTCTACTTCTTCACCACAACCTACTCAACTTGCTATAGGGTCTAATAAGGCAGGAATGATAGGGGGATCTTTGGTTGGAGCAATAGGTATTGTTGGAATTATAGGATTCATAGCATATAGATATGTTAAGGGTCGTAATGCTGCTCCTGTATTAGAACTAACTGATTTGGGTTATAGAAGGCGATCATCTTCAAGTAGCGATGAAGAAATTTTTACCACTGGTAACAGAATGCGAACTATATATCAATCTGAAACAGTGCTAAATAGTATATCAGTAGAAAGTAGTAGTCGATCAAGAAGTAGCTCATCGTCTTCAAGCGGTGGACCAGGCTCTTGACTAACTGAAGCGGAGTCTAAAAGTGAAAAAAGCTTATCTTGGGATAGTGATGATGTGCCGGAATATCACCTTTAGCTATTTGTCTAAATGTTTTTAATATGTAGACTGTTAGGAAATTGTCTTTTGCTTTTGTGATTTTCATGTTAAAGTATAATTCCTAGGTGAAATAAGTAGCTGCTGTTGTGTGATAAACATAGCAGAGGAAAGTCCGGGCTCCAAGGAAAAATAGTGACGGGTAATGCCCGCCGGAGGTAACTCCAGTTATAGGGCTACAGAAAATTACCGCCTAAAATATTTTTAGGTAAGGGTGAAAAGGTGTGGTAAGAGCACACCATGGCAATGGCAACATTGGTAGTCGAGTAACCAACACTAGGAGCAAGATTAAATAGAAGTAGATTTTATGTTTTCCTCATATCTACTCGGGTAAATCGCATGCGGTAAATGGTAACATTTACTCCAGATAAATAGCTACATAAACAGAACTCGGCTTATATTTCACCTAGGCGTTCACATGATACGTGCGATATAAGCCATGCTATATTTAAATGTGTAGGCATTTCATGCGTTGTCCTTCACTTGTTCTGCTTGATAGCCATCACTACTTTCGCCTACATTAACATTAGAATATTCATCATCATCAATATACTCTTTCAGAACATACCCTCTGCCCCAAACGGTTTCTATGTGGCTTTTTCCATCATTTGCACTTTCAAGTTTCTTACGTAATTTGCACATAAAAACATCAACTATCTTGTTATCTGAAGGTTCATCCAAGCCATTGTAAAGATGATTTAAGAACATTTCTTTTGTTAGTACTGTTCCTTTACGCAGTGCTAGCAATTCTATCATAGAATACTCTTTATTAGTAAGGTGAACCGTTTTACCTTTCACCTCAACAACCCTGTGATCAAAATTGATATTTATATTACCAATCTTTATCACCGATTCAGGATGGCCTTTAGTACGACGCACTATGGCCTTAATTCGAGCTAATAACTCGCTTTTATGAAATGGCTTGGTTAAGTAATCATCGGCACCATACCCGAGTCCTTTAGCTTTGTGATTGACAGCGGATATGCATGAAAGTATTAAGACAGGAACTTTGATTTTTGCACTTCTTAGTCTTAACAATATATCATATCCGTCAATATCACCAGGTAAGTGTATATCTAAAATAACTAGGTCATAGTAATCTCCGTTTGAGGAAACCATATTATTGTTATAATCTTGTGCAGAAGTAACAACGTCACAGAAGTGTCCATCAGAAGTTAAGGCGTTAACTACAGTCTTTGCACTTACTTGATCATCTTCAATTAATAATATACGCATATTTTACACCCCATAAATAATTTATAATTTTAGTAATATATATAACTAAGGAAAGTAATAAATCAAATTTTTATTAACAAATGATCAAAATTACACTTATTAATTAATAGTAAATATATTGTTCCAAAGTTATATAAATAGATCTAAAATATAATAGACATACCATGATAGTAATAATATTTTTAGTAAATATTGAATTAAAGTTACTATTATTAAAAGAATACTTCGGTTAATAAATATTTAACTATTCTATATGTCTGTGTTATATTTTTAATTTACTTATCCTACTATTTTAAAGTATAAGTAATATTTTCAGGAATATTGTGTGGCAATATCAATTTTAGGTGCTGGTGCATGGGGTACAGCAATCGCAATTTCATTAGGTAGTAAGAAAGATGTGATTTTGTGGACTCACAATGAAACTACATTTGAATCAATCAACGGGAAAAGAGAAAGTGACAAGCTACCCGGTTGTCGAATTTCTGATAATGTGTCAGTAAAATTGGCTATTGAAGACATAATTAATGCTTCAGTAACAATCCTCGCTGTTCCCACTCAGTCTCTGAGGAAGGTATGTCAGCAATTGCATAATTGTAATCTGAAAAAAGATGTAGCAATAATTTTAGCTTGTAAGGGAATAGAAAAGTCTACATTAAAATTACCTAGTGAAATAGTAAATGAAATTTTACCTAACAATCCTATTGCTATTTTTTCAGGTCCTAGCTTTGCTGTAGAAGTTGCAAGAAAATTACCCTATTCAATGGTTCTTGCATGCCAAAATAACACATTAGGTTCAAAGCTAGTATCAGAGCTGCAACAAGAAAATGTTAAATTGGAGTTTAGTAACGACATTATAGGAGTACAGATTTGTGCAGCGTTAAAGAACGTTTTTGCTATAGCGTGTGGGATTGTTCTAGGTAGTAAACTTGGGTTTAATGCTCATGCAGCATTGATTACGAAAAGTATGAGCGAAATTAAGGCTTTATACTCAGCAAAAATTGGTGACGGTAGTGTGGATATAAATACACTACTTGGGCCAGCATGTCTGGGTGACCTAATTATGACATGCACATCCTTGAATTCAAGAAACTTATCTTTTGGGTTTAAAATAGGTAATAGTGACAATGGCTTTAATGTTCAGCAGATTTTGTCAGAAGGCAAGTCAGTGATTGAAGGTTTTAGCACTGCTGAGTCCATATTTAATTTAGCAGGAAAGCTAAAGATAAAAATGCCTATATGTGAAGCGGTCTATAGATTATTGTATGAAAGCGCCTCTATAGAGGATACTCTTTCTGTGCTTATAAGTTAATTTTGTATTTGGATATATTGTGAAATTTTTATATAAATTAATGTCAACGTGGTGGCTGTCTGGAACAGTAAAAAAAATGCCAGGTACTGTGGGTAGTTTGGCTTCTTTTCCGCTTGTTCCTGTAATCCTGAGCAACAAAATTTTAGGTGCAGCAATTATTTCTTTTTTATTCTTAATTGGATTATGGTCTACAGGTAATTATATAAAACATTACAAGACTTCATGTGATCCAAAAGAGGTAGTAATTGACGAAGTGGTTGGTCAATTGCTGACGATACTTTTAGTTTCGATATTGTTAAGCCAAGAGATGAATTGTTCTTCATTGTTGTTGTGCTTTTTTTCTTTTAGGTTTTTTGATATAATAAAAACGTGGCCTATAAATTTAATCGATAAAAATACCAAAGGTCCTTTAGGTATTATGCTAGATGACGTTATAGCTGCAATTTTAGCCTGTGTTCTTATAGGAGCCTTTTATTGTTTATTGTTGGTGTATGCAGGATAAAAAAATTTATTATTCAAGCTTAATTGTTCAAAATCTAAAGGATTATATACTGTACACAGCGAATTTATCTGAGTGGGAAGTACACGATGAATTTGATAACATCATATTTACAATAAATGGTACCAGGGAGTCATTATTTAATTTTGTGTTCTGTGGAGATCAATGTACCGAGCTTTCTATACAAAAAACTCTAGATTATCTCAGAACAAGAGATATAGAAGCAACATGGGTAATAAATTCACATATGAAAATAAGAGATATTTTAGAAAAGTGTGAAATAAAACACGTTAGCACACAAAAAAAAGCTTTACTTAATATGAAAAATTACTTTTTACCTGCTGATGTTATTCCAAACTTGAGGTTAAATGCTGTGAATGGTAGCAACCTCTTAGAACAGTTAGATCTACACACTTCTAAAATTTTTTATCATGGCGTTGGAATTGTCAGCACATTTTTTCGCGGATTATCAAATTATGATGATAAGAACTCAAGATTAAGATTTTTTCTTGTAACACTAAATAATGAAATTATTGGGACATGCGGTCTTTATGTTCAAGATAGCGTAGCTGGTTTTTATAGTGATGGAGTTTTACCAATTTACAGGAATCGTGGAATAGGTACCCAAATGGTTTTAGAAAGAATAAAGATAGCTAAACAGCTTGAATGCAAATATATAGTAGCACATTGTATGAAATCTTCTGTGAACCTTTATAAGAGATTGGGCTTTCAAATGTTAGGCAATCTTTACTTATATACCTCTTCAGCATAATTCTGAGCGGTTACAAATTTTTACATTTGTTTTAAAAGTGCTATGTTTTTTTTGTATGAAGTGGTTTTAATATTGATTCTAATATTATTCTTTCTCTCTTATTCTAAATTAAAAATTAGTAATAAGATTAAGAACTTACAGCATCAAAATGTTATCATAAATAATTTAATTGATACTGTGAATGATGGGTTTTATATTTGGGATGCAAAAAAACGTATAGAAAAGTTCTCTCCCAATTTACTAATTTTGCTTAATACTGTTTTTTACTCATTTAATGAGTTTGTGAATTTTTTTGAGCAATCAGAAAGCTTAATCAAAAATTTTGTTGAGGCAAAGGAAATAAATAAATCTTTTACTCTAGATTTAAAGTCAAAAGACAGTGAGGTTTATTGCATATGTTACGGTAGAAGCATAATAGATGATTCTAACAATGTGATAGGTGTGCTGTTATGGATAAGGAATGTCTCAGACTGTAAGATAAAGGCTAACGGACTTGAGTTAGAAAATAGTAAGCTTACACAGGAAGTGGAGAGCTATAAAAACGTTTTCAACTCTTTACCATTTCCAATACTAAGATATAACAAGAGTAGAAAGGTGGAATTTTATAACTTGTTTTATGATAAATATGTAGATGGTTCTAAGAAATTTGCTATTACCGGTAGCGCTCATAGCACAAAACCAGGAAGACATGTCATAACTTATAAGAACGAACCTAAGGTTTTCGATTTTGTTAAAATTCCAATACAAGTTTCTGGTAGCATAGTAATGTATGGGAAAGATGTTAGTGATGCAGAGAAATTATATACTGAATTAAACAGTTATTTAGCTACACAGAAAAACTTGCTTGAGAGGTTACCGGTTGCTATAGTAATATATAGTAAGAATCAAAAGCTAAAATTTTATAATAATGCTTTTATAAAAACCTTTCAATTTGACCCAAAATTTTTGGCATCTTACCCAACTTATCACGAAGTTATGCTTTACCTCTTCGAATCTAAAAAGCTTTTAGAAAAAGAGGATTTTCAAACTATTAGTAACCAAAGACATGAGTTGTTCAAAAAATTATTTGAATCGTACGATGATACGATGCACTTCACAAACGGAAAAGCGTTCAGGGTATTAACAATACCCTACGCTTCGGAAGGTTTGCTGTTCTCTTACGAAGAATGCAAAAGATAATACTTAAACTCCTTCTCTCTCTACCATGAGCTGTTTTACTTTCGCTATTGCTCTTGCTGGATTAAGTCCTTTAGGACAAGTTTTTGTGCAATTCATTATTGTATGACAACGATACAACTTGAATGGGTCGTTTAAAACATCAAGTCTTTCACCTGTCTTATTATCACGGCTGTCAGCAATCCATCTGTAAGCTTGTAATAGTATTGCTGGTCCTAAAAATTTATCACTATTCCACCAGTAGCTTGGGCAACCAGTCGAACAGCAAGCACATAATATACAGTCGGACAAGCCATCTAATTTTTTTCTATCTTCAGAAGATTGAGAGTATTCTTTATTTGGTAGGGCAGGCTTATCTGCTTGTAACCAAGGTTTAATTGATTTGTATTGCTCATAAAATTGGCTCAAATCCGAGACTAGGTCCTTTATTACATACATGTGAGGTAATGGATATATTTTTACGTCACCTTTTATATCATGTATAGATCTAGTACATGCAAGAGTATTGGTTCCGTCAATATTCATGGCACAAGATCCACATATGCCTTCTCTACAAGAACGTCTGAAAGTTAAAGTCGAATCTATTTCATCCTTTATTTTTATTAATGCATCAAGTACCATAGGGCCACAACTATCCATATCAATAAAAAATGTGTCTATTCTAGGGTTTTTCTCGTCATCAGCAGACCAACGGTAAATTTGAAATCTTCTGATGTTTTTTGCTCTAGCAGGAATAGGATAAATTTTGCCCTTTTGATTAATTTTAGAATTCTTTGGCAAAGAAAACTGAACCATATCACTTACCTTTTATTGTTTATAGCTAAAACCCTTTGTAGATAACATATTTTATTATCATCTACTATATTTTTATTAAATTCCTTTTAAATCGCACACATATTGTAGCCAAGCGAAGCTAAAATCTCTCTTTCTAGATTTTTCATTATAATTTCTTCATCTTTTTTTTGGTGATCATAACCAAGTAAATGCAGTAATCCATGCACTAACATGTGTGCAATGTGAGCAAGAATGGGTATATAATACTCATGCGATTCTCTTTTTATTGTGTCTATTGAAATTGCTATGTCTCCTAAATCGCACTCATTAGACAATTGTTCATACGGAAATGATAGTACGTTAGTTGGCTTATCCATTTCTCTAAATTTTAAATTAAGTTGATGTAGCAAGTCATCATCAGCCAGAGCTATTGATATATTTGGTTTATAGTGGTCTATTTTTAATTCTTTTAGAGAAGCATTGATGACACCTAATACAAAATTTTTAGGATTTTCTATAATGCTGCACCATTTCTTGTCAAGAATATTTACTTCTAACATGAGTGACACATCAGTAAGGGTGTCATGCAAATAGCTGACACTGGAATCCAAAAAAGAAGAGTTATAGACCCTTGTGTCATGTACACAACTGTACGAATATTGTACACTAGAAGGATGTCATCCCAGTGTCTAGGCACTGGGATCCAGGAATTTTGATTAGACATCAAGTTAGTGAATATAAAAGTAGCTAATCTTATATTAAAACACAACGGCTTTAATGTGGTTGCATTAAGGCTGGATTCCAGTGTCAAGCACTGGAATGACACCTTTGTGTTTGATGCAAAATCGGCTATAACGTTTAATGCACTGCCTTCGAGACAAATATTCATACAGCTGTGCGTTGTGTGCTGAGATGACATCATTTAGGAACTGAAATGACAGGTATTACACATCACTCATCCTTATTATTTCATTCCATTCAATTTCCGAAACTGGGGCAATTGATAAACGTGGTTGTTTTAATATAGTCATATTTTTCAAAAGTGGGTTTTGTTTTATATTATTTAACGTTACTTGGTTATTTAAAAGTTTCAAAAACTTTACATTCACTAATCCGAACTTGGGATCATTAACATGATAATACTCTTTAAATACTTCAACGATTCCAAGTATTGCTTTCTCTTTACCTGTATGATAAAAAAACGCAAGATCGCTTGCTTTCATAATTTTCATGTAATTTTGAGCTTGATAATTGCGCACACCATCCCACTCAACTACCTGCTCCTTTTCCATTTTTTGCCATGAGTATTCACTTGGCTCTGACTTAAGTAGCCAAAATTGCATTATTTTTTTCTTCTTAAGTAAGCTGGTATATCATAGATATTGCTGCCCCACTTAGCTCCTTCGCTTACCTGTTCAGCTGGTTTTGTTTCCAGTGTTTTGTCTTGTGTACTTTCACTTTGACTATATGGCCACTTAAATTTCTCTTTCTCTGAGTCTTCGCTCTGACTTATAGGTGAAGTTTCTGATTTATTATTGCGACCATCAATGCCAGTTGCAAGAACAGAAACTCTAACTCTTCCCTCCATCGCTTGATCAAAAGTAGCACCAAATATTATATTTGCATTTTCATCTACTTCTTCACGCACTCTATTGGCTGCAGCATCAACTTCAAACAGAGTCATATCTCCGCCACCAGTAATGTTAATTAATATTCCTTGCGCACCTTTCATTGATACATTATCAAGCAATGGATTAGATATTGCAGCCTCTGCAGCACTAATTGCTCTATCTTCTCCTTCTGCCTCTCCGGTGCCGATCATCGCTTTGCCCATCTCGCTCATTACTGTTTCTATATCAGCGAAGTCAAGATTGATAAGCCCTGGCATGACCATCAAGTCAGTTACTCCTCTGATGCCAATGTGCAGAACATTATCAGCAAGTTTAAATGCATCAGAAAATGTAGTTTTTTCATTTGCAATTCTAAATAAATTCTGATTTGGAATGACAATAAGTGTATCCACGTATTTTTGCAGTTCTTCAAGTCCAAGCTCTGCAATGCGCATACGGCGCACACCTTCAAAACCGAACGGTTTAGTTACAACTCCAACAGTCAATATCTTTTTTTCTTTTGGCGCTCTATCCTTAACTGCGGCTCTTGCTTCTCTGGCTGCTTTTGCAATTACCGGTGCTGCACCGGTTCCAGTACCACCGCCCATTCCTGCTGTGATGAAAAGCATATGACTATCTTTTATATGCTCCATAATCTCATCAATTGACTCTTCTGCTGCACCTTTGCCAACATCAGGCAAAGCACCAGCACCAAGCCCCTTAGTTAAATTAATGCCAAGCTGAATTTTTTTATCACATAACGACTTTTCTAGTGCTTGAGCATCGGTATTTGCGACAACAAAATTCACTCCTTGCAAATTAGATTGGATCATGTTATTCACAGCATTTCCACCAGCACCACCCACTCCCACAACGGTAATCCTTGGGTGTAATATAGGCAACTCCGGCAGACTAAGATCAATAGACATTTAAATTACTCAAATTTAGCGAATTCACTTGATAATAAGTTACCGCTTTTTTAATAATATGCAAATACTTTTCACTTCTATAGGCGTAAATAGTAAACGGGATTTACTTATTCTTAACATTTATACTAATAAGTGCCGTTAATTATAATAACTAGATTCTTAGATGACATCACTTAACCGATGCAAAAAATAGAAAACGTTTATAAAAAGGGACAGAAACCTATCCCTTTTTATTTTGTTGAAGATTATTGTGTTATCTGATCTTTCTCTTTCGATTCTTCAACTGCAACATCTTTTAATTTTGAGGCAACTTGATATGTTCCATAAACAGCAGCAACTGCAGCAACTGCAGCAATTGCCATTATGGCACCCGCAACTATCTGACCAGCAACACCTGTTCTGATAAATCCAGGTAATGAAGCAGCTATTGCTTGATTTGTTCCAACAAAGTAACTGGCAGTCTTAGCAAGAAACCCAGAAGCTTCTGCTGCACTAACAAAGCCTGCTTTCATATGCATTGCTGTAAAGACAACACTTGCAACTGCAAGCGAAAATAATGCTGTTCTCCCTTTATTATGCATAGCGTACTGACCAGCTCCACCAGCAGCACCAGGAATTTTCCAGTATTTTTCAGCTTGTATATATCCTTTTGAAATAGCATGAAAAATGCTATCCTCTTTTCCATACTTATAACTTGTTAATGCCATAACTCTACTCCTTCAATAGAATGTTAAAATTTCATTAAGGAAGCATATAGTAAAAAAAATTGCCTGTCAAGTAAACTGATTTTTTAATATACCTTTATTCTGTAATTGAGCGCTTCAGCAATGTGTGCTCTTTTTACTTCTTCACTTTTTGCAAGATCTGCAATAGTTCTTGCAACTTTTAATACGCGTGTGTAGCCTCGATTGGAAATGTAATTTTCTTTCAGTACGTATTTTAGCAATTCTAACCCTGCCTGATCTGGTTCAGTAAATTTATTAAATGCTTCACCGCTTACTTCTGAATTGCAACGAATATTTAATTCACTATAGCGCTCAGTTTGAGCTTTTCTTGCTGCTATCACTCTTTCTCTTATAATTTTAGTACTTTCTCCCTCCACAGAGATTTCAGGAGAGAGTATGCTAACGTTTGGCATTTCAATGCATATGTCTATTCTATCAAGCAATGGGCCTGATATTTTGTTTTTGTAATCTGTGCCACACTTTGGAGCTTTGTTGCACGATCTGCTTGCATCACCTAAATAACCGCACCTGCAAGGGTTCATTGCAGCTATCAGTTGAAAATTGGCAGGGTAGGTTATGTGAGCATTTGCCCTTGCAACGGTAACTTTTCTATCTTCAAGTGGTTGGCGCAGAGAATCAAGCACGAGTCTTGGAAATTCAGGTAGCTCATCAAGAAATAACACGCCATTGTGAGCCATGGTAATTTCTCCGGGTTTTGCATTCTTTCCTCCTCCTATCATTGCTGGCATGGAACATGAGTGATGAGGTTCACGAAAGGGGCGAGTTACTTTGAATATTTCATTACCAGTTTTTGTTATGCTGGAAATAATATTAACATCAATCATCTCCTGTTCGGTTAAATCAGGCAGCAATCCTATAAAGCGCTTAGCAAGCATTGATTTTCCAGTACCAGGAGGGCCAACAAGAAGCATATTATGCCCACCTGCTGCTGCAATTTCAGCTGCTCTTTTTGCAACAACTTGGCCTTTAATATCCTTCATATCGGGAACCAATCTTTTTTCTTTGGGTGCATCACTATATTTAAAAATTACTGGCTGAATTAATTGCTCACCCTTAAAGTGTCTGATAATATCAGTTAATTTCTCTATAGCTAGAATTGAAACATTCTTTACCCATGAAGCCTCTACTCCATTTCCCCTTGGGCAAATTACTCCTTTATTTGCCTGTTTTGCATTGATCGCTGTTGGCAGCACTCCTGAAACTGGAATAACTCTGCCATCAAGGGCAAGCTCACCCATAATGATATAAGACTGAACTTTTTCAACTGGTATCACATTCATTACAACAAGTAGTCCAATAGCAATAGCCAAGTCATAATGACTACCTTCTTTCAGTAAATCCGCAGGGGAGAGATTAACTGTAATTCTTTTTGGAGGTAGTAGTAGATTGATTGAATTTAACGCTGCTCTGATGCGTTCTTTGGATTCCGCAACAGTTTTATCTGGCAATCCAACAATATTAAAAGCTGGAATACCATTTGCCATATGAATTTGTGCATTGACATTTACTGTGCTAATTCCCTGAAGCGCAACGGTATTTATATTTGCAATCATAATATATTATATAAAATTATTAATACAATATATTAAAGAAGCGATGAAGTAAAGGCTACAGCAATTAAAGATGGCTTAACTTAGCAAAAAAGTGTAGTATTCTATCACTTTGCTGATTACAAATGTTTATAAGGATAATCACTTTTTTCTTACTATATTCAAGTACGGCTTTTTGTAGTGATTGTAATTTTAATTTACCATACTGTGGGCTCAGTTGTAATCTAGATCTATCATATAGAAATTTAAGTAATATAAAAAAATTATTGAATAACGACGATAAGTTTGTTGCGCTTACGTTTGATGATGGACCGTCTAACAATAGAGTAAACGATATTATTAATGTTCTGGAAAGCTATGAAGCAAAAGCAACATTTTTTGTGCTTGGTGAACGTATAAATGAAAAAACGTCTAAAATAGTAAAGAAAATTCATGAATCAGGTCATGAGTTAGGCAATCACTCTTGGTCGCATAGGAAGTTGACATCACTTTCAAGTGAGGAACAATTGCAAGAATTGGAAAAGACAAATACAGCAATTAAAAATGCAATAAAACAAGATGTAAAATGGTTTCGTCCGCCATATGGATGTTATGACGATAATCTGATTGAAAATACTGATCAATTAAATATGTATTCAATATTATGGACAGTTGATTCGCTAGATTGGCAAGGTGATAAGCCAGAAACTTTAGTTGAAAGAGTTTTAAGTAATGTACATAATGGAGCAGTTATACTGTTTCATGATCACAATAACAGGTCAAACACAATTGAAGCTTTACCTCATATTATTAAAATACTAAAAAAATCAGGTTATAAGTTTGTGACCTTAAGTGAGTGGGAAAAAAGGGTTTGTAATACGGTAAAAGCCAGAAGTGTAACAATAAAAGAGGGGAAAAAAGTGTGTTTTGAAGGAATGTTATGTGGACAAAAAACAAAGTCTTTAACCGCAGAGCATTCATATTAGGTGGTATTCAGCTTACCATTTCTGCGGTTTTTAGTTGCAGGTTATATAATTTACAAATACGAAACAGACAAAAGTACGAAGCACTATCTAATAGTAATAGAATAAGAGTTGCTACTATTATGCCTAAGCGGGGCAAAATTTTAGATAGGAATAGCATTGAACTTGCGGTAAACAAAATTTCGTATGTTGTTTTGTTTGATGGTTCTGGTAAGGAAGTTGATTTGCAGACATTATCAGAAGTCGAGTCTAAAATAGCAAAATCGTCAGAAAAAATAACTGCTCTTTATAAACGTTATTACCCGTTTGGTTCAATGTGTTCTCATGTAATCGGATATACAAAAAGACAGCAAGGCATAAGCGAAGTAGGAATCAGCGGTATTGAATATACATATGATCATATATTGAAAGGCAAGTCAGGAAAATCTGAGCAGGAAATAAATTCTAAAAAACGCGTCATAAAAGAATTATCAAGCATACCACAACAAGACGGACAAGATGTACAACTGACAATTGATATTAATCTGCAAGAGAAAACCGCAGAGGTATTTAAAGATCACCAAGGCTCCGCAGTGGTAATTGATGTAAATAATGGAGAAATTTTAGCATTATATAATTCACCTTCTTACGATAATAATCTTTTTGCTAGCAGGCTATCAAATGAGACTTGGGAGAGCTTGAATGCTCCTTCATTGCCGCTCGTGAATCGTGCGTTATCATATC
The DNA here is from genome assembly GCF_021378375.1 of Wolbachia endosymbiont of Drosophila innubila. Classification (NCBI taxonomy): domain Bacteria; kingdom Pseudomonadati; phylum Pseudomonadota; class Alphaproteobacteria; order Rickettsiales; family Anaplasmataceae; genus Wolbachia; species Wolbachia endosymbiont of Drosophila innubila. The sequence goes on along the minus strand of NZ_CP076228.1, from coordinate 688,672 downwards.
AAATTCCACCTGGTTCAATATTTAAAGTAATAGTTGCGCTTGCGGGTTTAAAAGACGGGATAATAACACCAGAAGAGAAATTCTCGTGCAAGGGCTATATGAAAATAGGTGAGCGGAAATTTCGTTGTCTGAAAAGCAAAGTCCATGGGTATGTATCTTTAAATGAGGCAATGGCATTATCATGCAACACTTACTTTTATAATATAGGGAAAAAAATAAGTGTAGACTCTCTAGTAGAAATGGCCAGAAAATTTGGTATTGGAAGTGGGCCACTGATTGGAACGTTTAAAGAAGAAGCTCCAGGGTTGTTGCCAGATAGAGATTGGCGTACACGAAAGCTATATTCGCAGTGGTATTTAGGTGACACTATCAACTTAGTTATAGGACAAGGGTATATGCTTACAACACCACTACAGCTTGCAGTTCTTGCAGCGAGGATTGCAACAGGAAAAGAGGTAATTCCCCGCATTAAGATGAATGAAACGATACAAGATTTTCCCGATATTGATGTGGATTGTGAGCATCTTAGCATAGTTCGAAAAGCTATGTTTGACGTGGTGAATTCTAAAACTGGAACCTATAAGAAAGGGCTAAGCGGTATACAAATTGCTGGCAAAACCGGTACACCAGAAATAAACTCTAAGGGCGAAAGTCATAAGTTATTTATCGCCTATGGCCCTTACCATAACCCGCGCTATGCAATCTCTGTGTTTATAGAACACGGCAAAGCCCCACGCCAAGATGTTGCTATAGCTAATGAAATATTTCAGTATATGCTTGAAACTATGAGTATTAAACTTCTTGCATAACCATATAACAAACTTTTATTGGGAATAGAAACGAAAAAACTTACTTAACACCCTTCGCCAGCGCCCTTATCATGATAGTGAAGCTATTGTATTTGCTTTCGCCAATCTGCAGATTAAAAGGTAAGGATTACTTAATGTATCGGCGTCTTATGTTCAATTTTTTGCAGTGTATAGATACTGTATGTCTTTACAAAACTTCATCTACATCTAGATTTTTATCTAAATAAGCTGAACGCGCTTATAAAGCGTTACAAGACATCAAAAAATGCCAATACTCGACAGAGATAGTAAAAGACTAGCTAACTCGGGGATTCTTTGTCTTTTTTTCTGCTTAGTAAATTTCTTAAACATTTGCAGCGTAAGTTAGTTGCAATTAAAAGCAGCTTAATCTTGCTTGTCAAGCGTTTAAAACATAAAAAACGCCAATATTTTAAAGCGGATAATAACCCCAGGGCTTCTTTTGCCTTTTTTTTCATTTGGTAAATTTCTTAACGTTTGCAGCTAAACGACAATCGTCATCCCGCTGCTTGTTAGCGGGATCTCTTGTTAGCGGCTGAGATACCGCGAATGAATCGCGGTATGACGGTGTAGATGATGGTTAAGTATCCCGCTACGTGTTAGCGGGATCTATGCTTTGAGATACCGCGAATGAATCGCGGTATGACGGTTAAGTAAGGTGTCATTCCAGTGCTCCTTTTTTTGTCATCCCAGCGTCACGCGTTGGTTTCAACATTATATCATGAACTTTCTAAAATTCATTGAACTGTGCTTTCAAACGGTAGTGCCGGGGTGTGAGTATAACGATTATCAGTATATAAAAGTCATAGCAGACAGGCTGGAAGCAGCGAGCGCTGGTGAAGTGAAACGAATAATATTCAATATGCCTCCGCGCTCGATGAAGTCCATGTGCATAAGCGTTGCGTGGCCCGCATGGATACTGGGCAACTGCGAGAATAATAGTTGCAAGTTATTCTCAGCGGCTCAGCGAAAAGCACTCGCTCGACACCAGGTGCGTGATGCAGTCTAGTTGGTATAGAGCGCTATTTCCAGAGATAGAACTATCCAAAGACCAGAATACCAAATATAAATTTCAAACAGTGCAGAGAGGATACAGAATCGCAACATCAGTTGGTGGAACACTAACTGGTGAAGGTGGTGATTTTATCATTGTGGACGATCCGCTCAGTTCTGCTCAAGCTTTGAGTGAAACGCTTAGAAAGCGTGCCACAAACTGGTTTGATCAGACTTTAGTAACCAGGCTGAACGATAGAAAAAAAGGAGTCATCGTTCTTGTAATGCACAGGCTACACCAGGAGGACTTAACTGGACACCTTCTCTCCAAGCCAAAAAACATATGGCATCATATTTGTTTGCCAATGATTTCTGAAAATAAGCAGGTTATTTATTCAATCAAAAGCCAATGCCTCCCGTTCCTGTCATCCGAGTAGCTCAGCACTGTGCGACCAGGCGATTATATAATAAACCAGCGTCACCTGTAAGGATATTATATTCAAGAGAAGAAGGTCAGTTGTTATATCCCCTCGATGGAGGAAAAGAAGAAGTTGAGATAATAAAAGCTGAACTTGGGAGTTACGCTTTTGCTGCTCAATATCAACAAAACCCTCTGCCGCTTTCAAGTGGTATAATTAAACCAGAGTGGTTGAGAGGTTGTCCGGAAACAAGTAAAAGGCTATAATATCTGAAATTTTAGTACGGGGTAAAGATGAGAAAAAAGTATCCAACAGATCTAAGCGAAAGGGAATGGGCAAGAATAGAAAAACACTTCAGAGTATCATACAAGAAAGGAGGAAGGCTGCCAAAGTATAGCAAAAAAGAAATATTAGAAGCAATTTTCTATGTATTGCGTACAGGGTGTCAATGGCGGTATTTACCAAATGATTTTCCGCTATGGAAGACTGTGTATGAGCAGTTCAGGCAATGGAAGAAGCAGGGAATTTTTGAGAAAATGAATTATGAAATTACAAAATATAGTAGAAGAAAAATAGGAAAGAATGAGCAGCCGAGTGCCTGTATAGTAGATAGTCAATCTGTAAAGACTACAGAAAAGGGGGATCAAAGGCTATGATGGAAGTAAAAAGTAAAGGGTAGAAAAAAGGCATATAATTACAGACACTCAGGGTTTTATACTAGGTTGTTACGTAGGCGCTGCTAACGAAAATGATAGAGATGGTATTAAAATAGCATTAAACAATATGAGAACAAAATATACTAAAGTTAAAAAAATGTGGGCTGACATGGGATACCAAGGAAGAAATTTAAAGAATCACATAAAGGAAGAATATGACATAGATATTGAAATTGTTAAAAGGCCTCCATGTAGATTTTGGGTGCACAAAGATACGCCACCTGAGCTACTACCAACAAGAGAACAAGGGTTTAAAGTACAGCCAAGAAGATGGGTTGTAGAAAGGACTTTTGCTTGGGTTAATAGGAATAGAAGGCTATCGAAGGAGTATGATTTACTCACAACATCCACTGAGAATTTCATATACCTAGCTATGAGTAGGGTTATGTTAAAGAGGGAATATGCTTGAATTTACTAGTTTCCGAACAACCTCTGAAACGCTATAAAAAATTTCCTGATAATCTCTCGCATATAACACAAAGTTGGGATACTGCGGTTTCAACAAGTAACATGAGCAACTTTAGTGTCTGCACCACCTGGGCAAAAATAGATAATAAATTCTATTTACTCGACGTATATCGCGCAAAGCTTGAGTATCCAAAGCTTAAAGAACAGGTTTTGTCACTAGCTGCAAGATGGACGCCACACGCAATTTTAATCGAAGCAAAAACAAGTGGTCAACAATTGGTGCAAGAGCTAAAGACAAACAGTGATTTACCGATTATTGAAATAGTGCCACATGATGACAAGCTCACTCGATTTCATCAAATTGTTCCGATTATAGAGTCTGGCAAGGTTTTTCTGCCACATCAAGCAGTATGGCTGAACGATTTTGAGTATGAGATTTTAATGTTTCCTGAAACGCGCCACGACGACCAAGTGGACAGTACCGTGCAATATTTGCAGTGGGTGAGAAACAGTACCTCCAGGGTTGCAGCTATACGAGCATTGTGATTTGAGTCTACCAGTACTGGGATGACAGCTAGGAGACAACCGTCATCCCGCTACTTATTAGCGGCTGAGATACCGCAGCGGTATGACGGTTCGCGGCGGCATGACGATAAGCTCGTCATTCCGCTACTCGTTAGCGGAATCTATGCTGAGATATCGCGGCGGTATGATGTAGGGGAACCTTTCTTGGGTTAGCTATATCAATAGCATTGCTTTAAAAAGAGTGCCCATATTTTCAGTCAACCTTAAGAATTCACTAAAGATCCTATTCTTTTGTTCATCACTTGCGCTTTTCATTAAAGCCTGGGTTCTTTCTTTTATGCCAAAAAGATATAAAAATTCCCTTTGAGTTAAAATCTCACAATCTACATGCTTTAATGGATCTCTTAACGCTTGAAAGTTCACAAGTGCGGTAATATCACTATTACCAACATTCTCAAGAAAATTAGCATACTTATGTTGTTTTATCGATTGCAAAGTGCTCTTATATGCGGGGTATACATAACCGTAATCTACAATCAAAGCAGCTCCTTTATTATTATATATCTTCTTCTCAAGTTTTTTTAATATTTCAACCCCAACTGAACATATTTCCACCACTGCACCATTAAAAAATTTTCCATTTGTCATCTGAGTAGCTGACACTGGAATCCATGATTCTTTTTTTCTGGATTCCAGTGTCACGCACTGGCATGACACCAAGAGACTGCCATCATCTTGTTTTGTCACCATATTTTCATACCACCCCTCATCATGATATACAAACTGATCTATCGGAAGAGCGTCAAAGAACTCATTTGCTAAAAAAATGGTTGGTTGTTCTGGTAGGTTGTCAATATTTTTGTGCCAATTAACATCTAAGCTTTTTAATTTTTCCTTTTGTATCTTCCGTAAAGTAGGGCTTATTTCAACTAAGTGGATCAACATTGAATTAAAAAAGCTGCTGTATTTTTTAGTGACTCTTATTATATCGTGAATGAGTGTTCCTTTGCCTGGCCCAAGTTCAACTAGAGAAAATTTTGATGGCTTTCCTAATTTTTCCCATGTATGCATTATCCAAACTGCAATTACTTCACCAAATAATTGGCTGATCTCAGGTGCGGTAGTAAAATCACCATCCTTACCAAGCGGTAATTTACTTGTATAATAGCCGTATTTTTCATGGTACAAAACGGCATTCATGAAATCACTGATGGATATTGATCCTTGACTTTTGTCAATTAATTCGTGTATATAAGTGAGCATGTTATTAATAAATGTTTAACTATAGCGTGCCATAATATAAAATAGTAGAGTATTTATATATATAGTATAAACTTAAGTTTGTGAGTAATAGTGCTTCAGTTATGGACGACAAAAACACCGATTATGTTGCCCTTATACCTCAAGATGATAGTATTGAATACAAATTTGAAGAAGCTGTCAATTTTATAGAAAACAAGGTTATAAATGCTGATGGGCTAACTTTAGCGGAAGTGTTTCAAGTGCTAGTTCAAATGCTAAATGGTGATCTAGAATTGGTAAAAAAAGTACTAGCATGTGCTAATATTATGGCAAAGCATGGAATGAAGGTAGCAAAAGAGTCGCAATTAAGCAGAGCTGATGTTCGCCGAGCTTTGGAAGGTAGAGAAAGTGTTGTCAATAGACAAGATTTTATAAAGAAACCACCTCTTCCACCTGCTATAAAATCGACCAAAAAGAAAAGTAGAGGTCTTTAAATGGCCGAATCTATAAAAAAATTTACTGTACAATGTGACTTCAAAGGGCAAAGTTCACCTTTTGCAATATATATAGGAAATCCAAAAAGCGATGCTCATCCAATTCATCATCAAGATTCCTGGCTTGTAAAAGAACGTGGAGGGAATATCCCTAATAAAGTAAAAGAAAGTCTACAAAAATTATATAAACTATCTCAAGAAAATGGAGTCTCTTTCTCAGAGTTATGCGCGTATGCCATTACTGTGGTTAGTAATAATGATAAAAAAAGTGACGACAAGGAGTAAGATAGTTTAATCCCTCAATATTTCATTTATAGAGATTTTCGATCTCGTCTTTTCATCCACTTTTTTTACTATGACTGCACAATAGGTTGAAATATTATTTTTAGATGGAATAGATCCTGGTACCACTACAGAATAAGGTGGCACTTCGCCGTAAAATACCTTGCTAGTTTCTCTATCAATAATCTTTGTTGATGCCCCAATAAACACGCCTATGCCAAGGACTGATCCTTCTCTCACTACCACACCCTCGGCCACTTCGCTACGTGCTCCAATAAAGCAATTATCTTCTATAATGACAGGTGAAGCTTGAATAGGCTCAAGAACTCCACCTATTCCCACTCCACCAGAAATATGACAGTTTTTTCCTATTTGCGCACAGCTACCAATCGTTGACCAGGTATCTATCATTGTTCCTGAATCAACATATGCACCAACGTTGATAAAACTTGGCATTAGAACAACATTTGTACCTATATAAGCAGATCGGCGAACAAAACACCCAGGAACTGCTCTAATTTTTAACCGGCGAAATTTCTCCTCATTCCATTCACTAAACTTGTTACCGATCTTATCAAACCAGCAATTGGTATTATCTATTATTTTATTTTCTTCGGTGAGAAAATGTAATAATATTGCTTGCTTTATCCACTTATGTACTACCCATTCTCCACTTGATAGCTTTTCTGCTACTCTAATTTTGCCACTATCAAGGAGCTCAATTACCTCTTTAATTGCTATTCTTGCTGTTTTCTTTAGATTACAGTCATTAAATTTTTCTCTATTTTTCCAAATATCTTTTATCTCACTCTGTGTTTTTTTTAGTTGCAAACCTTCCATTTGTTATATATATATTGATATTAAATTTGTAGCTCGTATCATTTGGGCTTGTTACTACTTATATGTAAGTGCTATGAAAATACAATGTAATAGTTGTACTAAAACTTACTTGGTATCTCCTAAGCAAATTGGCGCGTCTGGAAGAAAGGTAAAATGTACGAACTGCAATCACATATGGCATGAATATCTAGAAGAAGTGTCAAACAAATCGCACTCTGCTAATATACAGGAAAAAAAAGTTAGTGGAAGGAATTTTTTACAAAATCTAGCATTTACCACTCTAGCTTTTGCAACAGCTACAGGGTTATGCGTCGTAATTGCTAACGGCATCTTTCCTAGAGAGATGAACAAAGCATACAAAACGATCAATTTATACAAGGATTCAATAAGCTATAAATTAGGGTACAAAAAAGAACAAACAGAAAGTCCAAATGTAAAAAAACTTGCTGTAAATAAGTTTTATCAAGACTACCTTTTTTTATCTAATTTAAGATCTAGTTAAATAGGCATACCGATATCGGTCTCTAGCTACTCAGATGGTGCTTAGGGTGACAGAGTTTTGAAAATAAGTTATTTTTTAGCAAAAAAGGCAGCTCATGAGTATTAAAATTGCACCTTCTATACTTTCAGCAGATTTTGCAAAATTAGGGGAAGAAGTAAGAAAAATTAGCGATTTAGGTGTGGATTACATACACATAGACGTTATGGATGGGAATTTCGTTCCAAATATTACAATTGGTCCTAGCGTTGTTTCTGCAATACGTAAATATAGCAATCTTCCTTTTGATGTGCATTTAATGGTCAAATCTCCTGGTAACCACATTGAAAGCTTTATAAATGCTGGTGCTGATATTATCACTGTACATGCAGAAGCAGAGACACACCTTGAGAGGTTGATAAGAAAGATAAAGTCATACAAAAATGTAAACGACGAAAAAAAACCGATTCAAGTTGGAGTTTCAATTGTTCCTTCAACTTCTCCAAGTGTGCTTGAATATATAATACATGAGCTAGATATTGTGCTGATTATGACAGTCAACCCTGGCTTTGGAGGGCAGGAATTCATTCATTCACAGTTGAACAAGATATCTACTATAAAAAAAATGATACAAGAGCGTAACCTTAAAACACAAATTTCAGTAGATGGTGGAATTAACTTTTTTAACGCAGCTGATATAATAAAAGCAGGTGCAGATATTTTAGTTGCGGGATCGGCGATATTCAAGGCTGAAGATATTAAGAAGGCCATAAACTATCTTAAAAATCCATCGTAGTAATCCTATATAGCTAAAGTGGCTTAGGTTTACCTACAATTTGAAAAACAACAAATTCGTCATTCCGCTACTCGTTAGCGGAATCTATGCTGAGATACCGCGGCGGTATGACGTAGAAAAACCTTTCTTGGGTTGTATCCGTTCAGCTAAGCGGTGTGAGAGATGATAGATAAGAGGTTTTGGAAAGGATTGAGACCCCTTTGTTTCCATGTCAAGTATAATGAAATTATCCGTTCAAGTTCCCCACTTCGATTGGGTAAAATATGAATTTTTGCGATAAACGACATAATGCCGTATCTGCTGTTCAGCATGGTTGTTTGTCAGCGGAATGTTTTCTGGGTCATCTAAAAATTTCCACATCATTCTTTCAGATTTCAAAATATTCTTTGCAACTCGAGAAGCTCCAATTGCTTCAGGTAAACGGCTTCAAGTAATACCTTGTACGTTTTCGCAATTTTCTGGCACGTCTGGTAAATCTAAAAACATCTATCTCATTTTTTAGCAAGGCCTTTTTTAGTGCAAATAATTCAGTGGCTACGTTTCTTAAGTAACAGCCCAGAACTTTAACTTCAACTATGTGCTAATCTTTCAAAATCTCTTGATAAATGTGCCCAACAGATTTGCCTATTCTTATCGGCAAAGTAGTTGTATGCTGCGTACCTGTCGTAAGCTATTGCGATTGCAGAACTTACTATTTTGTAAAACCTTCATTCCTTTTGACTCTGTCAATTTTATAAAACTTGCTGTATTACTGGCAAACATCCAGCACCAACCAAGTTTACCTTTGTTATAACGGCTCGTTTCATCGATATGCAGAACTTCACTTTTACTTACTTCTTGCTCGATTTGCTCATATGCTTCTTGGCATTTTTCTGCAACTCTAGCCTCGCTATTTGACACGCTACCAACACTGATGCCCAGGTTGAAAATATTTTTTATAATATTTGCTACTTCTCTTTTCGAGTTCTTGTAAAATCCGCTCAGCGCCGCAATTGTTGACTTAACTTTTGGACCAAATGTATCCGCAGTAACACCTTCTGGTAGCCTGCTACTTTTTCTTTTTCCACACTTGCAACAGCGGCCATTGGTATTCCACAACATAAGCTGGCAAATCAACTTTTTGATGAATGTATGGCTCTTTCGATATCGCAATTTCTCCTCCGCACTCGCAAGAACTCTATTTTCACCACTTCATCTGCTTCCATTTTAGGGCGATACTTTCCTTCATGCCCAATCTGTGCCCCTATTTTCCTGTCACTTTTTTTCTTTTTCTTCTTTAGCTTGTATAACTCTTTTGAGCTCGGTATCGATGAATTTTGTGAATTCAGACCTAGTCTTTCTTTCAATTCAGCATTTTCGATTCTTAGCGCCTTATTCTCAGATCTAAAATTTTCGTTTTCTATCTCTAACCTCTTTATCTCTGCTTTTAGTTGCTCTATCTCTATTTTAAAGCTTTCACAGAGCTTGAGAAGACTAGCTAGTAGATCAGACATATTTACCACACATACTACTTGTGATATTATGTTTTTAGCACTCCTTGTCTACTTTTTATTTTACCGCTCCGCTGAACGGATACCTTTTTTTTACTGTTTGAGTATGTAAGGATTATGACAACCTATCCCAAACCTCAACTATATCCTCACTAAACTCTATTATCTTTGTTTTTTTAAACTGATAACAGTTGTTAATGAATTGAATCCCTAAATCTCCTACAAAAGGAGTGGCATCATTGCCTAAAATTTTACCACTGCGGCATATTATCAACCTGTCGATTAAATTACACTTTAATAGTTCTGTGATTAACACTCCTCCACCTTCAACTAATAATCTTGTTATACCAATTTCTGAAACAAGTTTTAATGCCATGTCCTTTAGGCAAACCTTACCTGCGTTGCTTGAATTAACTACTAAGTAGTTAATGTTTTTTATTTTTTTCTCTACTTCTTTATTTGTGATGACCCAAGTTATTACTTTGTCTGCAGTCTTTGCAATGTTATGCTCTTCCTTTAATCTCCCTTGACTATCTATAATTAGCCTTATTGGCGATCTACTTCCGAGTCCTGGTAATCTGCAAGTTAAGAGTGGATCATCATTAATAAGAGTATTGCTGCCAATCATAATTGCATCATATTTCGTTCTGAGCTCATGCACCCAGTTTCTCGTATTTTCACTTGTTATCCATTTGCTATCGCCTGTAAATGTTGCGATTTTTCCGTCAAGAGTTGTTGCGACTTTGCAAGCTATAAATGGTCTATGTAATTCTTTAGTGGTGAAAAAACCGACATTCAGTTCTTTTGCCTCTTTTTGCATAATACCTTGCTCAACTTCAATTCCTGCTTCTTTCAGAGCTTTCATGCCTCTGCCTGAAACTCTACTATCTGGGTCAATAGTTGCAATTACTACTCTTTTTATGCTAGCTTTTATGATTTTTGCAGTGCAAGGCCCCGTGACTCCGTGATGACAACATGGCTCAAGAGTGATATATATAGTTGCGCCATGAGTTGAATCTTTAGCGTTTTGCAAAGCGACTACCTCCGCATGCGGACGCCCACCAATCCCTGTGTATCCCTCACTAACAATTGTACCATCCTTTACAATAATACACCCGACAGCAGGATTTGGTGCAACATTTCCAAGATTTTTTTCTGCAAGCCTTAATGCAATTGACATGAAATGATCATCAGTCATTAGAAAGAAGTCATTTCGTATGAGGTATCAAAAATTCTTCTGTGCTCGTGTATAGCAAATCTATCTGTCATACCTGAGATATAGTCACATATTATTACTGAACGCTGAGATTCACAAGCGAGTTTGCTCCACTCTGTGGGAAGTAATCCTGGGTTTTCATAAAAACATTGAAAGAGTTCCTGTATTATGCGTTTTGCTTTGTTCATCGTTCTACTCAGTTTATAGCTTCTGTATATTTTCTCCATGTTGAATCTTTTCATTTCTTTTGTAGCATTCGCAACTTCTGGTGAAAATGTGACTAGCATTTTATTTAGACTTCTTACGTCTTCTACGCTTTTTATTTTGTGATCTTCAATATTTCTTTCAGTCTGAGAAACAACATCACTTATCATAGTTCCTATAGTTCCACTCAGTGATTCATGTATGAGTTTGCTCTGAGGCAATTCTGAATATCTGCTCCTTATGTCTTTAAACATTTTTTCAATTAAAGGAACATTCAGCAAATCTTCGATGGTTACTAAATTCGCCCTGAGTGCATCATCAAGATCGTGAACACTGTAAGCAATATCATCGGCAATTGAAGCAATTTGCGCTTCAATGCTTGAAAATTCTTCAAGTTTTAGATCATATTTTTTGTTGTATTCTAATAACAGCTGATTATTTGTAGAAGACTCCGCGTTTTGACCAAGCAAGGGACCGTTATGTTTTGCAACTCCTTCAATCACCTCCCAACTTAGATTCATACCATCAAAATCAGCATGTTTTTGTTCGAGGTAAGTTAAAATCCTTATAGCTTGAACATTATGATCAAACTCATACTTCTCGTTATCAAGATTCAAATCTTGAACTGATTTCTTTAGAGCATCTTCACCTGCATGACCAAATGGAGGATGACCAAGATCATGTGCGAGCGCTATGCATTCAGTGATATCCTCATTTAAGCCAAGTCTACGCGCAATGGACCTTGCAATTTGTGCAACTTCAAGGCTATGAGTAAGCCGAGTGCGATAGTAGTCGTGCTCATAATTGATAAAAACTTGTGTTTTGTACTCCAATTTTCTAAACGCATTAGAGTGAATGATACGGTCCCTATCACGCTGAAAGCAGCTGCGATTCTCATCTTCTGGCTCTTTGAAGTATCTCCCTTTTGTTTTGCTTGGAAAACATGCATAATTTAATAGAAAGTTATTGTTTGACATGTAAAATTTCTACTATAATAAGTTATCAATAATAAACGATGGTTACTATGTCAACAAATTACAACATCAACTTAACTGATAATGCACTAAAAAAAATCCACTCTCTTGCAGAGCAGGAAGGGGATAAGAGTTCCATTTTACGGGTTGCAGTTTCAGGTGGTGGATGTTCTGGCTTCAAATACAATTTTCTTATGGATCAAATGAATAAAAATCTATCTTTGGATGATGAAGACGATGATTACGATGATGAGTTTGATGACGAAGACGAAGATGATGACTATGAAGAAAGTGAGGACTATAGAAGCCACTCCAGTTTTAGCAAAAAAGGTAAAGATATAGTAATTAATGATGAAAATGGAAACCCTGTATTAATGGTTGATAATTGTTCAGCAAAATTTTTAAATAACTCAGTTATAGATTATACTGAGGATCTTAGTGGTTCTGGTTTTCAAATAAAGAATGCCTTTGCTAAGTCTCAATGTGGCTGTGGTAACAGTTTTTCGGTTTAATTATTACTAAAACTTAGATGCCTTCTGGATTTTTTAAACATGGGTGGTAATGTAGCACTAGAACTAACTTCCGTAGATAAAAGCTTCAAGAACAATTCTGCTGTTGTAAAGGATATCAACTTAAGTGTCACAAGAGGGCAAGTAGTAGCGCTGATTGGCGATTCAGGTGCAGGGAAAACAACTATATTGCAAATCGCAGGCTTGTTGGACAAGCCAACTTCAGGTATAGTTACGATAGATGGAATAAATTGCACACAAGCCAGTAATAAGCATAAAACTCATGTAAGAAGAAATTTTCTTAGTTTTGTTTATCAATTTCACTATTTGTTACAAGAGTTATCGGTGTTGGAAAATATTATGCTTCCTCAACTCATTGCAGGAAAAAGCAAAGCTGAAGCAAAAAAAAATTCGCAAGCAATGTTGGAAAAATTTGGTCTGGAAAACAAAGCAAGTAGCATGGTATCTGAAGTTTCGGGTGGGGAAAGGCAGAGAGTTGCAATTGCAAGAAGCATTGTAAATTCTCCAAAGCTTTTACTTGCAGATGAGCCAACAGGAAACTTAGATCCAACAAATTCTTTTAACGTGTTTTTACTGCTACATTCATACGTAAAGGAAAATAACAGCTCTATGCTTATAGTAACACACAATCATCTCCTTGCAGAAAAGGCAGACTGCATTTTCCAATTGAGAGATCGATCATTAGTGAAGTTGTGAATAGGAAAAATAGCACAATTTCTATGCCTTATACTTATCTAACCAATGATCATTAACAGAGTACAACTCGCATGAAATGCTTTCATTGCTTTTTATACACGGACTTTTTAACTTACGCTGTTTACTTAGGGAACACCCCGATAACATAAACACAGCTAAAACAAAAAATAATAGCTTTTTAAACATAACAAAACCTTTTCATTTATATTACTACACTCATTTCTCTTGTTTGTAAAGATTAGGCATATTCTTTTACCCTTACCTCTTTTTTGACCTTTTGAAAAGAAATAGTTGCACTATTCAAGCGCAGTTTTATATAATTGTCCACGATTTGAGTCACTTCCTCTTCTTTATCCTTTAGAAAGTGATTAGTATCATCTATTATATAGTATTTCATGTGATCACTTCTTACTGAATTTATCAACCTTTTTGCTAATTCTGTTACATCGCTTTCTTCTGAGATTGTATCATTACTGCTTTGTATTATAAGCCCAGAAACTGGACAGGGAGAAAGAAAAGAAAAATCGTACTTAGTTACCGGAAGAGAAAGAGCAATAAAACCCACTATCTCAGGGCGGCGCATTGTTAGCTGCATAGCCACCCATGCTCCAAAAGAAAAACCAGCGATCCAAATTGGAACATTGCTAGGATTATGTTCCTGAAGCCAATCAATGGCTACCGCAGCGTCAGTTAATTCTCCTATACCCTTATCAAAAGTTCCGGTAGATTTTCCCACACCACGAAAGTTAATTTTCAATGCAGAAAAATTGTTATCGATAAAAGACGTATATGTACTATGTACAATTTTACTATCCATATTACCACCATATTGAGGATGATGATGTAAAACCAGCACAACCGGCGCGTTGGCATCTTTGCTTTGGTGGTATTCACCTTCTATCTTTCTTGTTGCATTATTCAAAAAAACTTCAACCATGGTAACCCCTAATAAGAACCCGCTTGACAGGTATTAATGACGTGAGTTATTAATTATGTATTAATTTCGCTGTTTTTGCAATAAATTTTTTATCGTGTTAAAGCTAACGTACATAGTTATGGCTATAGTTGATGGTAAACTTATTTAAGTGACAGATGAGTCCATTCTCTTTAGAAAATAGTGGTTGCGTATATGCTGATTACAATGCAACTGCTCCAATTAGTGAAAATGTAAAAAAAAGTATATTTGAGGTCTTGTTAAAACAAACGCTCAATCCATCATCACTACATAAAAGAGGACAAGAAGCGAGGAAGATTCTTCAGGATGCAAGAGATAACGTACGTGGTGCTATTGGCGTCTCAAGTGATAAAGAAATAGTTTTTACGTCTGGTGCAACTGAAGCGAATAACCTTGTTATGAGAGGAATAGCAGGCTACCTGCATATAATTTCAGCTATAGAGCATCCTTCAATTCTTAATTCTGCATGTAATCCATATATAATACCTGTTAATCAGGAGGGCATTGTTGACTTTTTAGAGCTAGAAAAAATTCTAAGCGAACTTAAAGGAAACAAAGCAATAGTTTCAGTTATGATGGCAAATAACGAAACCGGAGTTATTCAACCTATTGAGGAAATAGCTGAAATAGCCCACAAATTTGGAGCAATTTGCCACACTGACACTGCTCAAAGTGTTGGGAAAATTAAAGTTAATATGGAAGATTTAGGAGTGGATTTACTCACTTTATCCGCCCATAAATTTGGCGGTGTAGCAGGCAGTGGAGTTTTAATATTCAATAAAGAACTTGCGATAGAACCTATTATAATAGGTGGTGGACAAGAGAAGGGATTTCGTGGTGGTACGGAAAATATTGTTGCGATTGCAGGCCTTTCTGCTGCACTGCAAAATATTCCAGACCTTCTATCAAAAATGGATGAAGTAAAGGAGCTACGTGATCAATTAGAGTGTGAATTATTAAATCTTGCCAGTGACATAAGAATCTTCGGTAAAAACTCTAAGAGGCTGCCAAACACAAGTTTTATTTATATGCCAGGAGTAAAGAGTGATGTGCAGCTTATGCATTTTGACTTGAATCATATTGCAGTTAGTAATGGCTCCGCATGTTCTTCTGGAAAAGTTGAGCCTTCCCATGTTTTGCTTGCAATGGGGGCAACAAAAGAGCAAGCAGAGTGTTCAATTAGAATCAGTATAGGTCCAGAAACTAAACCACAAGACATAAAAAAAATAGTGGATTGTTGGTATAATATCTACAAGCAGAACACCTTGGTATAGATAATACGTGGTATCATGCAGGCACTGGCCGAGCATTAGATGTAAAAAATTACTTTACAACCCCGCGGTATCTCTAGATCCCGCTAACAAGCAGCGGGATGACGGTTGTTAGGCTAGCTGTCATCCAAGTAGCTGACACTGGTTCCTTTATGACGGCAGTGCCCCTATGGTGTCATTCCAGTGTCCTGACTACTTGGATCTAGCAAACTTTGCTTGCAAATAAGTCTAATAAGTGTCGCGTTTTATGCCAAAACACAATTGGAGTTACATGCAAAATAGATCCCAGACTGGGATGACAAAAAAAGAGCACTGGAATGACACCATTTGCTGTGCAATTTACCTTCAAAAATGAATGTTCGTACAGCTATGGATTCATTCGCGGTATCTCACCATAGATCCCGCTGACAAGCAGCGGTATGACGGTTATCAGTAAACATGAATTACTTTAGCTATGCAATCAGGCTTCCTAAAAACACTTTGTAGCCAATCAATTCTTGAGTATAAAAAGAATTCCTTTAATAATAAGGTATGCTAATCAGGAATTTAATAAAACAAGCAACTCAAGTAGGAAGCAGTGAAAATGCAATACGGTATGTCGAATATCTCTATCAATTTGAGAAGTTTAGAAACACATTAAACCTCACTTTATCACTAATAAAGCAAAACAGGCTCTCATTTGAAATATACCAAGAGGGATTAGTGGATATGGAAGAGGGAGTGTGTAAGACAATCAGGTCTTCCAGTGTAAATAGATATGTTATTGTACTGAGGAAGTCAAACCCATACATTATAGTGCATGAACTTTCACACATGGTTGAAAATGAACTGAACTTAAGTTTGGAACAGGAATTTCTCCATAAAGTTTACCAGGATATTGAGCAGAACCTAAAGCAAGCAAATATTCTTGTGCAGAAAATTATCGGCCAAGTTATATTTAAGGAGATACAGGCTTATCAAACTGCAAAATCACGTGCATCTGAATTATTTGCACGCTATTTTGAGCTATTTGCTTGGGCGCAGGAGGTTTACCCTAAAGATAAAGAATACTTAATCCGCACTCAAGACTTAAACAAAGTGTTCCTTGCTACTGGCCAATGGAAAAAGAGCTACCTTGATTCACAAATGATGGAGAGAATAGATAAGGAAATCAAGGAATACAGCAATAAAACTGCCACTAAAGACGTAACCAAAGTGCAAAGCAGTTGGACTAATAAATTTTCTCCTGGGGGCAAAAAAATTAGCTCTATATTTGGAGATGATGATTAGCTTATAGTGCAGGTTTTCCTACGTCATGCCGCCGCGAACCGTCATACCGCAATTCATTCTTTTGGTGTACGAACATTGCAATTTGCAGGTAATTTGAGTAGTAGATGGTGTCATTCCAGTGCTTGACACTGGAATCCAGGAATTTGGATTGGGCACTAAGTTGGTGAGCATAAAAGTGGCTGATCTTATGTTAAAACACAACGTTCTTGATGAGATTACGGCAAGGCTGGATTCCAGTGTCAAGCACTGGAATGACACCATTTGCTGTGCAGTTTACCTTTAAGAATGAATGTTCGTACAGTTGTGCGCGGTATCTCATCAGCTAACACGTAGCGGAATGACGGTTGTCGGTAAATCTTTTAGCTATAGAAGTTAACTTTGCAGTTAACTTCTACAGCGTTTCAAAGTATAGTTTTGGTAATACAGTAACTAAATATACATGAAAACCATTTTAGCTGTTGAAACAAGCTGCGACGAAACTGCAGTAGCGATTGTAAATAGTGACAAGCAAGTCCTTGCTCACGAAATTCTCTCCCAAGCAGAACACAAAAAACGTGGTGGGGTGATCCCTGAAATAGCTTCACGTGCTCATATGGAGCATTTAAGTGGTCTAATAAAAAGCGCCGTGGAAAAATCTAACCTTAACTTTTGTGACCTCAATGCAATTGCAGCAACATCAGGACCAGGACTCATAGGTGGATTAATAGTTGGTACAATGATGGCTAAAGCAATTGCGCATGTAGCACAAAAACCATTCATTGCAGTGAATCACTTAGAAGCGCATGCATTGGTTATTAGGTTACTGCATGAGGTAAAATTTCCATTTTTAGTCCTACTAATATCAGGTGGTCACTGTCAATTTTTAATTGCACAGGATGTAGGTAAATACATTAAACTTGGAGAAACGCTCGATGATTCACTAGGAGAAGCATTTGATAAAGTTGCTAAGATGCTGGGTTTAAGCTACCCAGGAGGCCCATTAATTGAAAAGTTGGCTAAAAAAGGCAATGGCACAAGATTCAAACTGCCAAGGGCAATGATAAAACGTTCTGGATGTAACTTTTCGTTTTCTGGGATTAAAACAGCAGTAAAAAACTTAGTACAAGAACTTAAAATGAGCGAGCAAGATGTGTGTGATGTATGTGCTTCGTTTCAAGAGTGTATTAGTGACATACTGCTGGACAGGGTTAGTAATGCAATTATTATGGCCGAATCTTTAAATATCAAAATCAATGACTTTGTGATTACCGGCGGAGTTGCAGCAAATAATTTCTTGAGAGAAAAATTAAAACAACACATAAACTTAAACATATTTTTTCCCCCTAACGACCTATGTACAGACAATGCAATTATGGTTGGATGGACAGGAATTGAAAGGTTACAGAAAAATTATATAGATCCACTTAATTTTGCACCAAGACCTAAGTGGGAGTTAGAGAGTTATTAAAAGCTCTCAATTCTGAATTATAGCTAAAGTGACTTAGGTTCTCTAATTGCACATAAGTCAACAATAATTTTCACACAAATCAAAACAGCATATCTTCTCCATAATCCTTGGTAATTTTACATAAGTGAAAAGTAGCATATGGTTCTCTCCGCGGTCTGAGATGACAATAAACTTGTCAAGCCGCATTATACTTGTTAGGCGGAAGTGGACGGTAACATGTTTACCACGAAGTCTAACTAAGTTCTTGCTTGTCCCTTCCATCGGCATTGCTATCTTTATTTTCAATAAAATTATTGTCCTATGCTCTTTTGATGTTTATTGATAATAAAATTCTGTTTTATCAACCAACATCCTATGCATAATTACAGCTAATTTTCTTGCTACTGCTACAATTGCTTTTTTCATTCCTTTTTTCTTCGCAACTCCAGTTTTTTAATTTAAATGTCCTCTTGGTAACTGTAAGCATTGTTTGTGCAGCTTCATATAACATACTTCTACATTCCGCTGGTCCCATCTTTGATATGCTGCCATGCCGATCAACTTCTCCAGAAGAATATTGCCTTGGTGTCAACCCTATATATGCTCCAACTGTATCAGATTTCTCAAACCTATGTGGGTTATCAATTGCAGCTTTATACGTCATTGCTACTATAATCCCCACTCCTGGAACAGTAGTTAACAATTTACAATCATCGTCTTTTTCACCTTGTTCTGAAAGCATTTTGTCAAGCTTTCTTAATGACTTTTCTATTGCTTCTAAACTACAAACTAACGCTTCAATTGAACTCCTACTGATTTCATCCAAATTATTTATTGCCTCTTGTATTCTTAAAGCGAAAGTTTCAAATTTTGATCCTTTACCGACCATGTATCTTCAACAACCCTCTTATTGTTCCAATAACCTGCTGTTTGCTACACATTAGCTGTCTTCTGCTTCCAAGCGCTATTTTAATTTGACAACTGATTTTACTAACACTTCTCATCATCTGCGCTATACCCCTCGCATCGTTTTTATCATTCTTATTGATTCTTGCAGACAACGCTGCTGCCATATGCCTTGCATCTACACAAATTACTGGTAATCCAAAACTCCTTAACTCTTTGCACATTGATATTGACAACTATCCACTTTCTATTCCTATGGGTTCGTATTTTTTGCCTTGGCTAATTTGCTATTGCCTTACTTTCGCTTGCAACAACTTCTTCCTTAACAACTTTTCCTTTCTCATCAACGATACTTATAAAAGTTTCTTTTAATGAGATCGCTATAATATTTCATGACCTACTGTAAAAGTTTAAATTATTTTTGAAGAACCAATTCATTGAATTTGTTACTTCGTGCTAAAATAATGGAGTATGTCTCTCCATCATTCAATAGCAATTACAGTATGTTTAGCTATAATTTGAAAAACAAAAATTCGTCATTCTGCTACTAGTTAGCGGGATCTAGAGGTACCGCGGCGGCATGACGTAGGATTGCTGTCATCCCGCTGCTTGTTAGTGGCTAAGAGATACTGTGAATAAATCACGGTATGACGGTTAAGTATCCCGCTACGTGTTAGCGGCTGAGATAACGCGAATAAATCGCGGGATGACGTGTTGCTTGGGTCAGCTATAGAAGCAAAACTCATCATTTTGAAAGAGGAGGAGATTTTTCCGGACCCTCAGCAGGGATTGATTTTGGATCTGATAATTCTGTATTTACCTTGATTGGCTCTAATGGAGTTTTCTGCTCTTCCGGTTTATCATCTGGAATTGGAACAGGCCAATCCATAATGTTTTGCGGTATAACTTTTGCTTCTTTAGCTTCTTTTTGACCTGTTGAAGATGATGCATCAACTCCTGCATTTTTGGTAACTTCTTGTTTTAGTTGTTTATTTTCTTCTTGCAGTTGCTTTAAATTTTTCTTTAACTCGTCAATCTCTCTTATTTTTTGTTTTAATTGTTCAGATATAGTTAGTTTGTCTCTAGTCAATTTTTTGTTTTCTTGTCTTAACCCACTAGCTGTTCTGCTTGAGTTGTTGTTTACAGCTTGTATACCTTGGTCTTGCTGCTGCATGCTTGTTCCTCTACTTTCATATTCAACTTCAGTTTGAGTTGCCTGACCTTTTTCCTGCTGTAATATGTTCTGCAGTTGCTCTAGACTCTCTTTGACAGATGCCAGCTCTTCCTGTGTACACGTTAACATCCCTTCCTTTTCCTTAAGTTGATATTGAAGTTTTTCTATTTCCCTCTTCGTATTTTCTTCGCTTAGCTCATCTGCAAGTGATCTTCCAGGTTCAAGTTGTCGAATTTCCCTCTCTAAATCTTCCTTTTCTCTCTGTAATTCATTTAATTCTTTAGACAATTGGCTCGCCGTTTCAGCCAATGTATTGTTTTCCTTTTTTGTTTCCATTAACTGTTCTGCCAACTGCTTTTTATGATCATCCTTTAAACCTTCCACTATTTTCTTCAGGTCATTCTCCAAATTTGCATTCTTTTCCTTTAGTACAGTTAAATTAGCTTCACTTTGCTTCAATTTTCTCTGTAATTCTTTATTTGCCTCATTTGTTTCACCTTCCTTATCTTTCAACTGATCATTTAAGTTCTTTATTACATCATTTTTATCCTGTAGTTCTTCCTCTTGTTCCTTTATTCTTTGACCTCTTTCAAATATCGCTCGCTGTTGTTCATTGATTTTATCTCTCAAGGAGTCACGTTCTAATCTTAGATCCTCAAGCTGCTTTGCCTGCACTGCAAAATATTTAGCAAATGTTTCTTTTTCTTCCTCTAATTCCTCAACTTCATCTTTTAATCCTTCTTGCTCATACTCTTCTTCATCACCAGACATATCATCCTCAAATATTTCATCTTCATCACTAAATTCACTGCTGGTGGATATAGAACTTCTACGTGAAGAAGGTGTGCTAGGAGAGGAATACCCACTGCTGCTTGATGTAGGTGACTGTGGTGATATATGTAGATCTTTTGTAAATATTTCCTCTGCTGGTACTTGCTGATCGTCTACACTCTTGGATATGCCAGTAAAAGCTTGATACAGAGTTTTTCCGTTGATAAAAACTTCTTTATTTTGTCCAACTAACTTTAATACTTCTTCTGAACTCGTTATTCCTCCAAATTTTGGCTCACCAATAACACTCTGTATACCACCAGAATCCAATTTTACGGTCATGCTACAGTCTATGCTGTTACCTTCAGAATCCTTAGCCTGCCAATTAATGGTCATTTCACATGAGCTTGAACTAGTAAAATCATAGTGCCTTTCGCTGCCTTTTTTGGTTGCAGTTATTTGACTATCTTTCCCTGAAGATATGTTATAAACCTTACCTTCACTGCTGGTCCTAAAAATATTGCTAATTTCTATTGGTTTTTCTTCATTTTCAAATCTAATTTTGAAGTCATTATCCTTTGTTGGATACACTAAGAAATTTTGACCAGGCAGAGACGACTTAAGTTCTTTATGCATTGCGTCTATTGATTGCTCAAATTTTTGGAACTCCTTTTCCCACTTTAAATTTATCTGTCCTGTAATGTTCTCATCTTTGCGTAAAGGACCAATAAAGTACCAGATTAAATTTTCTTCCTCCAGTCTTTTGATAAAATCCTGAAGATCGTTGCAAGATTCAATGACATTTAAAGTATCATTTTTCTTTTGTTCATCTACATCTAAACTTTGACTTTCAGCTATAAATACATTTTCGTTTTCCTGTGGCATAATTTTACATTTTAAAAAATATACTATAATACTAACAGATTTCTTTAAAAAATCAACTAATTGTTGAATAAATAAACTTGAGCATTTGGCCAAAATGTTATATAGTAGTCACTTCAAGAAGTACAGTATGGACAATACCATTATAAGAAAATACGATATTAGAGGTATAGTAGGCAAAGATTTGCAGATTAATGATGGGTACGAGATAGGTAGAAAGTTTGGCCAAACCGTAGCTAGTGTTTGTGTCGGCTACGACAGCAGAATAGATTCACCAGGTATAGAAAGAGAATTAATTAGGGGCTTAACTTTATCCGGTGCAAATGTTATACGCGTTGGGCTATGCTCTTCACCTATGCTTTACGCTGCAACACAAATCACACAGGCGGATCTTGGTATCATAATAACTGCCTCTCATAACCCCAGCGAATATAATGGCTTTAAATTTTTTAGTAATAAAAAAGTCTTCTCAGATCAAGAAATGAAGGAAATTATAAGCAGTCCAATTAAAAACAGCACAAGAATTGGAAGCTTAATTAACATAAATATATATAGTGAGTACATTAGCATATTGAAAAGTGCAGTGAAGAACGATACTACACAGAAATTAAAAATAGCCTGGGATTGTGGAAATAGTCCAGCAAGTGGAATTATAAGGTATATTGAAAAGATCTTGCCTGGTCATACGCACATCGTAACCAATAACTCTATAGATGGGGCATTTCCACTGCATGATCCAGATCCCATAGAGGAAAAAAATCTTGCTCAATTAATTGACATTGTGAAGGAATATGGATGTGATCTTGGCATTGCGCTAGATGGCGATAGCGATAGGGTGCGCTTAATTGATAATAAAGGCAACGTTGTTTCCAATGACCATTTATTTATAATTTTTGCACGTGAAGTGTTGGAGGAATATCCAGAAAGCAAAGTTATTGCTAACGTAAAAATGAGTATGAAAGTGCATGATTTTGTTAGCAAGTTAGGAGGGCAAGTTATCACCTGTGCTACTGGACATTCACTAGTTAAGAAGAAGATGGTAGAGGAAGAGGCAAAGTTTGCTGGTGAATTAAGCGGGCACTTCTTCTTTTCTGAGCTAAGTTTTGATGATGGGCTATATTCTGCTGTTAAAGCAGTTGACATTTTGCTTAAGAAAAACCAAAGCCTATCTCAGGTGATTGAGGATTTACCGAAGTTATATATCACTCATGAAGTGAAGATTGTAGTGAAAGATAAGAAAAAGTTTCAAATAATTGAGTCAATAAAGAAAACACTGGAGCAGCAAAATATTGTATTTTCAGATCTTGATGGTGTTAAGGTAACCGATAATAAAGGTTGGTGGCTTCTTAGGGTATCAAATACGCAAAACTGCATTACAGCAAGATGCGAAGGAGAGACTTTAGAGGGTTTTGAACTTACTAAAAAGGTTTTGTTCCATTACATTGATGAAGCAAGGTCTTTAAATTGTAGCTACTCACAGAAATAAATTTGATTTATAAAATTGACATGAAAGTATAAAGATAAATAGGCTAAATGTACTTATCACCTGGTCAGGCTGCAGCATTATTTCGTGTAACCGTTTGCGGGTCCACTTAATTCTGCAATTCTTTGATCTCACTCATGGAGAGGCCAGTAAACTTAACAATAGTGGTGACATCAACATTATTAGCTAGCATTGTTTTTGCAACTTCAATTTTTCCTTCCTTTTTAGCATCATCAAGTTTTTGTTAAAGAACAGCCCGTTCATCACGAATACGTTTTATTTCCTGTTCGTAGGCAATAAATTCTTTCTCTGACCAGTTGAATCTATTTAGTTCTTCATATGCCTTTTTAATTATTACATCACTACCTATTATCTTTTCCAATTCTTCTTCGCTAGTTTCATCTGCATATTTAAAATAATAGATCCATTTTTCAACTATACTCTCCAATTGGTCTTCTTTAGTTTTAGGAAATTTTGGTAACTCAATAAATGTAAAATAAAAATCTTTTAAATCATGTTCATAGCTATCTTTGTCTAACATTACATGATCTGACTTATACTCAGATTTATTAGGAAAGAGAATACAATCAGCAATAGCTATAAAAATGATTTCTTTAAGACCCTGATATTGATCACCTTTATCAGCTTGTCTTGAGTAAGCCTTAGCAGCATAAAGTTGTGCGCGTTTTTCAAAGCCCTTAGTTTTAGCGACCTGGTTAGGTAAGGAAGTAGTATGCTACTACTCCCTCCCTTAGAAACGCAGCATGCAGGTTTCTCCACACTACGCTTGAGCCCCTTATCTAAGTCCTTCTTTTCTCGAACCGGCTTGTCCTTCATGATTCCTCAGAAAACATCATTCTTAATGGTGACACCAACAGCAGAGAACCTTCTCTTGAGAAAGAGCTTGCTAACATTTTTGTTTGTTTCACTCTTTCATCAAAATACTTTTCCATTTTAAGTCAAGTGGATTTGCATCCGCCCTGATTTTAACATGTCGTCTGATAGGTATATCAATCAACCTAAGCAGTCTTAAATACCTTATCTTTCGGTTTGTTCTTGCATATGGGTGCAGCAAAGACCCATTGGCGTTGTTTCATTACCTTGAAGTAACGATTCTTTATCCAACGTAATCCTTTACGAGGATGTCTTTTCTTTGCCCATTTCCATAGAGCACACATAATTTCATGGTCTATTTTGTTAAAAGCTCTTTTCGCACACACATGGCTGTAGTAATTTTCCCATCCCCTTAATAGGGGAATTGAGCAACTTGATTAGTACGGCCTGAGTGTTCGCTATGTTTGCCTTTATCAATGTACGTGCTTTATTAAGAAGTTTCTTAATACTTTCTTTTGAAGGTTTTATAATTAACTTCTTATTATACCTGCGTACATTACAACCAAGAAAGTCAAACCCTGTTGTAATAGATGTAATTTTTGTTTTCTCTTCGGAAAGGATAAGACCTCTCTCCTGAAGAAAGGACGATACTAGAGGTTTTACTTCATTTTCCAGTACTTCACGTGTGATTCCTGAAATGATAAAGTCATCTGCGTACCTGATTACATTTACTCCACTTCTGATTTTGCTTCTTCTTTTACTGCCAAGTTTACCAAATTGACTTTCCAATGATTTTTCAAGTCCATTTAGGGCTAGATTTGCTAGTATTGGAGAGATGATACTACCTTGTGGGGTACCTGCAGTTGTGGAATACAGAGTTTTTGATTCTAGGAAGCCAGCTTTTAACCAGCTATGAAGAATTTTCTTCTCCATAGGAATATGCTTCATGAGCCATTCATGGTTAATGTTATCAAAACACCCTTTAGAGGTTGTCCGGAAACAAGTAAAAGGCTATAATATCTGAAATTTTAGTACGGGGTAAAGATGAGAAAAAAGTATCCAACAGATCTAAGCGAAAGGGAATGGGCAAGAATAGAAAAACACTTCAGAGTATCATACAAGAAAGGAGGAAGGCTGCCAAAGTATAGCAAAAAAGAAATATTAGAAGCAATTTTCTATGTATTGCGTACAGGGTGTCAATGGCGGTATTTACCAAATGATTTTCCGCTATGGAAGACTGTGTATGAGCAGTTCAGGCAATGGAAGAAGCAGGGAATTTTTGAGAAAATGAATTATGAAATTACAAAATATAGTAGAAGAAAAATAGGAAAGAATGAGCAGCCGAGTGCCTGTATAGTAGATAGTCAATCTGTAAAGACTACAGAAAAGGGGGATCAAAGGCTATGATGGAAGTAAAAAGTAAAAAGGGTAGAAAAAGGCATATAATTACAGACACTCAGGGTTTTATACTAGGTTGTTACGTAGGCGCTGCTAACGAAAATGATAGAGATGGTATTAAAATAGCATTAAACAATATGAGAACAAAATATACTAAAGTTAAAAAATGTGGGCTGACATGGGATACCAAGGAAGAAATTTAAAGAATCACATAAAGGAAGAATATGACATAGATATTGAAATTGTTAAAGGCCTCCATGTAGATTTTGGGTGCACAAAGATACGCCACCTGAGCTACTACCAACAAGAGAACAAGGGTTTAAAGTACAGCCAAGAAGATGGGTTGTAGAAAGGACTTTTGCTTGGGTTAATAGGAATAGAAGGCTATCGAAGGAGTATGATTTACTCACAACATCCACTGAGAATTTCATATACCTAGCTATGAGTAGGGTTATGTTAAAGAGGGAATATGCTTGAATTTACTAGTTTCCGAACAACCTCTTAAATCCGCATGAGCCGATAACATCAGAAAGTGTGGAAAGCTTACAAGATGAAGTAGACCGCCTATATGAGATGTTTGTCGAGCTTGTAGCAAGAAATAGGAATCTTTCCACGGAAAAAATCAAATCAACGGAAGCAGGGCTATATTTTGGTGAGAAAGCAATAGAGATTGGACTTGCTGATGAAGTGATAACATATTCTGAATTTATAGATAGGAGAAACAATATGAGTAAAGCTGAATTTAACTATAAGGGCCACACCATCGATGCTGATGAGTTAATGGAAGAATCAAAACGAATAGGTTATGAGAGGTGCCGCAAGGAAGTATTAGAGGTAATAAGATTGTGTAATTTGTCAAAGATGCCAGAGAAGATAGGAGAATTTATTGAGCAGGATGTAAACGCAAAACAAGCCCAAGAGATATTAATGTCGATACTGGCGGAGAGAACGAAGAAGACAGAGATACTGAGCACAATACCACAAAGTTCATCAGAAGATTTAATGATGCAGGTAGCAAGAACTCGAGCGCAATCTGGCATTTGAGAAATTTAGGTACCAGCAATTACAAATGCCGCGGTAAACAAGTCCGCCAGAATAGCCAATTATAAAGTTTTCACCGCGACGTATAGCAACTTTAAACACCGCGGTAAACAAATCTTGTAACCGCCGTATATAACACTAACAAAAGCGGCGGTAAAACAATTAAGGAGATGGTATGAATAGTTATTGCTTGGTTGGAAGCATGAGAAGATAATACCTTCTCAGAGTGGATAGGTGGCAGATTGAAAATGTTTGTGAGGCCCTTTCTGCTTTTTGCAGTATAGGAAAAAGACCTCGTGAAGGAGATTAATCGCCCCTGCCACCGAAAACCATCGTGCGGCCTATAAAATTTAGTGACCGCGTATAGGAGAATGGACCAACCGGTAATATTCTACTCTGATATGTTGGAGTATTCAATAAGGGAGAAGATTTATGCGTTACATAGGTGTTGATTTACATACTAATAGTTTCACTGCTTGCTACTTAGAACAGGAAAAACCAGAGTATATTAAAACGTTTCGCTTACAGGATTTAGGTAATTTTATCAAAAATCTTCAAGAAACAGATGAAGTAGCCTTAGAGGCAACGGGAAATAGCTGTTTCTTTTATGATGAAGTGTCACCTTACGTTAAGCGCGTTGTTGTGGTTGCTCCCTTGCAATTTGAAGTTATTCGTCGTTCTGTGAACAAAACAGATAAACATGATGCAAGAGCTATTGCTTTTTTTCTCAGCAAAGATATGTTGCCTGAAGCAAAATGCAAGAGCAAACAATGCCAACAGTTAGCTTCTCTTCTTAAAACAAGAGATCAGTTAGTAAAATCACGGGTATCTTTAATCAATAAAATACATGGACTTTTCAATTACCACGGAATAAAGATTAAAAAGGAAGTACTGACAATCAAAGCGGGATTTGAATGCTCTCTTGGTAAACATGATTGGAGTCACTTGGAAAAGGTTGAGATTGAAGTGATTAGCAGTAATCTGGAAGTCATTCGAGAAAGTCTCAAAAAACTTGAAAAGGAAATTATAGCTTTTGCTCAGCAGCTTCCTGGATTTAATAATCTCATCAGCATTAAAGGTATTGGTGCGATTTCTGCAGCAGTTTTTGTTGCAACAATTGGTGATATTAATGATTTTAGTAATCCTGAAAAACTTACAGCTTATTTTGGAGTTGTACCGCGAGTTTCTCAATCCAATCAACAATGCACAATTGGAAGAATTACTAAACGTGGATCAAAAATTGGGCGTACTTCTTTAGTACAGTGTACTTGGATTGCTATACGTTATAGTCCTTATCTGAAAAGTTTTTACGAGCGTGTGAAAAAAAGCGTGGTTCTGCTAAGGCTATTATTGCTACTGCTAGGAAGTTTCTCACAACTATTTTCTATACTCTTAAAAACAACTGGATTTTCAAAGATTTTACAAAATATGAAATTTCTTATTGACAACAATCATAGGAGAAACATTTATGAGTTGTATAACCGAACAAAATAACCTTGGTGACCTATTAAAGTATGAGGCATCAAATCTATACTCAAGAGACCAAATAACAGTAGCAAAGGGGCAAAACCTAAGCTTGGGTACTGTAGTTGGCTGTAATATTGAAGATAATGTAATTAAGATTATCAATCCAACTGCAACAGATGGTACGCAAACAGCTATAGGAGTGATAGCAAGTGATGTAAACGTGAAAGAAAATACCAAAGCAGTAATCATTACACGTATAGCAATGCTAGCAGATCATGCAGTTGTGTGGCCAGCAAATATAACAGAAGAGCAGAAAGCTGCAGCAATAAAGCAACTTGAAGCACGAGGCATCATTATCCGCAAAGGGGTTTAGAAGCCCAGCAAACATCTTAATCATTCGCAAAGGGCTTAAAAGCCAACAAACATCTACAGCATTAAAGGGGAAAAACATGCAAAATCCATTTACAAATTCAGCATTTAGTATGACGGAATTAACTAAAGCAATAAACATATTGCCGATAAATTATGGTCGAACAGAAAGCTTAAATTTATTTCCAAGTAGATCGGTAAGATTCCGACATATTACGATAGAAGAGCAAAACGGTGTTTTGAGCCTATTACCAACGCAAGTTCCCGGAGCACCAGCAACAGTGGGAAAACGTGGAAAACGAAAAATAAGAACGTTTACGATACCACATATTCCCCATGATGACGTAGTGTTACCTGAGGAAGTGCAAGGGATAAGGGCATTTGGGTCAGAGAATGAACTGAAAGCGTTGGCTAACGTGGTAACAGATCATCTGGAATTGATGAGGAACAAGCACGCGATAACGTTAGAACATTTGCGAATGGGGGCGTTGAAAGGGATTATTCTGGACGCTGATGGCAGTGAATTGTTAAATCTTTACAACGAATTTGAAATTACGCCAAAAGTAGTAAATTTTGCACTGGGAATAGCAACAACAGATGTAAAGCGTAAGTGTATGGAAGTACTCCGGCATATAGAAGATAATCTAAGTGGTGAATATATGACAGGAGTACATGCTTTGGTAAGCCCTGAATTTTTTGATGCATTAACTTCGCATAGTAAAGTAAAAGAAGCATATGAAAGATGGCAAGAAGGAGCAGCGCTTCGGAATGATATGAGATCAGGATTTACGTTTTGTGGAATAACATTTGAGGAATACAGAGGACAAGCAACTGATCCTGAAGGAACCGTGAGAAGATTTATTGAGAAAGATACAGGTCACTGTTTTCCACTTGGTACAGCAAGCACATTTACTACTTACTTTGCGCCAGCGGACTTTAATGAAACGGTAAATACACTAGGACAACCGCTCTATGCAAAACAAGAGCCAAGAAGATTTGATAGAGGGACTGACCTTCATACCCAATCAAACCCTCTACCAATGTGCCATCGCCCAGGTATACTTGTAAAACTTGCTGCATAACAGGTGAGGTAAAGCTAAGTGCAGATTGTTTTTAATACCCCGAACAGGAAGCATTATATCAACTAAAGAATAAAAAGCAACTAAAAAATTATGTTTAGAGATATTAAAAGATTATTTGCAGATTGTTTTGCACATCTAGGGCAGCAAGCGTTGTATGAATCAAAGGATAAGTCATATATGGTGCAAATATTAAAACAACAGCCAGATAAATTATACGAGATTGGTGAAGGACAATTTGTAGGGGAGATATTGATTTTGGAGGTGAGTATATTCGATGTATTGCAGCCAGTAGTAGATACCGTCTTGCAAGTCAACAAAAAAATTACAAAAATTGTTCAAGCTGTATCATAAAATTAAAAAATACTTCCAATTCACATTTTGTGTAACGGTACACAGATTATAGTTAGTGAATATGTTGATAAGTAAATTTCCGCTTTTTTGTACGTATAAAATTAATTTACTTATCAACATATTCACTAACCAGTTACAAAATTTGTGTAAGATACTATTTTACATAATTGGAGCGTTTTTTGATTTTAAAGCACTAAACTTTCAGCCAAACTCCTAGCTCTGTAGTTTTTGATATGATCTGGATCAAAAGCCTTCTTTGACCTTAAAACACCAAAAACAATATGGAGTAACTTACGCATTGCAGCTCCCACAATGGCCATGTTATGCTTGCCTTTCTCTTTTAACCTTTTGCAAAAAGTCATAATAGTAGGATTATGATTCTTAGCTACTATGGCAGGAAAGTACATTGCCTTACATAATGTTCGTGAACCGGATTTACTTAATCTGGGCTTGGCATGTACAGACGTACCTGACGTTATATTTCGTGGTATAGCTCCAGCATATGCTGCCAATTGCCTGGCATCCTTGAAAGCTTTTATGTTAGAACTTCAGCCAAAATAGCTACTGCTGATTCTTCTCCTATTCCTGGAATGGTCAATAGAAGTTGAAAATTTTCCAACAATTCTTTGTGTTTATTTAATAGTTCACGTAAGGAGTTTTTTTATTCTTTCTATTTTTTGTTTTATGTTCATTGCAAGGTCTTCCCAAGCATTTGCAACTTCTTTAGGCAGTCTCTCTTTTTTTTCTAAGTGGTTATTTACTAATGTCAATTCATCTTTTAACGCAGCCGAGCAACGATAAAGATGCTTTAATTTCTTTAACTCAGGAGAAGGTGGTGCCCAACGAATAGGTTCCTGTCTTTGGCAATAATCGGCAATTATCTCTGCATCAGTCTGATCATTCTTTTGTCGTATAAGCTTACTTTTTGCATAAAATCTTATACAAGCTGGATTAACAACACTCACAAAATGTCCAGTATTGTGTAGAAATTCAGCTAAGGCTTCACTATAACAACCAGTAGCTTCCATGCAGGCTTTTACTTGTTCTACATTATGCTTTTGTAGAAAGCTCAGTAAACCTTGAAACCCATGATCATTATTCTTGAAACTCCTTTTCCTGGTTTCACGTTTTCCTTTGTTGCTTATGAATGAAAGAGAAACATCAAAGCGATCTTTTGATATGTCTATACCCAAAAAGTTGTTGATCATATATAACTCCATACGTTACTATTAAAATGAAAAGTAAGGCTAACCTTGTGGGTACAGAATTATAACCATTTAGGTCTTTCTACGATACCGTTCAGCCTATACTTTTGAGAAGGGAACTCTTGTCTACCACACAGATTTTATATCTAAGGAGATATTCAAAGTTCTTCCCTTCTCCACCTAATGCTTAAGCTTAAAACATCAGATGCTTTTGACAAGATACAAGGAGATATCTTTATTATTGATAAGCGTAAGTACAAAGTATATTCACCACCACTTAGGGACAATTCGGGAATGCTATGGAAAATTCAAGCGTCAGGGGTGTAGATGCGTATTAACATCGAAGTCACCGGTAGTATTATACAAAGTATAGATGCTGAAAGGAAAAAAGTGGAAAAAGCAACGGTGAGGGCACTAAACAAAACAGCACTATGGGTAAGGTCACAAACTGTCAAACAAGTTAGCGAAGAAAACAAATACCAAAAAAAGCAATGAGAAAAAAGTTAAGTGTGGATAAAGCAAATAGAAAGCGCTTATGGTCAGTAGTAAAGCTCAGTTCGCAGTGGATAGGAGTAGCAAAACTTGGGAGTATAAAACAGACAAAGATAGGAGCAAAAGTAGGAAGCCGTACGTATGAAGGAGCATTTATAGCAACAATGAAAAATGGTCATATAGGAATCTTCAGACGAAGGTATACCACGTCTTTGCCAATAGATGAAATTAAAATAAATACCCATGCTCGGGAAACAATGAAAGAGTTAGTCTCTAATGAAGTAGAGAGAGTATTTGAGAAGTATTTTGACCATGAACTTAATTTTATTTAAGAGCGTATGTTTTGGAGAGATCTACATCAGAAGATTTGTAAAACGCTAAAAGAAGAAATCCCAGCAATACAAACGTGCGAAGTGTATCCAGCAATACGTAGGGAAATAATAGCGCCAGCAGCATTTGTAGAGCTTGCAAGTTTAGAACCAGGGAAAGATCCGGGGACTGAGGAATTAGCGTTGAGGGCAAGATTTGAGGTAAGAGTGGTAGTTGATGGAACAGTTGAGGATTCTCAGGTAGTGGTAAGGTCACTGGCAGCGGAAATTGCAAGGGTAGTGAATAAGAATACTTGGGACGTGGAAAATGTTTCAGCAGGTGAATTTATATCAGCAGGAGGGGATGATTTTAAACCAGAGTTGGATGCATATTTGGTGTGGTTGGTCGAATGGGTTCACGAGCTACATACAGGTCAATCAATGTGGTTAGAAACTGGTATCATACCACATACAATAAGTGTTGGCGAAAATGTTAGAGCATAATTTTGCAATTTCAGAGCTGAATAGGAAGTTAGCGAACATTATTCGTATAGGTTTAGTTAAAGAAGTAGATTATGAAAAAGCAAGAGTGCGGGTAAAAATAGGGGAATTTTTAACGGATTGGCTTCCGTGGGTAACGGCAAGAGCAGGAGAAGATAGAAGTTGGTTTGCGCCGAATATTGATGAGCAAGTAATAGTATTATCGCCATATGGAGAGTTGTCATTAGGGGTAGTATTACCAGCAATATATCAGGAGAAATATCCCCCTCCGGAGAATAAAAAGGAAATAAATAGTGTAAAATTTCAAGATGGGACAAAGTTATCATATGAGCAAGAAAAGCACCATCTTAAGATAGATGTAGTGGATAAAATAACGTTGAAAGTAGGAGAATCAAGTATGAAGATTACCAAGAGAGGCATAAAACTCAAAGCAAAGAGAATCGACCTTAATTAAGTATGGCTAAAGCTGTGGTTTGTATAGGGGATTATTGCAGTGGAATACCAGCACATGTTTGTATGAGTGGAAGCAGCGATGTTTTTGTAAACGGTAGATCTGTGTGTCGAAAAGGAGATATCTTAACTCTAGGGGAGAAACTAACTCAGGGATCAAATAGCGTATTTGTTAATGATATTGGCATAACAAGAGCAGGTGACTTGGTATCGTGTGGTTTTCATGTGATGGGTGATAGCAAAAATGTATTTGCAGAATGAGAGGCATGAATGCTAGCACGGGAAAGGAATTGGAAGGATTAAACCATCTAAAGCAATCGATAGTTGACATACTGACCACGCCGATAGGATCACGTGTTATGCGAAGGGATTATGAGTCAAGACTACTTGAATTAGTAGATAAGCCAATTAATAGGGATTGAACTTTGGAAATCTATGCAGCAGTAGCAGAAGCTCTACAAAAGTTGGAGCAAAGATTTAAGTTAGAAAAAGTAAAAATTACAGAAGTGAAAGAAGGAAAGGTCAATATTTCATTAGATGGTATTTATCTACCAAATGGGAAAAATATTCATTTTGATGGGATTATGGTATAGAGATGGAGCAGCCAAATATTATCGAACCACTGAACTTTGAAGAGATTTTTTCCCGGATGAAAGAAGAATTAGTAAGTCGTGATGAAAGTTTTACGGCATTAGTAGAAAGTGACCCAGCAATAAAGATTTTAGAGGTAGCAGCATGGCGAGAACTTTTGCTGAGAGAAAGAATAAACGAAGCGGCAAGGAGCAACTTACTGAAGTTTGCAAGAGGGGAAGAACTTGATAATTTAGCTGAGTTTTATGGAGCAGAGAGGCAAGATGGAGAAGAAGATGAACGATTTAGAAAAAGAATCAAGGCAAAAATAAAAGGCTGGTCAACTGGAGGAAGTAAAGAACATTATCGATATCATGCACTCTCAGCAGATAGAAGAGTAAAGGATGCGCTGGTTGAATCAAAAGTGCCAGGGAGTGTAGAGATCTCGATTTTATCCACGGAGTTATCCACAAATGGCATAGCATCTGAAGAACTACTTGATATTGTAAGAAAGCGAGTCACCAGGGATGATATAAGGGTATTGACAGATACGATAACAGTAGTTGGTTGCAATATTATTGAAATAGATATCCACAGCAAAATTAGCATTAAAAGACCGGATATTATTGAAACGGTGAAGAAGAAATTTATCGAAAAATTTGAAGCAACGAAAAGATTGGGATGGAAGGTGACAAAATCATGGATCATAGCAAATCTATTTGTAGAAGGGGTAGAAAACGTGGAATTAATAGAGCCAAGAAAAGATGTTGTGTGTGTGGTACTGGGGAATGAGTGCGTTTGTTTAGGCAAGCTAGAAATCGAATTAATGGGCAAAAGCTAATGTTACTTCCACCTAATAGCACAAAAGAAGAAAGAGCCATAGTAGAGGCTATCGATTACAAAGTTGATCCAAGCAGGATAAAAGGATTTAAGTTTAATTCTAAAGATGAAATACTACCGTGGATAATAGAAGAATATGGATTGGGGGAAATTCTGCGTTGGGTAAAAGACAAAGGAAAGGCGATAAGAGAAGGAATAAAATTTCAAAGACTGCGTGGCACACCTGCCTCACTGAAAATAGCATTAAAGTGGGCAAATATAGAAGATATTACGATCATTGAAGAGCCACCCGGTAAAACACTTTTTTGAGTTGCAGGTAGGGATAAGAGATGTTCCGAACGACTTCTTCGTGGATGCAGTAGTAGAACTAGCAAAACTATCATTGCCAGCAAGATCGAGGCTAATGAGGCTTTTCAATGACCACTATAATATTGGAAGATTTATTTTAGATGAAAGCTTTTTTGGCAGCTTATTATCAGACTACTCTGGTACAAAGATCGAAAAAGATGGACCAGTGTTATCATTTGGGAGAGTAAATTTTTTCAGGTCTAGTGGTCCAGTTGTTAGGATTATAGAGAACTATCTACGCAATCATTATGAACAAGCTTTGAGCAATGATATATATCGCCTAGATGTAGCAATACTTGGAGAAACCGAGCCTCATACTAAGAACTATAACGGTATTTATGAAAGGAATCATGTGTGGTATAACTTCAAAGCGCTATATCCGCTACCACAGGGCTTATTACCGGCAATTAAGTTTGCTAAGGCACAAATAGTATTATCAGATAGCTGGAACTTAGGGGAAATAAACGCATGTTTTCCGGTTACTAGTATAGAAGAGGAAGGGGATAAATTTTTATTGGGAAGTAGCAAACTATCTGAACAACTGTGGAATTTAAAATATAAACCAGTTTTAGAAAGGTTTAGCGTTACTCACCACTACAAGGTAGAAGATTTTACCAACCAGAAAGTTATAAGATTTGGTTTAGCAGAACACAATGTTCATTTTGAAAGCGATTTAGATTCAGAGCAAAAGGATTCAATACATGAGTTAGAAAGGTACATTTTAGTGTTTTACCCAGGTGTACTAACATGGCACGAACATCGACATTTGAACAGAAGTTGGGAAGAAAAACAGGTCGTATGTTTAATGAGTTAAATACATATACTTATATCTTCATACACTACATTAATATTCGGTAAAAATGTGTGTTTTTTGAAAAAAAGAAGTTGCTTTTTCATGCCAAAACAGCTATAAATTAGGTAGGTGTAGGTAAACAAAAAAGATTTACCAAACGCTAGAAGTTAGGAAGTTTTATAGTGAGGTACATCATGTGGATTAGTCAAGAAGAAAGGGATGATTTTAATGAATTATTTCAAGAGTTGCTTGCAGGCAAATTGTCTAAAAAGCATATAAATAGAAAAAATGAAAACGGTGAAACAATGTTGCACCGAGCAGCAAAAATGTCGACGAGAAAAAAAGTAAACTGGCTGATATGGGAAGGAGCAGATGTAGATGCAAGAGATAACGAAGGTTATACACCACTGCACTCAGCAGCGCTTGGAATGCGTCTGGAAAACGTAAAAGAATTAATAGAAGCCAGAGCAGATATAAACGCAACCGAAGAAGATGGAAATACGGCACTACATCTAGCGTGTATGGTAGGTGGAAAAAAGATAGTAGAAGAGTTAATAAAAGCAGGGGCAGAAATAAACCTGGTAAGTATATCAGGATTTAGCCCAATGTATTACGCAAGTGATGAAGAGACAAGGGAGGTATTAAAGAAAAAAGGAGGAAAAATAGTGAACAAACAGAGGGAGTTAATGGAAAAAATAAGTAAGGTATCGGAAAAGCAGGTGGTAAATGGTGGAAAGAAGCTAAATGATGTGGAGGAAAGGGCTGTAGATGTTTGCAGACTTTTTGTGAGGAAATAAGAGGCTAAATATATGGAAAAAATAGAAGAGAAAAGCTGGCAACAGCAGGAGAGGAATTGCTATTATTTAACAGATTAAATATATAGATTTATATCTTAATATAATATGCTGAAAAAATGTGTATATTTTGTAAAAAAAACTTGCTTTTATGCCAAAATAGCCCTAAGTGAAAAAGTAGCTGGTAAACAAACAAAGTTTGCTAAGCGCCAAAGTGAGCCAAATTGGAGCCACTTTATATTGCATTAATAGCTGAGGAACTTATGGTAAAATTTAGTAAAGAAAGAAAGAGAAGAATTTAATAAGTCGTGGAAAGAAGTATTAGATAACTCAATAGAAAATATTAACAAAAAGACACAAAAGGAAGGACGATACTACATTACGCGGTGGGAATGCCAGATCCGAAAAAAGTGAAATTATTAATCAAAAAGGGAGCAGATGTAGATGCAGCAGATGCCGGGAAATATAGACCACTACACCTAGCAGTGATGGGGCAACGTCTAGAAAATACAAAAGAGCTGATAAAGGCAGGAGTCGATGTAAACGCAGTGGAACGAAGTAGCAAATTTGCCGCGTTACACCTTGCGTGCATGGTAGCAGAGATAAAAATAGTAGAAGAGCTAGTAAAAGCGGGAGGGAATGTGGAACAAAAAGATAAATTTGGCAAGACCCCAATGGATTATGTGAGAAATAATAAAGAGATAAAAGAAGTGTTAGAGAACGTAAAAATGGCAAATAAACAGAGGGAATTTATAGAAAGAATAAGAGTTGTATCGGAAAGTACAGCAGCAGGCGTGATAGTAGCAAAAGAAGAGGTGAAAGAGCTAGAAACTATGGATGAAAAAGTGCTATGAGCCGCAACTTTTTTTTAAATTCAGAAGCTAGGATGGAAGGAATAGAAAAGAAAGTATTGAATTTAGAGAAAAAAGCGTTGGAAGAGCTGAGAAAAATATGGAGGAAGGTCTTTGTGGAAGAAGCGCCTAGAAACTCAAAGAAATATTTGATACCAAGATTGGCGTATAGGTTGCAGGAGAAAGCGTATGGAGAAATATCAAGAAAAGGAGCAAAAAGACTAAAATACCTGGCAGATCGGCTAGAACAGGGAAAAAGGATAAGTAGCGATAAACTGCCAGCAGTAGGAACGGAGTTGATATTAGAAAGAGGTGAAGAAACGCATGCAGTGATGGTAACAGATAAGGGTTTAATCTACAGAGAAGAATTTTTTACGTCATTATCAGCGGTAGCCGGAAAAATAATGGGAATGAGCTACAACGGTCCTTTATTATTTGGGATGCGTGATAAAAAGGTAAGTTGAGAATGCTAAAAGAGGTAAGGTGTGCGATATATACGAGAAAATCAAATGAAGACGGGCTAGAGCAGAAGTTTAATAGTCTTGATGCACAGCGAGTAGCATGTAAAAAATATATAAAAAGCCGAGAAGGGTGGGTAGCATTAGCCAAAAGGTATGATGATGGAGGCTATTCAGGAAGTAATTTAAATAGACCAGCGATAAAGGAATTATTTGAAGATGTAAAAGCCGGAGAGGTAGACTGCGTGGTAGTATACACGTTGGACAGGTTATCAAGGGAAACGAAGGATTGCATAGAAGTAACGTCATTTTTTAGAAGGCACCGGATAAGTTTTGTAGCAGTGACGCAAATATTTGATAACAACACACCAATGGGAAAATTTGTACAAACAGTGTTATCAGGAGCGGCACAGCTAGAAAGAGAAATGATAGTAGAGAGAGTAAAAAATAAAATAGCAACATCGAAAGAGGAAGGATTATGGATGGGAGGGAATGTGCCACTAGGGTATGATGTAAAAGAGAAGGAATTAATAATAAATGAAAAAGAAGCAAAAGTAATAAAGCATATATTTGAGAGATATATGGAGCTGAGATCAATGGCAGAATTGGCAAGAGAGTTAAACAGAGAAGGATATCGAACGAAAGCAAAATCAGATATCTTTAAAAAGGCCACAGTGAGGAGAATAATAACAAATCCGATATATATGGGAAAAATACGGCATTATGAGAAGCAGTATAAAGGAAAGCATGAGGCAATAATAGAAGAAGAAAAATGGCAAAAGGCACAGGAATTAATAAAGAATCAGCCATATCGAGGCAAAAAATATGAAGAGGCGCTACTAAAGGGGATGATAAGATGCAGATGCTGCAAAGTAAACATGACGCTGACATACTCAAAAAAAGAAAATAAAAGGTATCGATATTATATATGCAATAACCATTTCAGAGGAAAAGGTTGCAAGTCGATGAACCGAACAGTAGTAGCCGGAGAAGTGGAAAAAGAAGTAATGAAGAGAGCGGAATGCTTATATGAGAATTGGGAAAAAGGGGCAAAAAAAGAAAAATGGGAAAATTTAAGTTTTGGAAAACAGAAAGAAGCAGTGAAGAAATTAATAAAAACAGTGTGGGTAAGAGAAGATGGAATAGAGGTGTGTTCTGAGTCAGAGGAAAAATTTATACCAATGAATTTAAAGAAGAAAGGAAACAAATGCACAGTAGTGGAGCCAGAAGGAAAAACAAACAATGCGCTACTGAAAGCAGTGGTAAGAGCCCATCTTTGGAAACGTCAACTAGAGGAAGGAAAATATAGAAGTGTGAAAGAGCTGAGCATTAAAATTAATATAGGTACAAGACGTATACAACAAATTTTAAGATTAAATTATTTAGCACCAAAGATCAAAGAAGACATAGTAAATGGGAGACAACCGAGTAATTTGCGGTTAGTTGATTTAAGGGAAATACCGATGCTATGGAGTGAGCAAATGGAAAAATTTTACAAATTAGCGTCTTAAAAATCACACAATTAATACGTTATTAACGCAACTAACTTATAAAACAAACATTATACGAAGGGAAATACTATGCCAGTAAAGAAAAAAGAGCGTACTGATAAATTATGTGGATTAACAGAAAAAGAGAAAGGTAAGTTTGATACTCTGAAGCAAGAAATAGAAAATCTAGGGAAAAAAAGTCCTTTATGTTCTGGAGAAGGACGAAAAATGAGAATAGCATTGCTGAAAAATTTAATGATGATACATTACAGAAAATTTTAACAACAAAAATACCTTATAGTGAAGAAGGGAGGAAGGGAGTATTTACGCTACCGTGTTATGCTATATCTCTTAAGAATAATCAAGCTTTTGAGACGTTTTTACAAGAAGCAGCAAAACGAAAATTTTTAAAAGATCTTCTGAATGACGAATTAACCGGAGAAATTCTGGGTGTTCAAAAAACAACCTACACGGTACTAGCATACTGTATTTCAGAGAAAAATAGCAAAGCTGTTAGGGCAGTTTTAGAAGTTTCTAAAGAAAACGGTATTTTGAAAGAAATCCTCGACCAGAAAATGATAAAAGAAAAAGCAAATAGCCAGAAGATAAGCTATACACTAATTGATTATGCTAATAAACAAAATTGTAAAGAAATTGTAGCAACTCTCAAGGAATTTAAAGAAAGTCTTAATATAGAAGTTAAACCTGTAAGTGGTAATGCTGAAACTAGCTGTGAAGATATCAATAAAGACTGTGAAGATCTTGAAATACATGAACCTATGCTTGCAAGCAGTGAAGAAGCTAAAAATATTTTAACAAAAGATGATATAGATCAGACACAAAGTTCCAGTATTTCTACAACCACTTTTACTGAAGTTGTGAAAAGAGATCAAACGCAATCGTGCTCTCATAGCAAATCTAGAAGTGCTGAGAACGGAAAATCATTAACAGAAATAAAGCATAAAAGAAAATTAATCAAAACTGATACAGAATCAAGAGAGAAGTTGACAGATAATTTAACATGGGAAAGTAAAGCTACAGCTCAATTGCGTGGAGATATTAATAAAGATAGCGAGCTAATATTTGAAACCAGTGAGAAAGCTCAAAATGCTTTAACAGAAGAAGAGCCTGATATCCCATCTCCAACTGAACTATATTTTGATAGTAAAGGAAATTCTGTAGACGAAAATCATCAAAAAGGCAATTCAACCAATTGTAGCTGGTGTTGTTGGTGCAGTGTTATTGGCAAGCGGTGTTGCATTGTATATCATGAAAATGCCTGTAATAGCAGCGGTTGTGGGAATAGCTGGATTGGTGTGTCTGAGCTTTGCGTTGTATAATGTGCTAAAGCCCAGCACGAAGCTAGAAAAAGTGGAAAGTGTGGAGCAGCCTATTCAGTCTTCTTTGAATCTAGCATAAAAGGCTATGCTCAAAAAATCATAAACAACAAGATAACCTCTTTAGAAGATTTCTTAAACTATTAACTAAGAATTACCTCCGTTAGTCCTACTGCTATTTTTAACAATAACTTGACGTGTATAACCTATAGAAACATCCTCCCTTTTTTGCTTATATCAATTCATACAGTCCTTTTTCTTGGTATAGAGAGTTGAGATACCGATACATCTGTCACTTTTGTATTTATACTGCTTAACATATTTACAACTTCCGTACTTCCTCCTTCTCTAGCGAGATCTAAAGGCGTTTCACGTCGATTGTTTTTAGTATGAATGCTAGCTCCTTTGTCAATTAAAAACCTTACAGTTTCCAAATTACCATTAAAGGCAGCATAGTGTAGGAGTGTCCAACCCTCTTTATCAATATCATTAACCTTTCCTCCTCTTTTATTTAGAAGAAGTTCCATAATGCCTTTATATCCATCATCTTTACCATAATGAATTAAATCTATAGGCTTTTGACCATAAGCGTTTTCAGCACGAACATTAGCCCCATCAGCAACCAAAAGTTTTGCTATTTCCAACTCACCACCAAAGGCAGCATAGTGTAGAGGTGTCCAACCGCTGTTATTGGTATCGTTAACGCTTATCCCTTCATTTAAGAAAAACTCTACGATATTTTTGTTCCCTTTCTTAACAGCAATGTGTATAGCTTTTTTACTACTAATTTCTCTAGCATGAATATCAGCCCCATTTCTAATAAGCTCTTTAACCTTATCAAGGTTATTTTGTT
The DNA here is from genome assembly GCF_021378375.1 of Wolbachia endosymbiont of Drosophila innubila. Taxonomy (NCBI): domain Bacteria; kingdom Pseudomonadati; phylum Pseudomonadota; class Alphaproteobacteria; order Rickettsiales; family Anaplasmataceae; genus Wolbachia; species Wolbachia endosymbiont of Drosophila innubila. The sequence continues at coordinate 647,573 of NZ_CP076228.1, read as the reverse complement.
CTACAGCATAAAATAGCTTGCTATTTAAATCTTTCTCTGCTGCAGTAAGTTTAGATGTGTGCATAAACCCTCCTAAAAATATTATTATTAAAATAAAAAAAAAAGTAAAACCTTTTTGAAGCAGTAAAAACCATACCAACGTTTTTGTCTACAAAGCTTAGTACTATCGAATTTGTGCTCCATTTTTTCTTGTATATCGTACTTGATCTGCCCATTTACCATTTTGTAATTTTTCTTCCTGGACAATTCTTGAAGATGGAGCAGGCTTTTCGAAGTACCCACGTTCAATAGCATCATAAACTGAGTGATAACCAAGTGAGCAATTTTTCCTATTTCTTCTCCACAATCTTTTATTTTTTCAACATCCCTTGATCTCTTGCTTCTACCCTAATCCTGTTTTCATTTTGCTTATCAGAATACAATCTAACTTCTAATTCTCCAAAAGAGGTACAGAAAATCAATGCTATATTACTATTGGCTGTAAGGTCTGTGTAATGCCTTTTACCATTTTGCGTTATAATTTCCACCTCACTTTCACCAATCTTTACTATATTTCTTTCATATCCTGCATTTTCATGAGTTAACCATAAACTTCTCGCTCCATCGGTGATCTTTGCAATATCTATTTTGCTCTCCTCCGAATATTCTAAGTAAAGAGTAGTATTACCTATTGCTATATCATTCAATTTACTAGTGGTTGCACTTTTCGCAACTTTAATAAACCTATGGGCATCATTAATGTAACCTTCAAAGCTTTTATCATATTGGCTTTGTGATCTTTGCATTCTAATCCCAGTTCATCAATTACATCAATGCTCTCTGGGCTACCAAACACTGCTCCTTTTGATACCAATTGACATATTATACCACTAGCAACTTTAGGATACTTTTCTAATTCACTAATTCTTTTTATCACATAATCTGTGAAACTATAACCTTCAAAAGGTGAAGGAACGGTGAAACGATAATTAAGTCGCACTCCAGACTTGATAGCTATCTTCACGAATTTTTCCAATTGATTTATGTCTTGAATTTCAGATAAAATACCTAAGGATCTACTTAGCTTTTCCTTCTGAGCTGGTATTATATTACCCCACAAAACCCCAGATTTAGGTAAGCATTTTTCCTTTCATACGTGAACTCTTTTGCTCCCGCTTTCCAAAAGTAATTTCTTTATTTCATCAGCAGCTTGAAAGCCGGAAAAGCATTTTTTACATGTTCCAGCACTTCTGACTTTCCTGCTATGTCCCGAGTATTTAAAACTACTTTTAGGTCTTTATTATTCTTATGTTCATGTAAAAACTCCTCTAGATCTTTGAGAAACTGAAATAGAGTGAGTGTAACAATATAGCCTAAATTGCCTTCTTTGTAGCGATGTTCATTAAGTATATTATTTAATTCTTTTCGCAACTTTTTTTGATTGTCAGTAAAAAAACACCTTTCAACATGGTAATTATGATTATCAACTGCAGTTTGTTGTGGAGTTTTCCCTTGTCCATCACATATATTGGGGTCAGCATTTCCCCTTAAGAGAGAATATATATTTTTATCATAGCCCATAGCAGAAGCGCGATGCAAAGGTGTTTCTCCTTTATCATCCTGTATATTTGGACTGGCTCCTGCTTCTAAGAGTAAATTTATAGGTCGGTCTTCTTGACGGTAAGATGCACCTATATGAGCTCCCGCAATCGCATGCAATACTGTTGACCCAGATTCTCCTCTTTTGACATTTAGAACGGCTTTTAGATCTGGATTGCCTCTATTATTTTTTAAAAATTCTTCAAGCTCATCGATCTGACCATTATCATAATCAAAAGAGCACCTTCATCATGCCATTCTAGATACTTTAAAACATTTAGTAACTCTATGTTTAACTTCTTTTGACTTTCTGTGAGATTATGATCTAAAAGCGGACCAAACAGGTACCTGTTTACTCAGTGAATGTTTACTATCCATTAAAGACGGTGGACTATTATAACTTCGAAATGACGATATGGTTGATTGAGTATACCAAGAATCCCCCCCTGACTAAGCATTTCATCTATGTTACTCTGTGAATGTCCTTGCTTTCGTAAAATTTCTAACCGATCATTAGATGGTGGAATCTGCAACAGATATTCTATAATCAACTCATATTGATCATCAAACGATCCGCCTATTTCTGACTGCCCTTGTCGAGTATTTGATTTCTCTTCTAGCTTTTTTAATAGCTCTTTTTTTTCGCTTATTTCTGCTCCACTAAAAACCTGCTCAGGACTTGAAATATCTCTAGTTAACATA